>JBJELO010000217.1:0-92132 GCA_051879195.1 Lachnospiraceae bacterium
TTCTATTCTGGACAGTACATATGGACAATGGTCAGACAATTCATCTGGAAAAAATCTTTTCAGGTTTTATGAATTATATGAGCCTGTTTTGTACATCTGTAATGTTGATTTTAATTTTGTGGTTTGTAGTACAGGAATTTTTATAATCACATGGATGTATTTTATAAAAAGACAGCTGAAAGAAAAGGAGACTTTTTTGATATCGAATTTTGGTACAGGCAAAGCATTTAGGAAATCTGAAAAAGGACCTTCTGATGCTTCGAAACCTGACTGTGATAGATACTGTCCATCGGGCAGTAGAAGAGAAGCCTAACTGCTTTGAAGATATCATAGCAGGTGCTGCCCTGTATCGTCCCGGGCCGATGGATTTTATCCCTGACTATATCAAAGGGAAACATCATCCTGAAGACATAACATATCTGGTTCCGGAACTGGAAGAAATACTTTCACGCGTTCCGGGCTGGTAAGCGAAGAAAATTAGTATTTTCAAAAGTATCATTTTGGTATATTTTTGCCGGTGGGAAAGTTGAGTGAAGGAGTATATTAGTGATTAATATATTAGATGACAGAATATTATATGATTATCTTTGTAAGAATCATTTTGAAAAGTTTAATGATAGATTGTTTGTAAGAATCCATGACATTATATGTATTGATACAATTGAAATTATAGTACATGGAGATGATTTTTTTTCTATAAAGTTGGCTGAATATGTCCTGATAAATCAGAAAGAAGGACTGAATTGCATAGGATATAGCGATTTAAAGGCATTAGAGTCACCTATGTATGATACATATTGGTGGTCAGCTAAAACTCCTGTAACGAAATTAGCAGAAATGCTGGAAAGATATGGAGAGAAATATTGGGATAAGTACAATTCTGTTGATAAAATTATTGATCTGATACAATATTATATCGACCATTCTATGGAACAAGTAGCTGCTTTATCAGAACGTTCAACACTATTTAATTTATATTTAATAAAAAATGACTATAAAAACGCAGAATCATTAGCTGATAAACTGATTGTCAGGAACATATTCTCCTTGAATGATGATCCGGAAATGTACTGGAAAAATATGATGGAAGAGATGCTGAAATGGGTAAAACAATCAGAAAATGATGAAACATTTTTTGAGAAAGCATATGAATGGAGAAATCAATACTATGTACAATAGAACCATTTCATTATTCTATCGGTATTTCATAGAGAGAGGAAATTTGTGAAAAAAAAGCTGAAAATTATAATCATCCTGACACAGGTGATTCTTACGATTGTCGCTTTTGTATCATGGATTGCAGGACTGGCAGCCCCTGGTGGAGGAGAGGTGGATTTCAGAAAGAGAGGGAATATTATAGGAGTTTGTAATCCTGCAACTAATTTAATCTGCAAAAAATCCGTATTGCAGGATTCCAGGGGAAATTTATATGTCAAAGGTCTGGGTGGAGATCATGTAATACAGAAATTTAATGAGGATGGAAAATATATCTGTTCTTTCATGTTTGGCGAGCGTGATTATCCTCTTTATTTTCTGGATGACGAGGACCGCCTGTACATTTATGTCGATTGTGAGACAGAGGGAGTAATTTTTCAATATGAAAATAATCAGTTGATTGCAGAGACCCTGCTTTCAGAAGAAGAGAGTAAAGAAATGCAATCATATGAGCAGGATACTGAAGGAGAGTTTGTATTCTGGACAGTACATATGGACAATGGTCAGAAAATTCATCTGGAAAAAATCTTTTCGTTTTTTATGAATTATGGTGCCGTATTTATGACATCTGTAATGTTGATCATAATTCTGGGGATTGTATCACAGGAATTTTTATAGTCACATGGATGTATTTCAATTTCATTCTGCCTCACCACCTCTCATTTCGCCTTAAAGGGTAGTTCACCAGATAAGACTTTTATGTTATACTTTGTGTGAAACTTTTCATGTACATCTGCTGCCGTGCCCGGCCCGGATGTACAAAATTCAAGGAGGAGGGTATACCATATGAAGAGAAAATTCATGCCATTATTTATGGCGGTTCTGCTGTGTCTGTCCACATTTGCGCTGGCTGGCTGCGGCGGAGGAAAAGATGAGGGTACGTCAGATACCGGAACCGGGAAACAGGAAACTGAAACTCAGGTGACTGAGGCAGAGGGGGCGCAGTCACAGGAAGAAAGCAGCGGTCCGGCTGAGGTGGCAGGCGGCGATACTTCCGGAGCAGTTATTTATCCGCTGACGATTGCGGATGATTTTGGCAGCGAAGTGGTTCTGGAGAAGGAGCCGGAGAGAGTTGTTTCCCTTTCTCCTTCTGCTACGGAGATTCTGTTTGCCATCGGCGGCGGTGATAAAGTTGTGGGCCGCACCGATTACTGTTCCTACCCTGAGGAGGCTTCTCAGGTAGAATCCATCGGTACGTACACGGATCCCAATACGGAGCTGATCATTGCCCGCGAGCCGGAGGTGGTTTTCGTATCCGATTATCTGGATGATGCCATCAGAACACAGCTGGAAGCAGCCGGTATTAAGGTTGTTGTTTTTTCAGCTAATTCCGTGGAAGCAGCCGAGGCAGATATTCTGCTGGCCGGTCAGGTTCTGAATCTGAGTAAAAATGCGCAGGAAGTGGTGGATGGAATGGAGAAGGATCTGGCAGAGATTCAGAAGATCACTGCTGCTGCGGAGAAGAAAAAGACCGTTTTTGTTGATATCGGTTCCTTTTACAGCGCAGGCGCCGGTTCCCTGCTGGATGATGAACTGAACAAGCTGGGAGCGGTCAATATTGCGGCTGATTCCGGTGAGACATGGCCTCAGCTTTCTGTGGAGACCATTATCGAGAAAAATCCTGATCTGTACATTTCCCTGTACACCTCAGTGGATGAACTGAAAGGAACCTCCGGTCTCAATGAGCTGGATTGCATTAAAAATGATCAGATCGTTTTCTATGACGGGCTTTCCAAAGAGGCCGATATGATCCAGCGGCCCGGTCCCCGTATCGTAGAAGGCATCCGTCTGCTGGCACAGGATATTTATCCGGAGCTGTTTGAGGATGCGCAGTAGAGGCCTGTCTATGAACGGTAAAATAAACAGAAAGTTGCTGATCGCCCTGTCCGTGCTGCTGTGTCTTGTTCTGATGTATGCCTGCACCATGACAGGGATTGCTTCCATTTCTTTTGTGGATGCAAACCGGATTCTGGCCCGTGAGATTCTGCATCTGCCCGTTGATCTGGAGGGGATTTCATCGGGGAGCATCACCATCATTAAAAATGTGCGCCTTCCCCGGGTAATCCTCGGTTTTATTGCGGGAGCGGGGCTGGCGGTCTGCGGGGCCGGTTTTCAGGGGATTTTCCGCAATCCCATGGCGGATCCGTTTGTGCTGGGCGTATCTTCCGGTGCGGCTCTCGGCGCGGCAATCGGTATTGTACTTCATTTTGATAAAGGCTTTCCGGGAATGAGCGGCACAACGCTTCTGGCGTTTGCCGGCTCATTTTTAACAATCGGGCTTGTCTACAACATATCCAGAGTGGGGAAAAAGGTGCCGGTATCCACGCTGCTTTTGTCCGGTATTGCGGTCAGCCAGACTCTTTCCGCTCTGAATTCTCTGGTGATGCTTCTGAATCGGGAAAGCATGGATCAGATCGTGTACTGGACCATGGGCAGTTTAAACGGTAAGGGATGGAGCCAGATCGGGCAGGTGCTGCCCTGGACTGTTGTGGGAATCATCCTGCTGCTGACTTCGGGAAGAGAGCTGGATATTATGCTCACCGGTGAGGATACAGCCATTCAGCTGGGGGTAAATGTGGAATTTCTCAAACGAAAGGTGCTGTTTGCTTCCAGCGTGATCACTGCCTCCATCATTTCGGTGACCGGAATCATCGGATTCGTGGGTCTGGTGGTTCCCCATGTGGTGCGGATGGTGGCCGGTCCCAGACATAACCGGATCATGCCTCTTTCTCTGCTGTTCGGCGGAACATTTCTGATCATCTGCGATACGCTGGCGCGAAGCATGGTGGCATGGGAAATACCGGTGGGCATTATCACCTCCGTCTGCGGCGGACCGTTTTTCCTGTACCTGCTTCGGAGAACGAAGAAAGGGGGCGGTTTCTGATGAACAGAGAACTGTTGAACTGCCGGAATGTTTCGGCGGGATACGGTGACCGCCTGATTCTGGAAAATGTCAGTTTTTCCGTTCAGGAGGGGGAATTTGTGGGTCTGATCGGTTCCAACGGGACCGGAAAATCCACGCTGATCAAATGCATTTCCGGTCTTCTGCCCCTGCAAAACGGGGAAATCACCATCTGCGGTAAGGCGCATTCCCGACTGAAGAACCGGGAACGTGCCCGTCTGGTAGCAGTCGTGCCTCAGTCATACCATGTGGAGTATGATTTTACGGTGGAGGATATCGTCATGATGGGACGCAATCCCTATCTGGGACTTGGAAAAAAGGAGAGCCAGCAGGATTACGAAATCGTAAAAAATGCCATGGAGATGACCAATACGGAGATGTTTCGCGGCAGGCTGTACAATGAACTGAGCGGCGGCGAGCGCCAGCGGGTGATTCTGGCCCGGGCCATTGCCCAGAAACCGCAGGTCATCCTTCTTGATGAGCCCACCTCCGCGCTGGATGTCCATCATCAGATTGAAGTAATGGAACTGATCGCCGGGCTGAATGAAAAGGAGCATATGACGGTTCTGGCGGTCCTTCATGATATCAATATGGCTTCCCGGTTCTGCCGCAGGATGATCATGCTGCAGGACGGGAAAGTGGCGGCTGACGGAACACCTCAGGAAATCATTAACAGGGAAAATATGGAGAAACTTTACGATATGAAGCTGGTGATCCGGGAAAGTCCCATGTTTCACAAGCCGGAAATCGTACCCATCCGTGTGATGCAGGAAGAACAGGTGGGCGGCCGCTGCCGGATTCATGTGATCTGCGGTGCCAGCGGTGCGGTGCGTCTGCTGGAAGAACTGGATGACAGAGGGTATGAACTGACGGCAGGCGTTGTTAATCAGGGAAGTGAGGACTGGGCTGTCTGTAAAGAACTGGGCCTGAAATGTGTGGAAGCGGAGCCGTTTACACCGGTTACAGAGGAAAAACAGAGGGAAAATCTGGAACTGATGAAGGATGCCGATATCATTCTGGTGGCGGATGTGCCTTTCGGTATCAGCAATCTTATGAATCTGCAGGGGCTGGAAACCATGCCCGGCAGGATTTTTTTCCATAAAAATGCATTAAGCAGCGATTATACCGGCGGAAAGCTGGTTCCTGTACTGGAAAAAATCGGAAAAGCAAAGAAAGTCACCTATTTCGGTGACCACGACGAATTTCTGCGTATTCTGAAAGAGCAGGAAAGTGAACAGTCAGAACAGCAATAAACAAAACAGGAACCAATTATGAAAATCCGTACATTGTCATGCGGTGATGAACTGCATTATTATAAAAAATCTCTGGTGTTGTATTTTCGGGGGAAACGCCGGGTCATCAGTACCGGTCTGAATCACGGGGGCTGCCGGGACGATCTGCAGGCGGTCTTCAATAACGACGGAAACCCGGGGCCCGGTATGGAATTTCGTCTGAGAGCACCCACTTACCGGGAGCATCTCGATGTCATTGCAGGGCAGGATCTGGGGCTGGATCCGGAAACATGCACCGGTTTCTGCACCGCAGCCAGCATGGAAAATGTTTCCGTACAGACCATGGCGCAAGCATATTTTACGGTAACGGCCATCGTCACAGGGGGTATAGAAGGCAACGGCGCCCGCATCGGAGATCCGGCAAGCTACAGTGAGGAACCGGGCACGATCAATATCATTCTGCACATCGATGCCGATCTTCCCCACGGAACGCTGGCAAAGGCCATGGTTTCCTGTGCGGAGGCCAAGGTTGCAGCCCTTCAGGAACTGCTGGCTGCCAGCCGTTATTCAAGAGGGCTGGCCACCGGCTCAGGAACCGACGGCATTATTGTGGTGTGCAATCCGGAATCGGAACATACATTAACCGATACGGGCCATCACAGTCTGCTGGGGGAATCCATTGGAAAAACAGTAAAAGCAGCGGTAAAGGAAGCACTGTATCGCCAGACCGGTCTGAGTCCCCGGCGGCAGCATGATATCATCCGGCGCATGGACCGGTTCGGTGTCACATCGGATACGCTTTGGGAGCTGTACCGGTCGGACAGGGAACAAACGCTCCGGCAGCAGCCAGGCGGGCATCCCTTGAATCGGAATGCTGCTGAGAATCAGAATTTTGCTGAACTGTCCGCATCCGACGGACAGTCGGATGCGCAGGAAGCAGGGTACATTCCCCGGTACGAATTTGAGAACCGGCTGGATCAGCTGAAAAACGATGAGATGCTGGTTACATGCACGTCACTTTATGCTCATCTGCTGGATCAGATCGACTGGGGGCTTTTGAGTCCTGCAGAGGCGTGGAAGGCAGCAGAAGGGGTTCTGGAAATGGCGGGGCTGAAATGTGCTGAAGGCGATGGTTCAGAGAAAAAGATGCCGGAAAACGTGGAACAAAGAAGGACTGACTCTGGAGAAACAGAGTATAATGGGACAGAGTCCACAGAAACAGAATCTGAGGAGCCAGCCCAGGATGTCATTGACTGCATGGTCCGCTGCTATATGAAAAGACTGACTGCCCGCATTGTGGGGCAGGGAAAAAGAGAGGACGGAGCAGACATCGGAGAACAGCTGCCGGTCGGTTAATCGGGCCTGCAGCAGGGGGAAATACATATGCACAAAATTACAGATGGCTGCATTTTTAATGGAAAAGGGCAGCTGTACATCAGTCATCTGCCCGGTGATGAGCAGATGAAGGAACTGGTTCGGGAAACCGGCTGCGGTGTGGAGAGTATTGAATTTTCCATGGCGGACAGTCTGAACCGGCTTCCCGATACGATTGAAAGCTACCGGAAACGGATGAAATATATGGAGACGGACAGACTGCTGCTTCATGGTCCCTTTCTTGATCTGAATCCCATGGCATTTGACAATCTGGTGCTGGATGCCACCAGACTCCGCTATGAGCAGTGCTATCAGGCGGCGAAGGCGCTGGGTGCCCGGAAAATTATCTATCATACCTGCTATATTCCAAAGGTTTACATGCTGATCGGCTGGGCCGACCGGGTGGTGGATTTCTATAACCGTTTTCTGGAGGGAAAGGAAGGCATTCAGATTCTCATGGAGAATGTGCAGGATCCGGAGATCGACCCCATCCTGGAAGTGGCGGAGCGGATCACTCATCCCGATTTCGGACTCTGTCTCGATGTGGGACATGCGTACTGTTATTCGAATTATTCTCCGGTGGAATGGGCAGAAAAGCTGGGTAATCATGTAAAGCATGTGCATCTTCATGATAACGATGGCACAGCCGATTCCCATCTGGCTCTGGGGGAAGGCAGTGCGCCGGTGGCGGAAAGTCTGGCCGTTGTATTTGCCGCTTCGCCTGACGCGACCTGCACCATTGAATGCTCCGCAGCCGACAGCGTAAGAAAATCGGTTGACTGGCTGGTAAATGATACTGGCCTGGAAAATATTCGAATAGAACAGAAAAGAGGTGACAGGAATGGAGTTCAGTCATGAGCTGGTGATCCCCAATGAGGATCTGCCTTTTAAAATGTTTTTGTTTGAAGGAAAGGACGGAGGCTATTTCCGGGATAAGCACTGGCACCGGTCCATTGAGATTTTTGCGGTGTTTGAAGGGGCTCTTGATTTTTATCTGAATAACGAGATCTGCCCGCTCCATCCGGGGGAATTCATGCTGGTGAATTCCAATGAGATCCATTCCATTGCTTCGCCCCTTCCCAACCGGACGGTGGTTCTGCAGATGCCGCTCAAAACATTTGAAGACTACTATACCGGGGAGCAGTATATTCGTTTTACCCATAAAAATCAGCTGCAGGACTGCGAAATCATGGAGCTGATCCGGAAAATGTACTGCGCTTACGACGGGAAGCAGTGCGGTTATCAGCTGAAGGTGAAAAGCCTGTATTTTCAGCTGCTTTTTCTGATGGTAACGGAGTACCGGGAACTGAATGTGACGCCGGATATGCTGAAAAAGAACAGAAAGCTGAACCGGCTGTCCTCCATCACCTCCTACATCAGGGATCATTACACGGAGGATCTGTCGCTGGAACTGCTGGCGGAGATTTTCGGTTATACCCCCGCCTACCTGTCCCGGATGTTTCAGAAATATGCCGGGATTAATTACAAAACCTATCTGCAGAGCGTCCGCCTGGAAGAAGCCTACAAGGAACTGGTGAATACGGACCACACCATCAGTCAGGTGGCGCTGAACAACGGATTTCCCAATAACAAGGCATTTGCCAGGGAATTCCGCAGCAAATACGGCGTGCTTCCCAGCGAATACCGTAAAAGCAGGAGCCATTCCGAGCCGTAAGCTCAGGACAGGAGCATTCTGCCGATACCCGCCTGACTGGCGGAAAGATAAAAAAAGCCCCCGAACCGGACAAGTTTCTGCTCGCGGAAAAAAAGGAAACCTGCTATCATGTCCGTGATTCGGCCAGTCCGAATCAGAATTAATGGTAAGGAGGCAGGTTAACCATGCTGTATGAGCAGTTTAAAAGCGGAATCAATATCGGGGGCTGGCTCTCTCAATATGATTGCGTGAGTGCTCCGCCGCAAAACCGGATGGAGATGGACACTCATCTGAAACATTTTATTACAGAAGAAAATATTGCACAGATTGCCTCATGGGGGCTGGATCATGTGCGTCTTCCCATTGATTATCGGGTGCTGACTGAGACAGAGGAATCTCTGACCGACTGCAGCACAGCTCTTTTTTATGTGGACCGGTGTACCGACTGGTGCGAAAAATATCATCTGAATCTGATTATCGATTTGCACCATGCACAGGGCAATGTGTACGGGCAGATGGATCGGCCGATGCCGCTGCTGGTACAGGATAGCCTGCAGAGAAAGTTCATCGATCTGTGGAAGATGCTTGCGAAGCATTTCCGGAATCGGAGATCTCCGGTACTGATGTTTGAACTGCTCAACGAAGTATCGGACGGCTCAGGCTATCTTTGGAATCGGCTGTACCGCAGGGCGGTGGAAGCTATCCGACAGATTGATAAGGAACGGTGGATTCTTGTAGGAAGCAGCGAGCAGAACAGTCCGTTCCGCCTCAAAGAGCTGGACCTGCTCGATGATGACAGGGTATTTTACAATTTTCATTTCTATGATCCGCAGGTTTTTACCCACCAGCGGGCACATTTTTCGGAGGAGATGACAGCATTTAACCGGAAAATTCATTATCCGGATGACATTTCAGATTTCACGGAATTTCTTCTCAATAACCGGACATACATTTCAAAATATTCCCATACAGCTATGGAAAATCAAGTCAGCCGTCAGGCTATGCATGTACTGTTGAAGGATGCCCTGGATTTTGTGCGTTATTCAGGGAAACAGCTTTACTGCGGTGAATTCGGTGTCATCGACACTGCCGATGCAGCTGATGCGGCAGCATGGATAAGAGATGCCATGGAGATTTTTGACCGGTTTCATATCGGACATGCCATGTGGAATTACAAAGAACTGGATTTCGGACTGATCGACAGTAAAAACGAAATAAAACTGTCGAAACGCTGTCAGATGCTGTTCGGTGGAAATCAGAGTATTTATTAGAAAGCGGGGAAATACCATGAAAAAAGCAAAAAATCCTTTTTTTGATGAATCGTTATCAGTGGAAAAGCGGATTGACTGGCTGCTGGCTGCCATGACGCTGGATGAGAAAATGAAATGTCTGGCATCAACGGTTTCGGATATTGAGCGGCTGGGGGTAAAGGGTTTCAGCGTGGGCGGTGAGGCTGCTCACGGTGTGGAAGCGAGAAATGACCAGAACGGAGAGGGGCAGGCGGAACCAACTACTTCCTTTACCCAGCCCATCGGTATGAGTGCCACCTGGGATACAGAATTGATCCGACAGGCCGGCGAGGTAACGGGCCGGGAGGCGAGGGTGCTGTATCACCGTCATCCTGACCGGGGATTGAGCCGCTGGGCGCCCACCGTGGATATGGAGCGGGATCCCAGATGGGGCAGAACGGAGGAAGGCTACGGGGAGGATCCCCTGCTTGCAGGTGCCATGGCCGGTGCCTACGTAAAAGGCATGCAGGGCGACGATCCGAAATACCTGCGGGTGGCAGCCACGCTGAAACATTTCTATGCCAACAATACGGAGGTGGGCCGCGTCTACAAATCATCCTCCGTGGATTCCAGAAATAAAATGGAATACTATCTGGAGCCTTTCCGCAGAGCTATTGAGGAGAGCCATGCGGAAGCCATCATGACGGCGTACAACAAGGTAAACGGTGTTCCCGCTATTCTGAATTCCGAGGTACAGACCATTCTGAAGGATCAGTACGGTCTGGGTCATGCGGTGTGCGACGGCGGTGCCATGGAAATGGCGGTGACCATGCATGATTATTACGGGATTCATGCGCAGACGCTGGCCGGTGCCATCCGTGCCGGGGTGGATTCCATGTCGGATCGTCCGGAACTGGTGGAGCAGGCGGCCAGAGAGGCATATGAATTGAATCTTCTGACGGAAGAGGACATGGATCAGGCACTCAGAAATATGTTCCGTACAAAGCTGCGTCTGGGGATTTATGATAAAGAAGGCAGTAATCCCTATGACCGGGTGGGTGAGGATGATCTGAACAGCAGAGCGCATCAGGAAATCTGCCGGCAGGTGGCATGGGAATCCATGGTTCTGCTGAAGAATCAGGGCAATATGCTTCCGCTGCCGCTTCCCGATCGGGAAAATCAGGTGGCGGTCATCGGTCCCATGGCGGATATGTGGTATCCCGACTGGTATGGGGGAATGCCGCCCTACACCAGAACGTTGAAACAGGGCCTTGAGGAGATCGCCGGCAGGGACATTGCCTGCGCCGACGGCAGGGACCGGGTGATTTTCCGGCTGGGAGACCGGGGTGTGGCCATCAGGGAGGACGGAACCCTTTGCCTTTCCCATACACCCGACATCTTCATCTGTGATGACTGGGGAGAAGGCAGTCTGACTTTTCAGTCAGCGCGAACCGGAAAATTCATGAATACCAGACTACCGGGAGAACATGATGCGCCTTCGGAGCGGGGCAGAATCGCCGCAGAAAAGGAAGCCACGCTGGACTGGTTTGTGATGGAGATTTTCCATCTGGAGAGGCTGGAAAACGGCACCGTGCATCTGCTTGAGCGTTTCGGTTCGGCAGTCCAGATCGATGAGGACGGCAGCCTTGTCTCCATGCGGGAAGACGGGGAACCGGCAGAATTCCATCTGGAAATCGTGGAATCCGGTCTGGAAAAGGCGAAAGAACTGGCTCGTACCTGCGATACGGTGATTCTGGCTTTGGGATGCAATTCCATGGTGAATGCAAAAGAAGAGGTGGACAGAACAACCATCTGCCTGCCGCCTGCGCAGGAAGCTCTGCTGGAAGAAATCGTTAGAGTAAATTCCAGCACGGTACTGGTACTCCTGTCCAATTATCCCTATGCCATTAATCAGGCACAGGAAAAGCTGCCGGCCATTCTCTGGAGCGCCACCGGCAGTCAGGATATGGGAACTGCTGCGGCTGAAATTCTTTTTGGCCTTCATGCTCCCGCAGGGCGTCTGAACATGACCTGGTACCGTTCGGATGACCAGCTTCCGGACATGGACGATTATGATATTATTCAGGGAAAAAGGACCTATCGCTATTTCGACGGGGAGGTTCTGTATCCCTTTGGACACGGCCTGACCTACACCACATTTGATTATACCGATCTGGTGGTAAAACCAAAGGATGGTACAAAGCTGCAGGTATCCTTCAACCTTGCCAATACAGGTACGGCAGCAAGCGATGAGGTGGTTCAGATCTATGGAACCGCACCGGCCTCCCGTGTGAAAAAGCCTTTGAAACAGCTGATTGGATTTGGCAGGGTGAAAGACATGCAGCCCGGTGAGCAGCGGCGCATTGCGTTCGAAATCCCCATGTCGGAATTCCGGTTCTACGATGTGATCAGCAGAACAATGATGGTGGAAGAGGGGATGTACCGCATTGCTGTGGGAGCTTCCAGCGAAGATCTTCGCCGCAGCGTATTCGTTCAGATACCCGGCAGAACAACCGGCTTCCGCAATCTGACCAGACGAATCGCTGCCGATCATTACGATGAATATGATAATATTTTCCTGACAGAAGGGCAGTTTGGCTTCACCTCAGCAGCAGTCCGGGATCCTAAGCGGATGGGACGCCTGATCTACAGGGATTGCATCCTTCCTGACTCCGGTTCCCTGTATCTCCATCTGAAAAGCGGGGAAGACGGAACGGCGGAAATCTATCTTGACGGACAAAAGGTCGGTGAATTCACGGGAAAAACAGGCGGATTTACCGATGTACGGGTTGATCTGTACCCGGAAGAAGCAGGAACGGGAAAAGCAGATGGGGAGAAAACGGTCGAACTGGAGATCAGGATCAGCAGTCATGTGAAGCTGTGTTACTTTATGGTAAAGTGACAGACTGATTTTTCGAATGGTTAAATCAGCGGCCGGTATTTTTGAAAACGGCTCTGAACAGTTACAATTTTTTGCAGAAAGCATGGAAATCTTAGAATGGTTTCCGTGCTTTTTTTGACATATTAACGGGAGGATGATACAGAGTTTGAGTAAAAATAACGGATAAAGCTAAAAAAATGAGGGTAAATCAGTGCGGAATTTTCGGGTATTAATATTTTTATAAAATTTTTATAATTGTTTTATCAAAAAGGAGGGATAAGTGCTATGAAAAAACCAAAAGCAAAAGCACAAGTTTCAAAGCCCGGATTCAGCTGGAAACTGATGTATAAACAGCGCTACCTGCTGTATATGTCCGTTCCGTTTGTAATCTGGCTGATTATCTTCAAGTATCTCCCGTTATGGGGATGGACCATGGCTTTCCAGGAGGTTAAGCCGAATTCATTTGCCCTTCCCATCTGGGAAAGAAAATTCGTAGGACTTGATAACTTTGTCAAAGCATTTACAGATCGTATCTTTGGTCAGGTTATGTTCAATACCATTGGTATCAGCCTTCTGGGTATCGCAATCGGTACAATTGCGGCAATTGTATTTGCTCTGTTCCTGCACGAAATCTGTTTTACAAAATTTAAAAAGGTTACACAGACCGTATCCTATCTGCCTCACTTCGTTTCATGGGTTATCATTGCCAGTATCGCAAAGATGCTTCTGAACGACGGCGGTGCAGTCGATACCATGCTGGGCAAACAGCTCCATCTGATGTCCACCAACACAGCACTGTTCTGGGTTGTTGTATGTTTCATCGATGCCTGGAAAGAGGTTGGCTGGAATGCCATCGTTTACATGTCCGCAATGGCCGGTATTGATGAAGGTCTGTACGAAGCGGCACAGGTGGACGGTGCAAACCGTTTCCAGAGAATGTGGCACATCACGCTGCCGGGCATCAAACCTACCATCATCGTTCTTCTGATCATGAGCATCGGCGGTGCGCTGAATGTAGGTATGGAACGTCAGATGCTGTTGAGCAACGGTATTGTACAGGATCACGCAATGGTTCTTTCCTGGTTCGCATATGTTCGTGGTATCGGCTCCAACAACTACGGCCTTGGTACTGCAATCGGTATGTTCCAGTCGGTTGTCGGCGTTATCCTGCTGTTTATTGCCAACAAGGTTGCCGGTATGCTTGGTGAAAGCAAATTAGTCTAGGAGGTGGCACAGGATGAAGTTATTTGGACGCAAAAAAGAAGAAGAAATCATCACCCGCAAAAAAGCCTCTACGTTTGACTATGTGCTGCTGGTATTCTTTATCTTCATGATTATCATCACAGTGTATCCGTTCCTGAATGTGCTGGCAATCTCATTCAATGATCCCATGGATACCATGAGAAGCGTAAACTTTATCATTCCCAGAAAGTTTACACTGAGCAACTACATTTACATTTTCACGGAAAATGATCTGATGAAACCCCTTCTGATGTCGGTGGCCAGAACGGTGATCGGCGCGGCAGCAGGCGTTTTATGTACAGCCATGATCAGCTACGTGCTCAGCAGAAAGGACTTTTATTTCAACAAGCCCTTTACCATTCTGTTCGTTATCACCATGTATGTCAGCGGCGGTATGGTTCCCGAGTACCTGCTGCTTACAAGAACACTGAACATGGGCAATACTTTTGCAGTATACATCATCCCCGGTCTTGTATGGGTGTACAACATTATTCTGACCCGCTCCTTCATTGAAGGCCTGCCCATGGCGCTTCAGGAAGCCGGAAAACTGGACGGTGCCAACGATTTTACCATTTTCTTCAGGATTATCCTTCCTTTGTGCAAACCGGTACTGGCAACGGTGGCACTGTTCGTTGCAGTAGGTCAGTGGAACTCTTTCATGGACACCTACTTATACGCAAGAGACCTGCCCACACTGCAGTATGTCCTGTATGAGATCATGGAAAAAGCAACGATCAAGGTGGATACCCATTCCGCAACCGCTGCAAACCAGATCAAGAATTCCGTATCACCCATGTCGGTACGTATGGCAATCACTGTAGTTGCAACTGTTCCGATTCTGATCGTATATCCTTTCCTGCAGAAATACTTCGTAGGCGGTATGACTGTAGGTGCTGTAAAAGACTGATAATTATTAAAAAAGGAGTAAATTATGAAATTTAAAAAAGTATGTGCTCTGCTGCTTGCCATGGTTATGACTGCCGGCTGCTTCAGCGGATGCGGAGGAAAAAAAGACGACACAAAAAATGAAGGTTCATCAGCAGGTGAAGACGGAGTAGTGGAACTGACCTTCTACAACGCTGATGGCCAGGAAGATCCCTGGACCGACCCGGTGGCACAGGCCCTTACCGAAGCAACCGGTGTAAAACTGAAAACAGATTATCCTGTAAGCTCTGACGACCAGAAGGTAGCCCTGATGATCGCAGAACAGAGTTATCCGGATATCATTTACGCAAAAGGCGATGCTGCCAGCCTGATCGATGCCGGCGCACTGATTGATATGACCGACCTGATCGAAGAATACGGTCCCAACATCAAGAAAATGTACGGCGAAGAATTTGACAAGCTGAAATATTCCGAAGATGATCCCTCCATTTACCAGCTGTCATCCTACGCTGTAGGCGGCGAACTGTATACAAGCTCCGGCAATGCACAGGTACAGTGGGATGTTCTGAAAGAAAATAACTACAAGCTCCCCGAAACTCTGGATGAATACGAAGCCATGATCAAAAACTATCTGGCTGCACATCCCACAAACGATGACGGCATGGACAACATCGGTATCTCTCTTTCCGCATCTGACTGGCACTGGATGATCACACTTGGCAATCCTGCCGGCTACATCGCAGAAGGCGCACCCGATAACGGCCAGTGGCTGATCGATGAAAACTATAATGCAACCTACAAATTCAGATCTGAAAAGGTAAGAGAATACTTCAAATGGCTGAACAGAATGTACAATGAAGGTATTCTGGATCATGAATTTGCAACACAGACACATGAAGACTACATCGCAAAGATCGCATCCGGACGTGTTCTCTCCCTCATGGATACCGACTGGGATTACTCTGATGGTGAAAAGGTTCTGGAAGCCGACGGAAAACTGAGCAAGACCTATGCAGCACTGCCTCTGACCATGGATAAGGATACAAAATGTGCATCTCTGATGTATCAGGGTCTTACAACCGGTCAGGGTGTAGGCATCACAACTGCCTGCAAGGACCCTGTTGCTGCAATCAAATTCCTGGATTACCTCTGCTCTGATGAAGGACAGGTACTGGTTAACTGGGGAATCAAGGATGTAAACTACTTTGTAGACGAAAACGGCAAACGCTATCGTACAGAAGATGAAATCAAGGAATCCAATTCCAACCAGGATTATGCAAAAACAACGGGTGTAGGATTCCACTCCTATCCGTTCCCCTGCTACGGTACCGGTGTTGTTGACAGCGAAGGCAATACCTATACTACAACCAGCAAGGAAAGTGTAATGGCAGAATATAATGAAGAAGAAAAGGCAGCCTGCGAAGCATGGAATGTGGATCTTCTTGTAGATGTATTCCCTCAGGCATCTGAATTTGAAGTACCCGATTACTCCGCTGTATGGGCATACACAAAACCTGCAGAATTTGACGAAATCGGAAACGTACTGGACGAAGTAGCATGGTCACAGCTGATCACCTGCGTCATCGGAAAAGAAGCAGATTTCGACAAGAACTATGACGCAATGCTGAAAGAACTGGACAAATCCGGTGTAGCTGACGCAGAAGCAATGCTGACTGATATTATTAAAGAAAGAGTATCACTGGTAGAGTAAAACGAATTCTTCCTTTATACTCCTTGGTATAAACCGCATTAAATTCCCTCATGTTTCTTAATGCGATTTATATCAGCCATAAGGTTCCTCTACTGAAGGCCCTGCGCACTGAAAAATGGTGCGGCGGGCCTTCTTTTATACAGGAAGTGATGCAGAATAAAAAGAGACTGGTGCATGAACTGATTTCAATTGGTTTTCAGTCAGTGCACCAGTCTTTTTGTGCGCTCGGAGGCACGTATTACATCATCACTTCAACCTGATATTCTGCAGGTATTTCCGATACAGGCAGGCAGTTTCCTTCAATGGCCTGTCCGTTAACGGTTACGGATTTCACACCTTTTTCATTGCCATCCGGGTTCTGGATGTGAATGTGATAGGTAGAGCCGCGGTAGATCCGGGTGATGTTCAGCTCATGGATAAAATCAGGCAGACAGGGATCTACGGTCAGACCGTCAAAATCGGGCTGAATTCCCAGAATGTACTGGGATACGTTGACGAAGGTCCACGCAGCGGTTCCGGTCAGCCAGCTGTTTTTGGCTTCACCGAATTTCGGGGCATCCTTTCCGGCAATCATCTGGGAATAGACATAGGGTTCCGTGCTGTGAATCTCGCTGATCTCCTCGATGTAAGCGGGGCAGGTGCGGCGGTAGATTTCAAATGCGCGGTTGCCTCTGCCGATTCTTGTTTCAGCGATGGAAACCCAGGGATTGTTGTGACAGAAAATACCGGCATTTTCCTTGTATCCCGGAGGATAGGAGGAAATTTCACCCAGATTGACATAATAGTGGCTGTAGGGCGGCTGCTGGAGTACGATACCGTATTTGGTGTCCAGATGTTTCTTAACGGAATCCAGCGCTTTTTTTGCGTGGCCTTCCTTCACACCTACATCGGCAAGAACGCAGAAGCCCTGAGGTTCGATGTAGATTTTGCCTTCTTCACATTCATGGGAACCGACTTTGTCACCGAATGCATCGTAGGCGCGGATGAACCATTCGCCGTCCCAGCCTGCAGTGAGAATGGTCTGATACATGGTCTCCACTGCTTCTTCTGCCCGTCTGGCTTCTTCTTCATTGTTCATCAGGTGCTGAATCTTTGCGTATTCCCGTCCGTATTTCACAAACATACCTGCAATGAAAACCGATTCCGCCACAGGGCCTTCGGAAGGACCGAAGGTCTGGAAGGATTCGCCGGGTTCTTTGGAAAAGCAGTTCAGATTCAGGCAGTCGTTCCAGTCCGCCCGTCCGATGAGAGGGAGTCCGTGGGGACCCAGGTGGGTGCGGGTGTAATCGAAGGAGCGTTTCAGATGCTCGGCCAGTGTCTGCGCTTTGCTTTCGTCATTGTCAAAGGGAACCATTTCCTGAAGAATGGACAGATCACCGGTTTCTTTCAGGTAGGCGGCGGTTCCGGCAATCAGCCACAGCGGATCGTCATTGAAACCACTGCCGATATCGGAGTTGCCCTTCTTTGTGAGAGGCTGGTACTGGTGGTATGCGCTGCCGTCCTCAAACTGGGTTGCAGCGATATCAAGAATTCTACCCCTTGCACGGTCGGGAATCAGGTGAACGAAGCCCAGCAGATCCTGACAGGAATCACGGAAGCCCATGCCGCGGCCGGTACCGGATTCATAATAGGAAGCAGAACGGGACATGTTGAAGGTGACCATGCACTGGTATTGATTCCAGATATTGACCATACGGTTCAGCTTTTCTTCTCTGCTGTCCACTGTATAGATGGAAAGCAGTTCATTCCAGTAGTTTTTCAGTGTTTTAAGCGCCTGTTCAACCTGCGCATCTGTAGAAAAACGTGTCATCACTTCACGTGCCGGTTTCTTGTTGATCACACCGGGTGCTTCCCATTTATCCTCCACAGCATTTTCCGCATAGCCCAGCAGGAAAATAAAGCTCTTTGATTCACCGGGCTGCAGCGTCACTTCCAGACGATGGGAACCGATCACGGCGCCGCCGCTGGCAATGGAATTGCCGGCCTTGTCTTCCAGCACCGCTTTGGGACGTTCGATGCTTCCGTAAACTCCCAGAAAACTGTTGCGGCTGGTATCGAAGCCCTGAATGGGAGCATTTACCGAATAGTAAGCATAATGATTGCGGCGTTCCCGGTATTCTGTCTTGTGGTAGATTTCAGAACCGCATACTTCCACCTCGCCCAGACTGAGATTGCGCTGGAAATTGGTGGAATCATCCACCGCATTCCAGAAACAGAATTCCACGTAGGAAGTAACAGACAGGGACTCTGTCTCAGAACCGGTATTGGTAATCACCAGATGATTCACTTCACAGTTTTCGTGAAGGGGAACAAAAGCAGTCAGGGAAGCCTGAATCGAACCTTTAGAGGACAGGTATCTGGTGTACCCCAGTCCATGATGGCACTCATAGGAATCCAGTTCCGTCTTCACCGGCTGCCATCCGGGCGTCCACACCTCATTCTTATGGTGGATGAAATAATAACGGCCGTTGGTATCCGCCGGAACATTATTGTAACGATAACGGGTCAGACGCAGCAGCTTCGCATCCTTATAAAAAGAATAGCCACCGCAGGTATTGGAAATCAAAGAGAAAAAATTCTCATTCCCCAGATAATTAATCCAGGGCTGAGGCGTCTGAGGCGTCGTAATCACGTATTCTTTTTCGGCATCATCAAAGTATCCGAATTTCATAAAATCCTCCGTTCTCTGCTGAAAAAGCAGTTGAAAATCACGTAACTGAACAGAACCTGTCCGGAAAAAACGGCCCTGGACAATTACAGAATGTGTCAGTTTCATTATATCTGAAGCAGAAAAAGATACTACCGGAAAAAGACGAGAAGAAATACGGTAAAATTTTGCTGTTCGGTCTTCGGGGGGATGAGGGGGTGGGGTGAGGCGGAGGGAAGGTGATGTCCCCGTGAAGGACATCACCTTCCTTCCGCCGCCATAGTTTTTCGCCCTCATCCTCGGAATGAAGAATCGAACAGTAATGGGAGGACAGCGCATATAGAGCAGGTGCCGGCGTTTGTCAACGGTCCCTTAAGAAGGACATCACCTTCCTTCCGCCGCCATAGTTTTTCGCCCTCATCCATGGAATGAAGAGCCGAACAGTAATGGGGGACAGCGCATAAAAAGAGGGGGCGGCACCTGCTGCAACAATTCAGATGTCCTTCTCCCATCTACAGCCGGGGGCTTCTTTGACGGATCCGGAGAGATGAAAACCCATGGCGGCGGAAGGGATGACAGGTCCTGTCAAGGAGGCCGTTGACAAACGTCGGTACTTAGCGATTGGGCCGTCCGGAGGACGGTTCAAGAGCTTACGTACCGCTACGTTTGTCACAGAGCGGGAGCGCGCCTCCGGACAGGACCTGTCATCCCTTCCGCCTCACCTACTCTTTTGCCTCTCCTCCATCCGTCACCCAGTCCCCCGACTGTAAGATTTTCACCGTGTTTTATGGCGGAAAAGTGCGGTATTTTTTTGAGTATTTATTTGTTAAAATGTTTTGAAACATAAAAATACAGGAGGTTTTCTCTATGAAATTTCACAATGGATGTTGGTTGTTAAAGGAAGGATTTGCCTGTTTTTCTCCGCAGCAGGTGTATGAAATAAATAAAAGTGATACGGAAGTGGTGCTGTGTACGCCTACGATGAAAATTGTGAAGAAGGGTGATACTCTGGGTGGTATTAACCTGACAATCCGGGTGACGGCTCCCATGCCGGGGGTGCTGCGGGTGCAGGCTTATCATTATAAGGGTGTGGACAGGAAAAATGATCCCGAGTTTGAACTGAATCTGCCTCAGCCGCTGAAGCTGGATGTGACGGAGGAGGAGGGACTGCTGATTATTAAAAACGGTGGTCTCGGTTTGGTGGTTGATATTGAAGAGGGTACCATGCGGTTTGAGCGGGATGGTAAGCTTCTGACGAAGAGCGGTCATAAGGACCTTGGCTATATCCGGGAAAACTGGACCGGTTCCGCTTATGAAAAGGGTCAGCCTGCGTATATGTGCCAGCAGCTGGGCATGTCAGTTGGTGAGCTGATTTACGGTCTGGGCGAGCGTTTTACACCGTTTGTAAAGAACGGTCAGTCTGTTGTGATCTGGAATGAAGACGGCGGTACCAGTACGGAGCAGTCCTACAAAAACATTCCGTTCTACGTATCCAGTAAGGGCTACGGTGTATTTGTCAATCATACGGGCAAAGTGGAATTTGAAGTGGGGACCGAGCAGGTGAGCAAGGTTGCTTTCAGTGTGCCGGGAGAAAGTCTCGATTATTTCTTTATTGACGGCCCTACCATGAAGGATGTTGTGATTCGCTATACCGATCTGACCGGTAAACCGTCTTTGCCGCCACAGTGGACCTTCGGCCTCTGGCTTTCCACTTCATTTACCACCAGCTACGATGAGGAAACGGTTATGAGCTTTATTGACGGCATGCTGGACAGAGGAATTCCTCTGAGCGTCTTCCATTTTGACTGCTGCTGGATGAGAGAATACCACTGGACTGATTTTATCTGGGATGAGAGAGTGTTCCCCGATCCTGCCGGTCTGCTTCAGAGAATCAAGGCAAAAGGAATCAAAATCTGCGTCTGGATCAATTCCTATGTGGGTCAGGAATCAGCCCTGTTCGATGAGGGTATGGAAAAAGGCTATTTCCTGAAGCGTGAAAACGGCGATGTATGGCAGTGGGATATGTGGCAGCCCGGTCTTGCCATCATCGACTTTACCAATCCGGAGGCCTGCAGATGGTATCAGGAGAAGCTGGAAATGCTTCTGGATATGGGTGTTGACTGTTTCAAGACTGATTTCGGTGAAAGAATTCCTCTGGATGCGGTTTACTACAACGGTGCCGATCCGGAAAAAATGCACAACTACTATACTTACATGTATAACAAAACGGTATATGAAGTTCTGGAAAAGAAACGCGGAAAAGAAGAAGCGGTACTCTTTGCCCGTTCTGCTACTGTGGGCGGCCAGAAATTCCCGGTTCACTGGGGCGGAGACTGCTGGTCCGATTATGAATCCATGGAAGAAAGCCTGCGCGGCGGTCTTTCCCTGACCACCAGCGGTTTCGGCTTCTGGAGCCATGATATTGGCGGATTTGAGCATCAGTCCACAGCGGACGTGTACAAACGCTGGGCTGCTTTCGGTCTTCTTTCCACACACAGCCGCTTACACGGAAGTACTTCCTACCGTGTACCGTGGGTTTACGATGATGAGGCAGTCGAGGTGGTTCGTTTCTTCACCATGCTGAAACTGGAACTGCTTCCCTATTTATACAGCAGTGCACTGGAGACCTCCAGAACCGGTATCCCCATGATGCGCAGCATGCCTCTGGAATTTGAAGACGACATGAACTGCCGTTATCTGGACAAACAGTACATGCTGGGCGATAAACTGCTGGTTGCTCCCATTTTCAATGATGAGGGAACTGCGGAATATTATCTGCCTGCAGGGACCTGGACCAGCTATCTGACCGGGGAAACGGCAGAAGGCGGATGCTGGAGAAAAGAACAGCACGATTACTGCTCCATCCCGCTGTGGGTACGTGAAAATACTATCATTCCCGTTCAGAAGCATCCGGTAAATGCTGCAGAACCCTATGCGGAAGACATTGAATTAAAGGTATATGCTCTGAAGGACCGCGCAGAACAGGCTGTATACCAGGATAATAAGGAAATCTTCCATATAACGGTGACCTGCGAGGAGCAGCAGATCCGCGTACAGCTTACCGGTGAAAGCGGCTGCACCATTCGTTTTGTGAACTGCGTTTTCAGCTCCGTAAATGATGGCGATATGGAAATTCAGGGACAGGATACCATCATAACCGTATCCGACCTGACAAAAGACAGTGTGGAACTGATCTGTGTAAAATAATGATACAAAGGGTCATGGGTTTCAAGTTTGCTTACCTTAAAGGGCACGCGTGAAACACGGAGAAAACCGTTTGTATTATGGTATTAATCAATTCGAATCCGGAGGTAGCTATGGATCAGAAAACAATGCAGAAAAAGGCAGAAGATATTGTAAATGAACTGACATTAAAGGAAAAGATCGGTATGATCCACGGGGCGGAGCTTTTTCAGACCGCAGGTGTGGAACGGCTGGGGATTCCTCCGCTGAAGATGTCCGACGGTCCCATGGGTGTCCGGCAGGAATTTTATCCTGCCAGCTGGATGAGCAGAAATCTTTCAGATGATTACGTTACTTACCTCCCCTGCAACAGTGCCCTTGCTTCCACCTGGAACAGAGCGCTTGCCCGTGATATGGGCAGCGTTCTGGGGGAGGAAGCAAGAGGCAGAGGCAAGGATGTGATTCTGGCGCCGGGAATTAATATCAAAAGAAGCCCTCTGTGCGGAAGAAATTTTGAGTATTTCAGTGAAGATCCCTATCTGACGAAGGAACTGGCAGTTCCTTTTGTTCAGGGAGTTCAGCTCTGGGATGTGGCAGCCTGTGTGAAACATTTTGCAGTAAATAATCAGGAAACGGAGCGTTTGTGGGTCGATGTGGAGATTGATGAAGAAGCGCTGCGCACCATTTATCTGCCGGCCTTTTGTGATACCCTGATGAAAGGCGGTTCTTATACCGTAATGGGTGCTTACAATAAAATCCACGGCGAGCACTGCTGTCAGAGTGATTTCCTGTTGAAAAAGATTCTGCGGGAGGAATGGGGCTACGACGGCACCGTGATTTCCGACTGGGGAGCTGTTCATGACACGGAACTGGCGGCAAATTCCCAGCTGGACATCGAGATGTCCGTAACCTATGATTTTGACTCCTATTTTATGGCGGACCCGCTGTATGAAAAGGTGGAAAAAGGTGAAATTGCCGAATCGGTTATCGACGAGAAGGTGGCGCGGATTCTCCTTCTGATGATGCGGCTCCACATGCTGGACGGTGAGCGGAAGGCAGGGGCGTATAATACACCGGAACACAGGGAAAAGACACTGGAAATCGCGAGAGAATCCGTGGTTCTGCTGAAAAATGAGAAAAACTGCCTGCCTCTTGATGCTTCCGGTCTGAAGAAAATCCTTGTGATCGGAGACAATGCGGAAGCAATTCATTCCTGCGGAGGCGGAAGCGCCGAAATCAAAGCGATGTATGAGATTTCACCTCTCATGGGCATTAAAATGCTGCTGGGAGGCAATACGCAGGTGGATTATGCAAGAGGTTACTGCAGGGATGAAAAAGCGGATGCTTCCGATGTGAACTGGCAGGAAGCCAGCCTGGAAAATGGCGGCGGAGGTACAAAAGCAGCAGCGGAGTCAGCAGAAATGGCAGCAAGAAGAAAAGCCCTTCGTGAGGAAGCCGTGGCGCTGGCGCCGGAATATGACGCAGTGATCTTTGTGGGGGGTCTGAATCATGATCAGGACAGCGAAGGCAATGACCGTCCCGATATGAAGCTGCCTTATGAGCAGGATGCACTGATCCGGGAGCTGCTGACCGTCAGACCGGATACGATTGTGGTGCTGACAGGCGGAAGTCCGGTGGAAATGGGTGAGTGGATTGACCTGACAGATACACTGGTATGGGGCTGGTATGCAGGCATGGAAGGCGGACGCGCACTGGCGGAAGTTCTTTTCGGCATAACCACGCCCTCCGGAAAGCTGCCGGAAACATTTTACAAAAAACATACCGACTGCTCTGCCCACTGCGTGGGAGAATTTCCCGGTGATGAGAAAGTCAGATACCGTGAGGGGGTATTTGTGGGATACCGTTACAATGACACATTCGGAGTGGAACCCCGGTTCTGCTTCGGACACGGATTATCCTACACACAGTTTGACTACAAAAACCCGGCAGTTACAATAGAAGGAAATGATGTTTTTGTATCATGCGATATTACCAATATGGGCGCACGGGAAGGTAAGGAAATCGTACAGATCTACACGGCACCCTGGGAACGGAAGGATAATCAGCCGGTTCAGGAGCTGAAGGGATTTGAAAAGGTTGCTTTGCAGCCAAGTGAGACAAAACAGGTGAAAATTCGTCTGGAAGGTCTGGAGGGAAGATGCGAGATCCGCATTGGCAGTTCCTCGAGAGATATCCGCCTGCGGCTGAATTCACAGCACTGAACTGAAAAAAGAATGCAGTAAAACAGACAGTAATACAACAACATTATAACAGAAAAAACGTTCAGAGCCGGTCCGGAAATGCCGGCTCTGAACAACAGGCAGGATCTGCGGGGGGAAATATGAATATTTACAGCAATAAAGTGAAGAAAATTGTGTATGGCGGCGACTATAATCCTGAACAGTGGCCCGAAGAGGTCTGGGAGGAGGACATTCGCCTGTTTAAGGAAGCACATATTGATATTGTAACACTGAATGTATTCAACTGGGCGGCACTTCAGCCGGATGAGCATACATACTGTTTTGATAAGCTGGACCGGGTCATGGAGCTGGTTCAGAAAAACGGTCTGAAGGTATGCCTGGCCACCTCGACCGGTGCACATCCTGCCTGGATGGCAAGAAAATATCCGGATATTCTGCGGACAGAATTCAATGGCATGCGCAGGAAGTTCGGCGGCAGACATAATTCCTGTCCCAACAGTCCCAGCTACCGGCGGTTTGTGCCGGAACTGGTGAAAAGAATTGCACAGCGCTACCGGTCTTATGACAATCTGGTGCTGTGGCATGTATCCAACGAATTCGGCGGTGAATGCTACTGCGAAAACTGTGAAAAAGCATTCCGGGTGTGGCTCCGTGATAAATACGGTACGCTGGACAACCTGAACCGTTCCTGGAATACGGCTTTCTGGGGACATACATTTTATGACTGGGAGGATATTGTTCTTCCCAACCTGCTCAGCGAGCATTTTGAATATGAGAAAACACAGTTTCAGGGGATTACACTGGATTACCGCCGGTTCAATTCGGAAAGTATTCTTGCCTGCTATCAGATGGAATCCGATATTCTGAAAGGAATCACACCGGACATCCCGGTGACAACCAACCTGATGGGATTTTATCCTCTCCTGGATTACTATAAATGGGGAAAAGCGATGGATGTGATTGCGTGGGACAATTATCCGGAAATCGGAGAAGAAGCGGCATCCATCGCCCTGACCCATGACCTGATGCGGGGGGTGGGCGGCGGAAAGCCTTTCCTTCTTATGGAACAGACCCCCAGTGTGACGAACTGGCTTCCCTACAACGCACCCAAGAGGCCGGGAGAAATGCGTCTGCAGAGTTATCAGGCAGTAGCTCACGGCGCGGACAGCGTCATGTTTTTCCAGATGCGCCGTTCCATCGGTGCCTGTGAAAAGCTGCACGGTGCGGTGATTGATCATGTGGGAACCGGCAATACCAGAATTTTTCGTGAAATCCGGCAGCTGGGCGAGGAACTGGAAGCATTGGGCGGGCAGACGCTGGGCGCCCGGGTTCCGGCCAGGGCAGCCATTTATTTTGACTGGGACAACTGGTGGGGCATCCGCTATTCAGCAGGTCCCAGTCAGGATCTGGATTACCGTCAGGAGGTGCTGAATTACTACGAAGCATTGTATTCGCAGAACATTCCGGTAGATATCATCGGGGCAGACGATGAACTGACCGGCTATGATCTGGTGATTGCACCGGTTCTGTACATGACAAAAACCGGCTGTGATGAAAAAATACGTAAATTTGTAAATGACGGAGGCACGTTTGTAACCACCTTCTTCAGCGGAATTGTGGACGAGCGCGATCTGGTCATCCCGGGAGGCTATCCGGGCAGACTGCGGGATATTCTGGGAATCTGGGTGGAAGAATCTGATGCGCTGCCCTCCGATCAGGAAAATCATTTTACATACGGCGGGAAAACGTATCCGGTCCGGATTCTTTGCGACATTCTTCACACAGAAGGCGCAGAAGAAAAGGGAACCTATGAAGATGATTTTTATAAAGGAACCCCTGCGGTAACCGTTCATGAATATGGCGGGGGAAAAGCCTGGTATGCGGCAGCATCCTCGAACCGTGAGTTTTACCGTCAATTTATGCAGGATATCTGCAGGGCGTGCGGGATCACGCCCCTTCTCACGCCGCAGGAGAATCTGGAAGTCATGCTCCGGGAAAATGAAAACGGAAGCTTTCTGTTCCTTCTGAACCATGGAAGTGAACCACTGGATGTGACCATGGAACAGGCGGGCCGGATCTTCCCGGAGGGAAAAGAAGTGGCTGCGGGAGAAAACCTTCATCTGGAAGGAAAGGATGTAAAAATACTGGCAACTGTTCTGAAACAGTCCGGAATAAAGTAAAGGAGGAGAATTATGTCGTTTTTGAGCCTTGACAGTAAATTCATGGTGCTGCTGAGCCGGGCGGTGGATTACATTCAGCTGAATCTGTACTGCCTGATCTGCTGCATCCCCATCGTAACGGCAGGAGCTGCCTTTACCGCAAGATATTATGTGGCCATGAAAATCGTGCGGGGAGAAGAACCGGCGATTACAAAAGCATATTTCAGGGCATTTCGGGACAATTTCAAACAGGCAACGGCAGTCTGGCTCATCATCGGCGGTTTGATTCTGATCTACGCTCTGGATTGGAGATGGACGCGGCTGACTCAGAAAAATGTACCGATGCAGATCCTGTTCATGGTCCTGTGCCTGCTGGCTGTCTGCATGGCATACTGTGCATTTCCCATGCTGGCCAGATTCCGCATGACCGTATTCGGCCTGATTAAAAGCGCCTTTATTTTTTCCATTATTCATCTGCCCAGAGTCCTGCTGGCACTGGTCCTGGAGGTGGTCCCACTCATGATGGGATATCTGTACCTGAACTGGTTTCTGGTGGTATGGCTTCTGATGGCGGCGGCGGTCCTGCACCTGAACAGCCAGATGTTTGTCACCCAGCTGAAAAAACTGGAGCCGGTGGAAGAACAGCCGGAAGCAGCAGGCATTCAGGCAGAAGAACAGCCGGAAGCAGGAGACGTTCAGCCTGAAAAACTGTCTGCAGACCCGGAGGACAAAAAAGTGCCCTGAATCAGCCAAATTTATGGTCGATTCTTATACTGAAAAATGATATCCTGTGTCCAGAAGAAAAAAGTGATAAGGAATTCTTAACTATCACATGAATTTTGGTGCATGATGCACCCTGGGAGGTAAATATGATGAACATTCAGAAAGTTACGGATCCTGCATTTGGAAAATATGGTAAGGTCCTGAGTGATTACCCCATGACACAGCTTTTTGCGGAGATGGAGCATACCCCTCTGCCGAAGGATGTGATCTACGTACCGTCTGTGGAAGAGATGGAAGCCCTGCCTGTGGCAGAAATTTTCAAAAACCGTGCATTCGGCGGTCTGCCCATTCAGATCGGCTACTGCAACGGTGATAACCGGAAGCTGAATGCGGTGGAATACCATCGTTCTTCCGAAATTGATATCGCGGTTACGGATCTGATCCTTCTGCTGGGCGCACAGCAGGATATTGAGGCAGATTTTTCCTACGATACTTCACTGGTAGAAGCATTTTTTGTTCCTGCAGGCACTGCTGTGGAACTGTACGCAACCACACTTCACTATGCTCCCTGCACGGCAGCAGCAGGCGGATTCCGCTGCGTGGTCATTCTGCCGGCCGGAACCAACACAGACCTGGATTTCCCTGTGGGTGACGCAGGAGAGGAACGTCTGATCACTGCGAAGAACAAATGGCTGATCGCCCATGAAGAAGCAGGAATCGAAGGTGCGTTCTGCGGTCTGAAGGGTGACAACATCGAAATATAGAGTCAACAGGACAACAGCAGAAAACGGTAGAAGAACAGTACAGAAATAATATTCAAAGTATCATACATACAAATCAACATACATGATCCCATGGAAAGGAAGGTAAACTGGTATGAGCAATATGCCGGAATTAAAAATTGGAGTGGTAGCTGTCAGCAGAGACTGTTTCCCCGAAAGTCTGTCTGTAACAAGACGGGAAGCGCTGATGAAGGCTTATAAGGAAAAATACGGAGATCAGGAGATTTATGAATGTCCCATCTGTATCGTGGAAAGTGAAATCCACATGGTACAGGCACTGGAGGATATCAAAGCAGCAGGCTGCAACGCACTGGTTGTTTATCTTGGCAACTTCGGACCGGAAATCGCTGAAACACTGCTGGCAAAACATTTTGAAGGACCGAAGATGTTCGTTGCCGCTGCGGAAGAAACCGGCAGCAACCTGATTCAGGGCAGAGGCGATGCCTACTGTGGTATGCTGAATGCAAGCTACAATCTGAAATTACGCAATATCAAGGCATACATTCCCGAATATCCTGTAGGAACCGCTGAGGAATGTGCCGATATGATCCATGATTTCGTACCGATTGCCAGAGCAATCGTTGGCCTGAACAGCCTGAAGATCATCAGCTTCGGCCCCCGCCCGCTGAACTTCCTGGCCTGCAACGCACCCATCAAGCAGCTGTACAACCTGGGCGTGGAAATTGAAGAAAACTCCGAGCTGGATCTGTTTGAAGCATTCAAGAAGCATGAAGGCGATGAAAGAATCCCCGCAGTTGTTAAGGAAATGGAAGAAGAACTGGGCGCCGGCAACAAGAAGCCGGAAATCCTGTCAAAGCTGGCTCAGTACGAGCTGACTCTGAAGGACTGGGTGGAAGCACACCGCGGCTACCGCAAATATGTGGCAATCGCCGGTAAATGCTGGCCTGCTTTCCAGACACAGTTCGGCTTTGTTCCCTGCTATGTCAACAGCCGTCTGACCGCACAGGGAATCCCCGTATCCTGCGAGGTTGATATTTACGGTGCATTAAGCGAATTCATCGGAACCGTTGTCAGCCAGGATACCGTAACTCTGCTGGATATCAACAACAACGTTCCTGCAGATATGTATCAGGAAGATATCGAAGGCAAATGGAATTATACTCAGAAGGATACCTTCATGGGCTTCCACTGCGGCAACACCGCTTCCGGCAAGCTTTCCTTCTGTGAAATGAGATATCAGCTGATCATGGCCAGATCTCTGCCGGAAGAAGTAACGCAGGGTACTCTGGAAGGCGACATCGTACCCGGCGATATCACATTCTTCCGTCTGCAGAGCACTGCTGACTGCAAACTGCGCGCTTACATCGCACAGGGCGAGGTTCTGCCCGTAGCCAGCCGTTCCTTCGGTGCCATCGGCGTATTTGCCATCCCTGAGATGGGCAGATTCTACCGTCACGTGCTGATTGAAAAGAATTTCCCTCATCACGGAGCCGTTGCATTCGGCAACTACGGCAAGGCACTGTTTGAAGTATTCAAATACATCGGTGTTCCCGTTGAGGAAATCGGATACAATCAGCCTGCAGGCGTTCGTTATCCCACAGAAAATCCCTGGAAATAAGGTATAGAGGTGGCATATGTTATACATAGGTATTGATCTTGGAACATCGGCTGTCAAGCTTCTGCTGATGGACGAAACCGGCAAAATCCATAATATTGTGTCAAGAGAGTATCCTCTTGCCTTCCCTCATCCCGGCTGGTCGGAACAGAATCCCGAGGACTGGTATGTCCAGACAATGACGGCAATCGAAGAACTGGTAAGCGGCTCTGACAGAAGTCAGGTGGCAGGTATCAGCTTCGGTGGACAGATGCACGGGCTGGTTGTGCTGGATGATCAGGACCGGGTAATCCGCCCGGCGATTCTGTGGAACGACGGCCGGACCACGAAGGAAACCGATTACCTCAATCAGGTTATCGGCAGGGAAAAGCTGTCTCAGTATACAGCCAACATTGCCTTTGCAGGATTTACTGCGCCGAAGATCCTGTGGATGCGGGAAAATGAGCCGGAGAATTTTGCAAAAATCGCAAAAATCATGCTTCCCAAGGATTATCTGGCTTACCGTTTGTCCGGTGTACACTGCACGGATTATTCCGATGCCTCCGGCATGCTGCTTCTGGATGTAAAGAACAGATGCTGGTCTCAGGAAATGCTTGAGATCTGCGGTGTGAAGCAGGAACAGCTTCCCCGCCTGTACGAAAGCTACGAAGTGGTGGGAAATCTGAAAGCCGATCTGGCTAAGCAGCTTGGCCTGTCCGAAGATGTGAAAATTATTGCCGGTGCAGGGGACAATGCGGCAGCAGCTGTGGGAACCGGTACCGTGGGAGACGGCATGTGCAACATTTCCCTGGGAACCTCCGGTACCATTTTCATCTCCAGCCGTACCTTTGGTGTGGATGAAAACAATGCGCTTCACTCCTTTGCACACGCAGATGGCTGTTATCATCTGATGGGCTGCATGCTCAGCGCCGCTTCCTGCAATAAATGGTGGATGGATGAAATCCTGAAAACAAAGGATTATTCCGCGGAACAGGAAAATATCGTAAAACTGGGCGAAAATCACGTATATTATCTGCCTTATCTGATGGGAGAACGCTCTCCTCATAACGATCCGCTGGCCAGAGCCACATTTACCGGCATGACCATGGATACCACAAGGGAAGAGATGACCCAGGCAGTGCTGGAAGGAGTTGCTTTTGGACTGCGTGATTCTCTGGAAGTGGCAAGAAGCCTTGGCATCTCCATCGAGCGGACAAAAATCTGCGGCGGCGGTGCAAAGAGCCCTCTGTGGAAGAAGATTATCGCCAACGTGATGAACCTGAAGGTGGATGTCATTGAAAGTGAAGAAGGCCCCGGTTACGGCGGCGCCATGCTGGCTGCTGTGGGCTGCGGTGAATTTGCCAATGTGGAAGAAGCTGCAGAAAAGCTGGTAAAGGTTGTGGATACGGTGGAACCCGATCCTGAACTGACAGCAAAATATGAAGAACGGTATCAGAAATTCAGACAGATTTACCCTGCCATGAAAGATCTGTTCAGGAAACTGGCAGACTGATCCGGTGCATGAGACAAGAAAGATGTCAAATATATTTGACTCTTTGTACTATGGAATAAATCATTGAGAAGGATGCTGCAAATTGATATCTGATGTCGATTTTGCAGCATTTTTCGTATACGCAGAATCACGGAGGGAACCATGAAACTTCTGTTTAATAAACCTGCGCGGACATTTACGGAAACGCTGCCCATTGGAAACGGCCGTCTCGGTGCGTTGATTTACGGAGAAGTGATGAGAGAGCAGGTGGTGCTCAACGAAAGCTCCATGTGGTCCGGCAGCCCGGAAGCATCAGACCGGGAAGACGCCCACAGGTATCTTCCTGAAATCCGCAGGCTGCTGTCTGAGGGAAAAAATTATGAGGCGGAGCAGGTATTTCATGAACATTTTACCTGTCAGGGAAAAGGGACCAATTACGCTCACGGTTCAACGGTGCCCTTTGGCTGTTATCAGCTTCTGGGACGGATGCATCTGTCGTATTTTCAGGCTCTTTCCAGCGGAAAGCAGGACAGCTGCTGTGTCAGGAAATATAAAAGAGAACTGGATCTGATTACCGGCACTGCCAGATTGTCCTTCAAACTGGGGCAGACCACATTTGTCCGGGAATGGATTGCATCGGAAGATCCGGATGCCCTGCTTCTCCATTTGACGGCATCAAAGCCGGGGATGATCCATGTGGGAATCGGCCTCGACCGGGACGAACGCTTTGAAACCGTAAAAACGGATGACAGAAGTATCTGTATGAGCGGGCAGCTGGCGGACGGGTACGGGACAGATCACGGAGTGCGGTATGCCTGCGTGGCAGGGGCAGCGGCAAAAAGGGGAAGCGTTTATACGGAAGGAAACCGGCTGTACATCCGGGATGCCGATGAAGCCCTGATCGTGATCGCTGCAGCCACCGACAGGAAAGGATTTATGGGCAAAAAGGACTGTGATCCCGTGGAAAAGGCAAAAGCAGACTGTGTTCAGGCACTGTATTATACAGGGAACGATAATGGCGGAGATGCCGGCAACACAGATCCTACAGATAGCACAGATAACTCGGATCCTGTCTGTGTTACAGCGGTCTGGAATAAAATTTACCGGGAACACTGCCGGAAAATGAGCGCGGTGATGAGCCGGATGCAGCTTGAATTCGGAAAAACGAAGGAGTATACCACGCCCAAACGAATCCGGAGATTTCTGAAAGGAAAATCCGACCCGAATCTGGCGGCTCTGTATGTGGAATATGCCCGGTATCTTCTTTATTCCTGCTCCAGAGAGGGCGGTCTGGCGGCCAATCTGCAGGGAATCTGGGCCGACGAGGTGCAGACACCCTGGAACGGAGACTGGCATCTGAACGCGCAGCAGATGATTTACTGGCTGGCAGAGAAGGGCAATCTGTCTGAATCCCATCTGCCTTATCTGGAACTGACCGATCAGCTGACGAAACCGGGAAAACGCACTGCCCGGGCCTATTACGGTGCCGATGGCTGGCTGGTTCACACCTGTACCAATCCATGGGGCTTTACATCGCCCTGCGAGGATGCTGCATGGGGTTCCACCACGGGAAGTCCGGCCTGGTTGTGCCATCATCTGTGGGAGCACTATCTGTATACGCTGGACGAAGAATATCTATCCCGGGTGTATCCCGTCATGCAGGAAGCGGCACAGTTTTATCTGGCACTTCTGGTGGAGGATGCGCAGGGCAGGCTGGTGACTTCTCCATCTTCCTCCCCTGAAAATCTGTTTCTCGATGAGAAAGGACGAAAATGTGCCCTCTGTCAGGGTCCTGCCTATGATCGGGAACTGATCCGCTCCCTGTTTCAGTCCTGTCTGGAAGCCCAGTATGTGCTGAATGACGACCCCGGATTCAGGGCACTTATGGAAGAAACAATACCCCGGCTGGCACCGGTGGAAATCGCGTCGGACGGAAGAATCATGGAATGGGACAGAGAATACCCGGAAGCAATGGCTCACCACCGCCATCTTTCCCATCTGTGGGGTGTATATCCGGGACAGCTGATTACGCCGGAACATGAGAAAAAACTATCAAAGGCGGCAGAAAAATCTTTGAAAATGCGGGGAAGAACCACTGTAGGCTGGGCAATCGCCCACCGCATGTGCCTGTGGGCCAGACTGCGAAACGGCAAAAAAGCCTGGAGTTGTGTCAAGGACATGTTCCGTTATGCCACAGGTTCCAATCTGATGAACCTGGCTTACCACTGCGACGAAACCACAGCAAAACTCAAAAAACCGGATCTGAGACACAGCAGATATCCATTCCAGATCGACGGAAATGAAGGAAATGCCGCAGGTATCCTTATGATGCTGGAAGACGACTATGCCCATGTCAGACCTGACGGCAGTCTGGAAATAGAAATCCACCTCCTGCCGGCCCTCCCCCCGGAACTGAAGACAGGGAAAATAACAGGGCTGCGCATCAAAGGGAATATGAGCCTTGATATGGAATGGGAAGAAGGGGCGGTGAAATGGGTTACTGTCCGGTCTTTAGGAGCGGTGGAATTTCCAAACCAGCTCCAAGAACAAATTGTAACAAACAAAACTCTATGATAAAATTTATGTAAGTTTATTGAGAGGAGATGACTGATATGAGGAGGAATCTGGTCTGCCTGTTTTTATGTTTGATACTTCTGGCGGTTCCGGTTTTTTCGGGCTGCAGTGGTCAGAGTTCCGGCGGTTTACCGGGGAATACGGACAGCAAATACAGTGAGTTTATTACAGTAGATGTGTTTGATGCGCTTGCCAACAGCCAGGGGATTCAGTCCGGCTGGTTTGCGAAGATTGTGAAGGATAAGTTCAATATGGAGTTGAATATTATTGCACCCAATGTGGCGGGCGGCGGCGATATTCTGTATCATACCCGTTCCGCTGCAGGCAATCTGGGGGATTTGATTATTTCGGGGACGGATAACGGTCGGTTTGCCAGTATGGTGAATTCCGGTCTGCTGTTGGATATGACCGATCTGCTGAAAGGGAAGGATGTGCTGTCCAATTATGAGAGTGCCATCCGCAACGTGAATAAGATTGCCGGCCGGGAAGGGATTTACGGGATTCCCAGCGAGATTTCCAATCAGTCTCCGGAGGTGGCAGCAGATGGGATTGAACCGCTGGTTTCTCCCTATGTCAGATGGGATGCCTATACGGCTGCCGGAAGTCCGGCTATTGATTCTCTTGAAGCTTTTATTCCGGTGATGAAAGCCATGCAGGAAGCGGTGCCGGAAAGTGATTCCGGAAAAAAAACGTATGCCATTTCCCTTTTTAAGGACTGGGATGGCAATATGATGGTAGGCGCCAAGAATTACGCGGCTCTGTTCGGATACAATGAGACGGGCTTCTGCATGCTGAAGGCAGACGGTACCGATATTCAGGATATGATGGATGATGACGGCGTGTATGTGCGGGCTCTGAAATTTCTCTTTCAGGCGAACCAGGCCGGCCTGATCGATCCCGAATCCACCACACAGAATTATGAAACTCTGGCCAACAAATACCGTGATGGGCAGATTCTGACCTCGCTGTGGTCCTATCAGGGCTCTGCGCTCTACAACACCGCGGAAAATAAGGAAAGCGGCAAAGGATTCATGCCTGTTTACATCGAGGGAACAGCCCCCTATTCTCTGGGCTGTTATTCGGAGGGCAACGGAAAAACCGTCATTGCTATCGGCAGTAAGGCGAAGGACCCCGAACGGCTGGCTGATTTTATTGACTGGCTGTATTCCCCGGAAGGCATGGAGATTGCCGGACAGGCAGGCGGTGCGGCGGGTCCGGAGGGGCTGACATGGGAAATGGACGGCGATACCGCTGTGCTCACCGAATTCGGTAAAAAGGCGCTTCCCGGCAATGATGTGGAAGTTCCGGAAGAATGGGGCGGGGGCTCCTGGAAAGACGGTATTTCTGCTCTGAATTTCAAACCCCTTTGTCTGGTGGACATTGATCCCCGCAGTCAGGAACCCTACATGGTCACCATGTGGAGCTCTGTTCTGAACCGGAAGGATACAAAACTGGACAGGGACTGGCAGGCCTGGGCGGGCGGTGCGAAAACCACTGTTGAATTTCTGGAAGAGAAAAATGCTCTTTCCGTGGCGGCGGGTACCTCTTACATACCACCGGAAGAATCAGCTGATATCACTACATTGAGAAATCAGTGCAAAACAGTGATCACTGACCGTTCCTGGAAAATGATCTACGCCGAAGATGAAGCGGAATTTGATTCCATTCTGGAAAATACCCAGAAGACGCTGAAAGGGCTGGGCTATGAGCAGGTTCTGGCGGTGGATCTGCAGAACGCAAAAGATGAAGCCGCATCGAGAAATAAAGCGGTGAAGGATTACAGGGAAAGTCACCCGTAATCCTTCACCGCTGGAGAATGCCGGAAGCATGCTGATGACAGAACAGCTTTTCTTCAGCCCGGTTTTCATCTGTTTTATTCTTCCTCATCCGGGTCCCCTGAACCGTTGTGCAGCTTACGGTATTCAGCGGGACTCATTCCCACATATTTTCTGAATTTCTTGTGAAAATAATCCACATTTTTGTAGCCCACCAGCTGGGAAATCTCATAAACCTTCCGGTTGTCCTCCAGCAGCATTTCCTTGGAGTGATTGATCCGGATCTCGTCCACGTAGGCATTGAAGCCCTTACCCATGGTTTTGCTGAACACCTTGCCCAGATAGGAACTGTTGTATCCGAACAGTTCAGCAATGGTACCCAGCTTCAGGTTTTCCCGGTAATTGTGTTCGATATACTGGAGAATACCATCGATGATATTTTCCCGGGAAGGTGAACCGATGGCGTTCATGTACATCTCAAACTGCATGCTGAAAAACTGCATGATTTCGTACAGGTAATATTTCTCCTCAATGGTACTGATGATGGAAGCATTGTTGGGAAAGGGAATATTGAGGCTTCCATATGTATGCATGATGATGGATTTTACCTGAATCATGATATCTGCCAGATAATGCTTCAGAATCGGTACTTCCTCGCTGGAATAATAGAGCTCATCCGTCAGCCGGTCCAGCGTTTTCTGCAGCATATGGCGGTTGCGGGACTGTACATAGTCCGCAATGGGCTGGGAATAGGCATTTTCCAGGGGAGGAATCCAGGAGTCGGGCGTGGATTTGGGCATCTCCTGATAGCTCAGTACATGCTGGTTGAATCTGCAGAAAAAGCGGCGCGCCATCAGGCAGCAGGCGTCCCCGTAGGACAGATGGATATCCTCTACGGAGTAGACAGGTCGTCCGTAGGTGAGGAACAGCGAGTCAAGAGGAGAACCCTTCTGCGGTTTGCTGATATGATCTACCAGAAGTTTCTGGAACCGGTCCAGAGCAAATTCGCCCTTCAGAATGATTACATGCTGGTTATCCAGATTGATGTAATCGAGAGAATTATGATTTTTGTTGGCCAGACGCAGGATATCGGCGAAATCCCAGGTGGTTCGGAAGGAATTCTGGTTGTAATTGGTGTACATGATCACCTGATAAACGGAAGCTTCCAGCACAAGATCATGATAATCGAGAAACTGCCAGGCAGCGGTATCGGTGAGGATTTCCTTGAGAATAGAATCTCTGGCCTTATCCCGGTACTGAACAAACTTCTTCTTGGCATTCTGTTCATTTATAAGCGATTCTCTGGCTTCCAGAACCGCTTTTTCCAGTTCATCCTCATCGATGGGTTTGGTGAGATAGCAGGTAACGCCGTAACGGATGGCTTCCTGAGCATAGGAAAAATCAGAGTAACCGCTCAGAATGATAAATTTGCCGTGGAACCCCTGTTCCTTTGATTGTTTTACCACTTCGAGACCGGAAAGGCGGGGCATGCGGATATCCATCAAAACCACGTCCGGCTGCAGCTTCAGAATCTGTTCCAGTGTCTGTTTTCCATCTTTTCCCTCACCGCAGATCTCAAAGCTCAGCTTCTCCCAGTCGATCAGGTAGCGGATGCCCTCGCGCACATCAATTTCATCGTCAGCTATTAACAGTTTCATTTTTTCTCTCCTCTTTCATATTTTAATGCAGGTAAAATCATGGTAACCAGCGTACCACAGTTTTTTTTGCTTTTTATCTTCAAACCATATTCAGATCCGTAGCACAGCTGGATCCTCTGATAGATATTGGAAAGGCCGATGCTTCTGGAAGAATCCTTCGGATGAAAATGAATGTTGTATTCCATCCGTTCCAGTTCCTCTCCTGTCATTCCGCAGCCGTTGTCGAAAATATCGATATACAGTCTGTCGTCTTTCTTTTTGATATGAATGATGATCCGTCCGTTTTCATCCACCTCTTCCAGGCCGTGGATAATGGCATTTTCCACGATGGGCTGAATCAGAAGAGGCATGATCTGGTAATCCTCTGAAATAAAATCGAAAGGAATCCGCATGGAGTAGTTGATCCGGTCATGAAAACGCAGCTTCTGAATGGACAGATACGTTTCAATATAGTCAAGCTCCCGGGACAGCGTAGTCACCGCCGTGGTGGTATTTTCCAGCACATAACGCATGGATTTGCCCAGCATCTTGACTGCATCGGCCACTTCTCTGTTGCCGGCCTTCAAGGCCCGCATCCGTATGGTTTCCAGCGTATTAAAAAGAAAATGGGGATTGATCTGGCTGGAAAGCATCTTGAATTCCATACGCTGCTGCTGATTCTCCAGTTCCTGGGTGCGGATCTGCGCTTCATAAACAGAAGCCTCCTTGCGGAGAATATCCTGAATCATCACATTCAGATCCTCGAAAGCTTCAGACACCTCGTCTTTGCCCTGATAGGTATCGGTGATATTGTAATTTCCCTGGCTGGCTTCATGCATGGTTTCACGCAGAGAAACAATACGCCTGCTGAAATAGCCGGAATAGGAAATAATCATGACGCTGGTCACGAGTATAATCAGCAGGATGATAGCGATATGAATGCCCGTGATCCGGTTTTTGTAGGGCCAGGCATCGTAATCCAGGGTTGCTGCGTAAAAAACATCCTTTGTGTAAGCCGACGACAGGGAAGAAACACAGCCTATGATCTTTTCGCCGTCGAGTTCCATACTGCCCAGATACTCTTCGCCTGTATCGGAAACGAGATCCTGGAGCCTGGGATTTCTGCCTTTTTTGTCGCTGCAGTAAAAAAAGCTTCCGCCCTTCAGCCACAGAACGGTGCTGAGACTGCTGTTTTCAATGCGGTTGCGCAGGTTGTTGCTGCTGACGGTGATACTGAGGAGTGCATAGCTTTTGATATCCGGCAGAAAGATTCTGGTGTGGAAGCACAGTACAAGCCTTTCATTGCCGAAATCGTCGGCAATGAGTTCCTCCGACCAGAAGGGCGTCACCGAGCCGGAAGCCTGTTCGAACCATTCCTTCCGGCGGATCTCATCAGTGATCCGGTGGATGTATTTGCCCTCGGGCAGCGTGGTATTCCATGTATAAACAGAAATTTTCTGCATGGATACATCCTGGGACAGAAGCGTCTGAAACCCGTCGTAATTGTCCATGGCCCGGGCAGCCTCCTGATCGGAACCGTATTCTCTGCATAAAAGTGCAATCAGCTCCTGATCCGAAGCAAGAGACTCCGCTTTGTTGTAGATATTCGAGGTCAGATCCAGCAGAATGGATTTAACCCGGAGATTGTCTGCGTGAGCCTGAGACTCGTAATGCTCTGTCAGCATGGAACGGGTACTGTATATAAGATAATTTCCGATTACGGTAACCGGTATGAAAATCGCAGCAAAATAAATCAGGTAAAGCTGATGTTTTACCTTGATACCTGCAAAAAAATCTGAAATTCTACTGATCATGATCACAATCTTTCTCAAAACTATCCAGCAGAGCATTACAAATATCTGCTGAATTGATTCAAAACAGTTCAGACAGGGCTGAACGGTCACATCTTTCCTGATAAAATAAATACACTTTCCCGATAAATGTATCTTACGGGCTTTTTTATGATTATACAATCTTCAGAGTGGAAAGAAAAGAAATGACGGATAAAAAGTACTGTAAAAATCAGAGAACTTTTGCGGTAAAAAACAGATATCAACCGCCCGGAGAACCGGTATAGATGGTATAAATCATCTAATCGTGTCGGTATTTTGTCCGTAAGACCTCTGTTATACTGGTTATGGAAGTTTGAGAAAGTACGGTTTTTAAATTTCACAACATTTTATGAGGAGGTTTGGAAAATGAAGAAATTCAAACAGACACTGGCAAAAAGGACACTGGCCCTTCTGCTCGCGGCGGTTATGGTGACGGCAGGTGTGGGTTTTGCGGGCATCAGTGCGGAAGCTGCTTCAGGAAACAAAACCGCGGGAAGTAAAACTTCACAATGTGGAACTTCGAAGAGTAAAGCTCCAAAAAGCAAAGCTTCGAAGTTCAGAGTCATGACTTCACAGGAATACGTGGAAGCCATGGGACAGGGATGGAATCTGGGCAACAGCTTTGAAGGCGTCAATACGGCACTGGATGAACAGGACATGGGCGAAACCGCATGGGGCAATCCCGTGGTGACAAAAGCGCTGATCCGGTCCGTCAAAGCGAAGGGCTACGACAGCATCCGCATGCCCATGACACTTTACCGCAGATATTCAGAAGAGGATGGCAGATATATCATTGACCGGAACTGGCTGAAACGCTACAAAGAGGTGGTTGACTGGGCCGTGGAAGAAGGACTGTATGTTATGATCGACATTCATCACGATTCCTGGCTCTGGCTGAAGTACTGGGACGGCAATAAAGAATCCGAAGAATATGTCAGATTCGTGCAGCTATGGGAACAGCTGGCCGCATATTTCAAAAATGAATCGGAAAAGGTCTGCTTTGAAACCATCAATGAACCCCAGTTTGAATCGGATACGGAAGTGGAGGGTACAACCATTACGGTGCAGGACAAGCTGGATATGATTAACGAAGCAGCCTGGGAAATCATCCGTAAAAGCGGCGGAAACAACGGCAAACGAATGATCGTCATGCCCACACTGAATACCAGCCATGCAGATGGCAAGAGCGAGGCACTGTACAGTCTGATCGAAAAACTGGATGATCCTTATATCATTGCTACAGTACACTATTACAGCGAATGGGTGTTCAGTGCCAATCTGGGAAAAACCGGTTTTGATGAGCCTTTGTGGGACGGATGGAATCCTGATGACAAAACAACGCCCAGAGTAGTAGCAGAGCAGTTCTTTGACACAATTTATGATGTTTTTACAAGCAAAGGTATCGGCGTTGTGGTTGGAGAGTACGGCCTGCTGGGTTATGATACGGCGGATGAATGCAACCAGCCCGGTGAGGAGCTGAAATATTATGAGTTTATGAATGAGCAGGCGAGACAGAAAAAAGTCTGCCTCGTGTTCTGGGACAACGGCTCCGGCATCAACCGTACGGATGGAACTTATTCCTGGAAGAAACCGCTGGTAGGCTCCATGCTGGAGGCAAGTATGAAAGGACGCTCCTCCTATGCAACAGGGCTTGACACCATTTATCTGAATCAGAAAACAGAAGAGGATATCAGTATCCCTCTGACCCTGAACGGCAATTGTTTCAAGGGAATCAAAGGACTGAAGCGGGGCAGGGATTACATCTGGGACAGCGAAACAGAATCCGTGACTCTGAAAAAGAGTTATGTCAACGCACGTTATAAAGCAATGGGAGACGGATACGGTACCATGGCGGATCTGGTATTCACATTCAGTTCAGGTGCATCCTGGCATGAATATCTGGTGAAGTATGCAGCTCCTGTTATCGGTGAAGCATCCGGTACAAAGGCAGAAGGAATTACGATTCCCGTTACATTTAACGGAGCGAAAGTCAGAAGAGCCAATGCATACGATGCGAACGGCACCAAACTGGGGGCAAATTCCTGGTGGTTCTATCTGCAGTTTGCCGATGCCTATGTGGTTGATTACCAGGCAGGCACTCTGCAAATCACAGGCAATTTCTTTACCTGGTCGGATAACCCCGTTCAGGATGGGACATTCACATTCCATGTGGAATTCTACGATGGACAGACCGTGGATATTCCGCTGACAGTAAATGGTGATCAGGTCACCTGCAGCGGTGTGATTGTGGAAGAATAGATTCAGGTATTATAAAGAAAACAGAAAGTCAGCAGTCTGGCAGATTTATACTCTGTCAGGCTGCTGTACAGAAAGAAGCTGATATTATATGACAACACTGGAATTACAGAAAATGGCCGTAGAGGTGCGAAAGGGTATCATTACCTCCGTACACAGCGCTAAAGCCGGCCACCCCGGCGGATCCTTATCCGCTGCAGATTTATTTACATATCTGTATTTTGAAGAAATGAACATCGATCCCGATGATCCGAAAAAGGCAAACAGAGACCGTTTTGTCCTGTCAAAGGGACATACAGCACCGGGTCTCTATTCGGCTCTGGCTCACCGCGGATATTTCCCGGTGGAGGATCTGCCCACCCTGCGCCATATCGGTTCCCATCTGCAGGGCCATCCCTGTATCGCCCACACGCCGGGCGTCGACATGTCCAGCGGCTCTCTGGGTCAGGGCATCTCCGCAGCAGTGGGCATGGCACTGGCGGCAAAGCTTGACGGAGCATCCTGGCATGTATACACTTTGCTGGGAGACGGCGAGATTCAGGAAGGGCAGGTCTGGGAAGCAGCCATGTTTGCCGGAGCCAGAAAGCTGGACAACCTGACGGTTATCGTGGACAACAACAACCTGCAGATCGACGGCACCGTAGAGCAGGTATGCTCCCCCTATCCCATCGACAGAAAATTCGAAGCCTTCAATTTTCATGTCATCAACGTGGCAGACGGCAATGACATGGAGCAGCTGCGTGCAGCATTTGATCAGTCCAAATCAATAACAGACAAGCCGGTTGCCATCATCATGAAAACGGTAAAGGGAAAAGGAGTATCCTTCATGGAAAATCAGGTGGGCTGGCATGGAAAGGCTCCCAATGATGAGGAATACGCAATTGCCATGGAAGAACTTACGAAAGCAGGTGAAGCATTATGTCAGAAGTAAAGAAAATCGCGACCCGTGACAGCTACGGCAATGCGCTGGTGGAGCTGGGTGCTGAATGCGACAGACTGGTGGTTCTCGATGCGGATCTGGCAGCGGCAACCAAAACGGGCGTATTCAAAAAAGCTTATCCTGAGAGACATATTGACTGCGGCATCGCGGAATCCAACATGATCGGCATTGCCGCAGGGCTGGCCACCGCCGGCAAAATCCCTTTTGCCAGCACATTTGCCATGTTTGCCGCAGGCCGTGCTTTCGAGCAGGTTAGAAATTCTGTGGGTTATCCCCATCTGAACGTAAAAATCGCCGCAACCCACGCCGGCATTTCCGTCGGTGAAGACGGTGCCACCCATCAGTGTAACGAGGATATCGCCCTTATGCGCACCATCCCCGGCATGGTAGTCATCAATCCTGCAGACGATGTGGAAGCAAAAGCAGCAGTAAAAGCAGCAGCGGCTTACGAAGGCCCCGTCTACCTTCGTTTCGGCAGACTGGCGGTACCGGTCATCAACGACAGGGAAGATTACAGGTTTGAGATTGGAAAAGGAGTCACTCTGAAAAACGGTCAGGACCTGACCATCATTGCCACAGGCCTCTGTGTAAACAGCGCACTGGAAGCAGCGGAAAAACTGGAAGCAGACGGTATCAGCACCCGGGTCATCAACATCCATACCATCAAACCGCTGGATGAAGAGCTGGTAATTAAAGCAGCCGAAGAAACAGGCCGCATTGTAACGGTGGAAGAACATTCCATCATCGGCGGCCTGGGCGGCGCAGTCTGCGAAGTCCTTTCCGAAAAAGCACCGGTACCGGTTAAACGCATCGGTGTCAGAGATGTATTCGGAGAATCAGGACCCGCAGTGAAACTGCTGGAAAAATATGAACTGGACGGAGCAGGAGTGTACAGGCAGGTGAAAGAATTTGTAACAGTTCAGCCCTGACCTCGACTGAGTAAGAAAACAAGAAAAAAATCTGAATCATAACAGGAGCAGGCATGAGGAATTGTGCCTGCTTTTTTTCGTTGTTTGAGGGGCATGCAAGAAAGAAAATCTGCCAGATTCTGGAAAATGTTTATTCACAGTTTTATTTTCAAGGCCGGTTCTGAACAGTTACGTTATGATGTTATTATTTTCCCTCCATCCTTTCCGCCAGCTCCTTTCTGTAATGTACCGGTGACAACCCGGTCTGCTTTTTGAAGATCCGGCTGAAATACAGAGGATTGTCGTACCCCACCAGTTCACTGATTTCCGTGATGTTGTAGCCGGTATTCTCCAGCAGCCAGCGTGCTTTTGCGATACGCATGCCGGTAATATACTGCATGGGCGTCATACCGATGTACTGCCGGAAGCTGCGGATAAACCAGCAGGTGCTCATGTGCCGGTCAGCAGCATATTCCTGAATACTGATGGGAGAACTGAGATTCTCATTGAAGAAGTGGACAGCATGCTCCACTTCTTTCTGAATTCTGGGATTTGCCCCGGAATCCTCCTGCAGACTGCGGTACATAAGCAGCAGAATCTGCTGAAAGAGCAGCAGGATCAGTTCCTCACAACGGGGTTTCGGAACCTGCAGCTCCCTGATGATCCGGAGAAAAAGCTGCTGATACTCCGGCGAAGAACCGCAGCGGACCACATGCTCTGCCGGCGAAAAACCATTGTGCAGAAGAACCGTCTCCACCTCACTTCCTGTAAAATGAATCCAGTACACCTCAGGTTTATCTTTGGAACAATACGTATAATCCTGAGCAACCCCCGGCCGGTAAAGAAGCATATGCCCCGCAGGGACGATCTCCGACGCACCTTCATAATTCACATAAACCACCCCCGAAGCCACGAAAATCAACTGATAATCCCGTCTCCCAAACGGCCTGCACGTATTAAAATCCTCCCTCTCCAGCAACCGGTAAACCCCACAGCTCTTCACAATCAAAGACTTCCCCAGATCCTCATAATCCGCATCCTTAAAATTCAGATACCCCGCATTCGTATACATAAAAACAACCTCCCTCCGCCCGAATTCCAAACTGCACCCATTGTATCATTTTGTGCATGTTTTGTCCAATCCGTGCTATGGCTTTTTTCTCCCTTTCCAATTATACTGAAGATATCATTTCAAGGAGGACTACGACGATGATTATACCCGGATATTATGAGGATCTGCACATGCTGCATGAACATACCATGCCCAACCGTGCATATTACATTCCCGCATCGGAGAGAATGGACGATCTGGTGGAAAACAGAGCCCGTTCCGATCGTTTTCAGCTGCTGAACGGAGACTGGAAATTCCGGTATTATGCAAGCATTTACGATTTAACGGACCGGTTTTATGAAAATGGATACGATACGCAGGCGTTTGATACGGTTCCTGTGCCCGGCGTATGGCAGAATTACGGATACGACCGGCATCAGTATACCAACACCCGATATCCTTTTCCCATGGATCCGCCCTACGTGCCCCAGGAAAATCCCTGCGGCGCTTATGTGCATGTTTTTGACTACCACAGGGACGAGAGAGCCCCGAAAGCTTTTCTGAATTTTGAAGGAGTGGATTCCTGTTTTTATGTGTGGTTGAACGGAACGTATGTGGGTTACAGCCAGGTTTCCCATTCCACCAGTGAATTTGATGTAACCGGACAGCTTGTGGAGGGCGCCAATACGCTGGCTGTACTGGTACTGAAATGGTGTGACGGCAGTTATCTGGAAGATCAGGACAAATTCCGCATGAGCGGCATTTTCCGTGATGTGTATCTGCTGAAACGCCCCGAACAGGGAATTTTCGACTATTTCCTGACCACAACGCCCGGGAAAAAACAGGCGCTGGTGGATATCCGTTTCCGCTATCTGGACGAGGTCATTCCCGGTGAGATCTCCATCTATGACGCCGAAAACCGGCTGTCAGCCCGTACGGATACGGTGGAACTGATCCCCGTTGAAGAAGAATACCGGACGAAAGTGCAGCTTCGAATCGATGCGCCGGTGCTGTGGAATGCGGAAAATCCCTATCTGTACACCATCGTTTACCGGTTTGGAGAGGAAGTTATTACAGACCGGGTGGGCATCCGCCGGATCTGTGTGGAAAATCAGGTGGTTACCATCAATGGAATCAACGTGAAATTCCATGGCACGAACCGGCACGACAGTGATCCTGTGACCGGCTTTGTCATCAGCACGGAGCAGATGAAGAAAGATCTCCTGCTGATGAAACAGCACAACATGAACGCCATCCGCACCAGCCATTATCCCAACGCACCCCAGTTTTACCAGCTCTGCGACCAGTACGGATTTTTTGTTATCGATGAAGCCGATGTGGAAAGCCATGGAACGGCCGATGTCTACATGAAGAATGCCGACTGGGATACGAGAAGGATGCGCTGGAACCGTGCCATTGCTGACAACCCCGATTTTACAGAAGCCACGGTGGACAGGGTGCAGCGTTGCGTACACCGGGACAAAAACCGCCCCTGTGTCGTGATCTGGTCCATGGGCAATGAATGTGCCTACGGATGTACCTTTGAGGAAGCATTGAAATGGACGAAGCAGTTTGACAAAAGCCGCCTGACCCATTATGAAAGTGCCAGATATACTTCGGGCGACCGCAGGTATGATTTCTCCAATCTGGATCTTCACAGCCGCATGTATCCTTCTTTCGCCGAAATCGGATCATACTTCAGAAGTAATCCTGACAAACCCTACGTGATGTGCGAATATTCCCATGCCATGGGCAACGGCCCCGGCGATTTCGAGGAGTATTTCCAGCTGATCCAGCAGCATGACGGATTCTGCGGCGGTTTTGTATGGGAATGGTGCGACCATGCCATTTATAAAGGAAAGAATCCGGACGGAAAAGTCATGTACTTCTATGGCGGCGACCATCATGAGGAACCCCATGACGGCAATTTCTGCATGGACGGTCTGGTTTATCCTGACAGACGTCCTCACACCGGCCTTCTGGAATTCAAAAATGTGCACCGTCCCGCCCGCGTGGTGTCATTTGATCCGCAAACAGGCAGACTCACCCTGCACAATTATATGGATTTCACCAGCCTGCGGAATTATGTGAATATCCGCTGCACAATCACCTGTGACGGGGAAACGGTTCAGACGGAAACGTTCACAGGCAGAAAAGTACCCGATATCAGGCCCCATAAAGAAGGCGAACTTACACTGGCTCTTCAGGTGCCGGATCAGGGCAAATGCTATCTGAAGGTGGAATATCTGCCGGTTCATGACAGCGGACACAGTGAGCAGGTCGGCGACAGCGTACTGTCTGCAGAAAGCAGTTCCCTCGGCTTCGATGAAATCCCGCTGGAGAATCAGAACCCCGAAAACAGGACTGCTCAGGCGCTCAGAAACGGCGGAGATATCAATTTTGCTGTCAGACCGGCAGCAGAACTGACAAACGGAGAAATCCAGGTGGAGGAAAGTGACCGTTATCTGCATATTCGCCATCCGTTTTTCACATATACCTACAACAAGCTGACCGGTCTGTTTGAGAAAATGGTGTACGAACAGAATCAGATTCTGGATCATCCCATGGAAGTGAACATCTGGAGAGCCCCTACGGATAATGACCGCAATATCAAAAAAATCTGGCGGGAAGCCCATTACGACCGTATCGTGACGCGCGCTTACAAAACCACTTACCGGAAAGAAGAGGGAAAAGTATGTATCCACAGCACCATGTCCGTATCAGCCATAACGATACAGCGGATCCTGAATCTGGAAACAGACTGGACCGTCACCGACAGGGGCAGAATCGAAGTCACCATGCAGGTGGAAAAGGATATGGAATTCCCTATGCTGCCCCGATTTGGTCTCCGTATGTTCCTGCCTGAACAGATGCAGCAGGTAACTTACTGCGGCCTTGGCCCCACAGAAAGCTACCGGGACAAACGCAGAGCCTGCAGCTACGGCATTTACACCGGTACAGCAGCCTCCATGCATGAAGATTACATCCGTCCCCAGGAAAACGGAAGCCACGATGGCTGTGACTACGTGATCATAAAAGGAGCATGCATCGGCCTGGCAGCAGTCAGTACAGAACCGTTCTCTTTCAACGCTTCCATTTATACACAGGAGGAACTGACAGAAAAAGCACACAACTATGAACTGGAGCCCTGCGGACACACCGCTCTTTGCCTGGACTACCGCCAGAACGGTATCGGCTCAAACAGCTGCGGCCCGGAACTGGATGAAAAATACCGTTTCGCGGAAAATCATTTCATATATAATATGTTGCTGATCCCTTTTATGGAGCAGCAGTAATCAACAGCCAGGAAAACTGTCTTCCTGATTGGAAGCGGACTGGATAATGATTATGTAAAATACCCCTGAAGACTTTTCTGCAGCTGTCTGCGGATGCGGTGCATCCTCATCTTGATGGAGCCGCAGCTGGTGTGGTATTCCCTGGCAAGTTCCTTAATATTGTAACCTTCTTCATAGTGGCGGATGATCAACCGGAGATCCTGTGGATTAAGCTGTCTGGCAATTTCGGGGTACAGATCCAGAATCGTGATGCAGTCATCTTCAAAATTTGCGCTGTCGCTGATGGTTTCTGAAATACTGCTGAGATCTTCGTAGTACAGATTTTCTTCCAGAATGTGGAGAATACGGTACCGTGCGGTCTGATACAGCCAGCCACCGATATTTTCGTGCTTTTGAAGTTCATCAGCTTTCTGATAGGCAATCAGCAAAGTGTCCTGGACAACATCCGCTGCAAAATTTCTGTCATCACAGATATTTTTAGCGTACTGGTACAGGGGCTTGTAATATTTGCGTGAGAGCATCAGGATAAAATCTTCGTTTGTCATAGGGGACCTCCGTACGGGCAGATAAGCCGGTCTGAGTAGAAGAACCGGCATTTACTGGCAGAAGTCTTCCCATCCGGCTGCCTGATGCCGGATGGGAACAGGTGATTCTGCGGACACCGGCACAGTCAGCTGGCCGGTGGGTCCGGATTAACTGCCAGGTATCTCCGGTATCACCTGTTTCAGACTTTACTTATTAGTATAAAACGGGGAGACCGTTTTATGTTAACTTTCAGTATACTTTAGAATTAGTCGAATTAGTATTATTTAAGACGTTAAAGTATAACGACATAAAAAGCATGTTTACGTGCCGGATAAATGATGATAAAATTGAAAAAACAGTACCTGCTCAGAATAAAGCGGGTTTGAACAGGCATTATTAATCTGGTATAAGGAGAACTGAAACATGAGATATGAAGAGCTGGATATAAAAGTGAAGGGATATGAGGAAAAAGGCAGGCTGGTTCTTTACCTGCTGGATAATTCACCGGAGATGCGGCCACAGCAGAAGCGGCCGCTGGTTCTGATCTGTCCGGGCGGGGGGTATGCCATGACTTCCGACAGGGAGGCAGAGCCGCTGGCCATGCGTTTTCTGGCCATGGGATATCATGCGGCCGTGCTTCGGTACTCAGTGGCACCTGCCCGTTATCCACTGGCACTGCTGCAGCTGTCAAAGTCCGTTTTGTATCTGAAAGAGCATGCGGATACATTTTTCATCGATGATGAGCGCATTATTGTTCAGGGATCTTCCGCGGGCGGACATCTGGCGGCCAGTCTGGGTGTTTTCTGGAACAGGCCTTTTCTGGCTGAAACGCTTGGTACAGAATCTTCCATGTTGAAACCGGCGGGGCTGATGCTCAGTTATCCTGTGATTACGTCAGGACCTTATGCGCACCGCGGTTCTTTTGCATGTCTTCTGGGTGAGAGGGAGAAGGAACTGAGCGGGGAGATGTCTCTGGAAAAACAGGTGACGAAGGATACTCCTCCCACTTTTCTGTGGCATACGGAGACAGACGATACGGTTCCCGTGGAAAATTCACTGCTGTTTTTCCAGGCGTTACATGCACAGGGGGTTCCTGTGGAACTGCATATTTATCCTGTGGGAGGCCACGGCCTTGGTCTGGCCAATGCCGAGACGGCCAACAGGGACGGATACGGCATTCAGAAAGAGTGCCAGAGCTGGATCGGGCTGGCAGGGCAGTGGCTGGCAGGGATCTGAAACATACTTACCAGCTGCCGTTTTCTATGATGCTTTTTGAGATGCAGGCCAGGATATCGATGGAATGTTCGATATCCACCTGCATCTGCTGCATTTCCAGGAAAGAATAAAAACCGCCCTGGATGATAAAGGTCAGCTGTGCATTTTTTTCCAGATCATTTTTATATTCGGGATATTCCCGGAATATCATTTCTTTGATCTGCACATCCAGCTGCTGAATCAGGTAACTTCTCCGGGAACCGGAAAACAGAGTCGCGATCAGCTGCGACTGGGACGTGATGGCATGAAAGATGTCTCTGCTCAGTTCGCAGAGATTTGACAGATTCCTGCCGGGGGACGGGATAGAACGCAGGATGGAGGCAATCATTTCATTTTCCAGACTTTCCGATAAATCGTAGATATCTTTGTAGTGTTTGTAAAAAGTAGCTTTATTGATCACTGCCAGCTCCGCCAGTTCGGTGACAGTGATTTTTTCAATAGGTTTTCTTGAACGCAGCTCCAGAAAAGCGTTGATAATGCTGTTTCGGGTTTTCTGAATCCTTAAATCCATAAAATAATATCCTTTCTGCAGGAATCTGTATATTTTGCAACAGATCATTTTAACAGTTGTTTAAGTAACGGTCCCTGCACATTGCTGATTGTTTCGCGGAAAAAAATTGTTATACTAATGATAACAAATTAAACGACGGCCGTCAATTAAATATATATATGTCGCTTATACTGAATGGGATATTCAGTATACTGCAGCGGAGAAATCCGTCTGTATCATGGGTCAGATCCTTTGATCCCAACATTATATAATGAGGTAAATACTATGGATATGTATGGATTTTATACAGGTAAAATATTTGATGCACATGAATATCTGGGGTGTCATCTGGAGAATAACGGCGCGGTTTTCCGCGTATTTGCTCCTGCGGCCGTGAAGGTTGCTTTGATCGGGGAGTTTAATGACTGGCAGGAAACACCCATGGAGAGAATTTACGATAAGAATTTCTGGGAATGTCGTGTAGATAATGTGAGGGAAGGGATGATGTATAAGTACAGAGTCTACACACAGATCGGCCGGGTTGTGGATCACTGTGATCCCTACGGATACGGGATGGAGCTTCGTCCGCAGAATGCTTCCATTGTGCGGGACATGAAACGGTACTGGTTTCAGGATATGGACTGGATGCACAGGCGGTCAGACTGCAAAAACAGACCGCTGAATATTTATGAGGTTCATGCCGGTTCCTGGAGGATGCCGGGCGGCGGATGGCTGAATTACCGGCAGCTGGCAGAGGGACTGATTCCGTATCTGAAGGAATGCGGATATAATTATGTGGAGCTGCTGCCGCTTAATGAGCATCCCTGCGATGAGTCCTGGGGGTATCAGTGCACGGGATTTTTCAGTCCGACTTCCCGCTACGGCACCGCCGACGATCTGAAAGCCATGGTGGATCTGTTCCACAGGAATCAGATTGGAGTGCTTCTTGATTTTGTACCGGTACATTTTGCGGTGGATGATTATGCTCTGGCGGAATTTGACGGAACGCCTCTGTATGAATATCCTCACAATGATGTGGGCTACAATGAATGGGGAAGCCGGAATTTCATGCATTCCCGTGGAGAGGTCTGCAGCTTCCTTCAGTCCAGCGCCAATTACTGGCTGAGCGAATACCATATCGACGGCCTGCGCATGGATGCCATCAGCAATATGATCTACTGGCAGGGGAATAAGGAGAGAGGTGTGAATAAAAACGCCACTGATTTTCTACAGTATATGAATCAGGGACTGAAAAGGCTGCATAAGGGAATTATTCTTGCTGCTGAAGATTCCACATCGTTCCCCAATGTAACAAAGCGCGTGGAGGAAGGCGGACTGGGCTTCGATTACAAATGGGATATGGGCTGGATGAACGATACGCTGGCCTATTTTCAGGAAGAACCGGAACCGAGAAAGGCTGATTATCACAAGCTCACATTTTCCATGATGTATTATCCGGAAGAGAATTATCTGCTTCCCCTGTCCCACGATGAAGTGGTTCACGGCAAAAGAACAATTCTCGATAAAATGAACGGTGAATATGAGGACAAATTTGCACAGGCAAGAGCCATGTATACCTATATGTACGCCCATCCCGGAAAGAAACTGAATTTCATGGGCAACGAGCTGGGGCATTTCAGGGAATGGGATGAGAAACGCGAACTGGACTGGAACCTGCTGGACTACCCCATGCACAGCGGCTTCCACCATTTTATGAAAATTCTGAATAACCTTTATCTGAACCACAGCGCACTCTGGAGAAAGGATTATGAGAATGATGGTTTTTACTGGGTCGACTGTCATGAAGAAGACAAGGGAATCTATATATTCCTCCGAACCGACGGCAGAGAACACATCCTGTGTCTGTTCAACTTCTCCCCGCAAAACTATGACAACTGGGAAGTAAACCTCCCCGACAATCTCCCGCTGCGTGCCCGCAGCGCCCACCAGCTCATCGACAGCACCCGCCGGGAATACGGCGGCCACACCGAAACACCTGCCGACCGGACAATCCCTGTTCGCGGAAACACGCTTCACCTGCCCATGGAACCATACAGCGGGAAACTCTTCTTTTTAAAATAGAAAGTAACCCCTTGTGCAGTTTTGATATTTTTTCATCTATTGTTTGACGTGTTTTATGAAATATGGTACAATAAAGACAACATGATTGACGCGACCTGAAGGGTAAGTCCGATGCGGGCGGTTTCGTTTGTTTCTGCCGCTGTTTTCCTCTGACCGGAAGCGCGTGTCAATTGATCAACGATACATCGGCTCTGACAGTAAGGTTTTTTCCGAACGGGAATAGTCGCGGTACACAGAATCAGGACAGGAATTTTTTCTGACAGGATGTTTTCAGGAGGGGACTCTTTTATTGTGTATCTGCCCTTGCAGGGTCGGTATACAGTAAAGGAGTTCTTTTTATGTTGAAGATAGCGGTTTACGGAAAGGGAGGTATCGGTAAGTCAACGATTACCAGCAATCTGGCGGCGGCATTTGCTGTACTTGGGAAAAAGGTGATTCAGATCGGCTGTGATCCCAAGGCGGATTCCACCATCAATCTGCTGGGCGGGGTGCCTCTGAAGCCGGTTATGAATTATATGCGGGAAGTGGATGAGGAGCCGGAGAAGATTGAAGATATCGCAAAGCGCGGTTTCGGTGATGTTCTCTGTATTGAAACCGGTGGTCCCACACCGGGACTGGGATGTGCGGGACGCGGTATCATTGCCACCTTCAATCTGCTGGAGGATCTGGAACTGTTTGAGACCTGCCAGCCGGATGTGGTTCTGTACGATGTTCTGGGCGATGTGGTCTGCGGCGGATTTGCGGCGCCTATCCGGGAAGGTTATGCGGAGAAGGTACTGATCGTGACCTCAGGCGAGAAGATGGCTCTCTACGCTGCCAACAATATCAACAGTGCGGTGAAGAATTTTGAGGACCGCAGCTATGCGAAGGTATTCGGCATCGTCATGAACCGGAGAAATGTGGAAAATGAAGAAGAAAAAGTCCGTGCTTTTGCTGATTCGGTGGGACTGCCCATTGTGGGAGATATTCCCAGGGATCATGATATCAACCGGTTTGAGGATATGGGAAAGACGGTGATTGAGGGGAATCCGGACCTGCCCATCAGTCAGAGATTTTTCGATCTGGCCAGGATGCTGCTGGCATCGGAAGAGTAGCCGATGATGGATGACGGAGAAGTGATGGAGGACCAGTGTATGGATAATATGAATAAAAAACTTCCTGTAGACAGGAAACCTTACTGGATATCGGCCGGAGATCTGGCACAGCAGGGCAGGGACAATATACCGCCGGAGCTGATCAGCAATACGCATCTGATCTACAGTTCTCCCGCGACCCTCGCATTTAATTCCCCCGGTGCCCAGGGCTTCGGGGTGAAGAGAGCGGGGCTGGCGATTCCCGGTTCCGTGATGCTTCTGGTGGCTCCCGGCTGTTGTGGCCGCAATACCACGCTTCTGGCGGAGATGCCGGAGTATCACAACCGTTTTTTCTATCTGATGATGGATGAGACGGATATTGTAACAGGGCGTCATCTGAAAAATATTCCCCAGGCGGTGGAGGAGATCTGTCAGTCACTGCCTCAGATGCCTTCAGTGGTGATGATCTGTCTGACCTGTGCCGATGCGCTGCTGGGTACCGATATGGAACGTGTCTGCAGGAAAGCCATGAAAAAAGTGGATATTCCGGTGCTTCCCTGTTACATGTATGCACTGACGAGGGAGGGACGCAAGCCGCCCATGGTGCATGTGCGCCAGTCAATCTATTCCTTGCTGGAACCCATGAAAAAGCGGCCCGATGCAGTGAATCTTCTGGGATATTTTGCTCATCTCATCGATGACTGTGAGATTTACGATCTGCTGCATCAGATGGGTATCCGCAGGACAAGAGAGATTTCCCGCTGCCGGGATTATGAGGAATACAAACAGATGGCAGAGGCCAATTTCAATCTGGTACTGAATCCGGAAGCGCGGTTTGCGGCCCAGGATATGCAGAAGCGGCTGGACATTCCCTCTGTGGAGCTGACCCGGCTGTATCAGCTGGACAAGATTCAGAATCAGTATCATATATTTGCATCGGCACTGGGAACCTCCATTGTGGATCAGGATTATTTTGATGCGGCGCAGGCAGCTGTTGATGCATTCCGTGAGGCGTTTCCCGATACGGTATTTTCCGTGGGAGAAGGCTGCAATGCGGACCCCTTTGAACTGTCGCTGGCGTTTCTGCGGTACGGTTTCCGGGTAAATGAGATTTTCGGCAATCCCTCGGCGGATAATTTTGTATATATTAAGAAGATTGCGGCATTGAGTCCTGAAACACGGATCTACTCCAATCTGGAGCCCACCATGCTTTATTACGATTTAAGTGAAGGCGAAGCGGATGTGACCATCGGGCGGGATGCGGCCTACTATCATCCCGGTTGTCCTAACGTGGAATGGAGCGAGGATATCCAGCCCTTCGGTTATGCAGGCGTGAAGCTTTTATTTGAGCAGCTGCTTGCAGCCCGGCAGGGAGCGGGAAAGGAGAGTGCGGTATGAAAGGATTGAGAAAATATCTGGCGCCGTTTGCCCCCGATCAGTCGGGTGCTTCCGCGGTTTTAAGCGATCTGGGCGGCATCATCGTCATCTGCGATGCCGGCGGCTGCGCCGGTAATATCTGCGGATTCGATGAACCGCGGTGGTTTATGAAAAAAAGTGCTATTTTCAGTGCGGGACTGCGTGACATAGATGCCATACTGGGCCGGGATGATCGTCTGGTGGAAAAACTGTCCGATGCGGCAGGGAAAATTGATGCGAAGTTTGCCGCAATTATCGGAACGCCGGTTCCTGCGGTGATCGGTACCGATTATCAGGCGCTGAAGCGGATGGCAGAAAAAAGGATCGATCTTCCCATTATGACGGTGGATACCGATGGCATGGAGCTTTATGACGTGGGAGAGGAAAAAACCTGGCTGGAGCTGTTTCGGACATTTGCGGTGGAGAAGCTGCCTGTAGTGAAAAGCAGCGTGGGGATCATTGGAGCGACGCCTCTGGAGATTCACAGCATGAATGCGCCGGCTGAAATGGAACAGGCTCTGAAAGCCCGGGGCTGTGAGCAGGTCTTCTGCTACGGTATGGGAGCCGGGATCGATGAGGTGAAGGCAGCATCTTCCGTGGAGAAGAATCTGGTGATTGCCCCCTCCGGCATAAAAGCGGCCCGTTATCTGGAAGAACGGTTCGGAACGCCTTATGAGATCTGCTACCCGGGAGCGGGAGAGATTTTTCGCGGCAAACTCGGAGCGCAGGGCCTGACCATGGATGATCTGATCGGGAAAAAGATTCTGATCATGCACCAGCAGGTTCTGGCCAATGATATCCGCCGGGAGATCGGCGATAAGGCTGAATGCATGGTCGCCACCTGGTTTATGCTGAAAAAGGAACTGAAATCGGAAGGTGATCTTCATCTGACGGAGGAAGACCAGTTCACGGAACTGATTCGTACAGAGCAGTACGATGTCATCATCGGAGATGAGATTCTGAAAAACGCAGTGCCCGGTTTTGAGGGGATTTATCTGAAGCTGCCTCATTTTGCAGTATCGGGGAAACTGTAAAAATACACAGAATATACAGCCTGTGGGAGATGGAACCGGCAGAATATGGAGTCTGCGGGAGATAAATCCCGCAGGATACAGAGATGTTCAGGAAAGGTATGGATGCTTATGGAAGAAAAAAAGGTACTGGCCAGAGTGTACGGGATCGTTCAGGGGGTGGGTTTCCGCCCGACGGTGAGCCGTCATGCCGACCGCTGCCATGTGAGGGGAAGCGTCTGCAATAAGGGGCCTTATGTGGAGATTAAGGCTCAGGGAACCGAAGAGGAGGTTGATGCCTTTCTCCATGAAGTGGAATTCAATCCGCCGGAGCGCTCTTCGATTTTGAAAATGGATGTACATCCTTTGAATCAGGAGGAGAATTTTACCAGTTTTGAGATTATAGAAAGTGAAAAAATCAAAGGTGATATTTTTGTATCACCGGATATCGCCACCTGTCCCAAATGTAAAAAGGAATTGTTTGATAAAAATGACCGCAGATATCTGCATCCGTTTATCAACTGTACCTGCTGTGGTCCCAGGCTGACCATTCTGGATTCCATGCCCTATGACCGGGTCCGGACCAGTATGGGCGAGTTTCCCATGTGTCCGCAGTGTGAGTACGAATACACCCATGCAGAGACCAGGCGGTACGATGCGCAGCCGGTGTGCTGCAATGAGTGCGGGCCGGAGGTTTATCTGCTTTCCGGTAAAGGTCAGGAACGGGAGCCGGTACCGGCTATGGCAAAGCGGGCTGCAGTACAGACTGCGGCATCACACAATCTTTCCGGTCCGGTTCCGGAGCATGCGGTCCGGGGCAGAGATGCCATTACACGTACCCGGCAGGTGATCAGGGATGGAGGGATTGCTGCCATCAAGGGGATCGGCGGATTTCATCTCTGCTGCGATGCCACAAACCAGCAGGCAGTGGAACGGCTGCGGCGGCTGAAGACACGGCCTGCCAAACCGTTTGCTGTTATGATGCGGGATATGGAAGCGGTGAAGCGGGAATGTCAGGTGACAGAAGTACAGCTGGAGGTGCTGGACGGTCATCAGAAGCCCATCATCCTGCTGAAGCGGAAGGAATACGGAACCATCTGTCAGGCCGTAGCGCCGGACAATCCGAAAATCGGGGTAATGCTTCCCTACGCGCCGGTTCAGATGCTGATTTTTACATACGACGACGGGCTGGAGATGCCCGACTGTCTGGTGATGACCAGCGGCAATGTTTCCGGTGCACCTATCTGCCGCGACGATACGGATGCGCTGACCGAGCTTTCAGAAATGTGCGATGTAATTCTGTCCCACAACCGTCTGATCCGTCTGCGGGCTGATGACTCTGTTATGGACTTTTTTGAAGGCAAGCCCTATATGATCCGGCGGTCCCGCGGCTATGCGCCTCTGCCTTTTATGACTTCCAATGCGTTTCAGGGTGAGGTCCTGGCAGTGGGAGGCGAGCTGAAGAATACGTTCTGCATCGGGAAAAATGATCTGTTTTACCAGTCCCCTTACATTGGTGACATGGGAGATCTTCGGACGGTGCGGGCATTGAAGGAATCCATTACCCGGATGGAAGGGCTTCTGGAGGCTTCTCCTACAGTGGTTGCCTGTGATATGCATCCCCGCTACAATACTACACTTGCTGCGCAGGAGCTGGGGCTGCCGGTTATACCGGTTCAGCATCATTATGCGCACATTGCGGCCTGCATGGCGGAAAATGATTATTCACAGCCGGTGATTGGCATTTCCTTTGACGGAACCGGCTACGGAACTGATGGTACCATCTGGGGCGGTGAGATTCTGCAGGCCGATTACGATGGGTTTGAGCGGCTGGGACATATCCGCCCGTTTCTGCAGATCGGCGGCGATGCTTCCGCCAGAGAAGGATGGAGAATCGCTGTGTCCATGCTTTACGGGATTTACGGGAATCGGGATCGGACCATGGATGTGATCCGAAAGCTGGATCTGTGCGATGAACAGACGGCGAAAGTACAGTTTGCCATGGCAGATGGTCAGCTCAACAGCGTCATGTCCACCAGTGCGGGACGTCTCTTTGACGCGGTCAGTGCCATTTTGCAGGTACGGAAAGCTTCCACTTTTGAAGGGGAGGCATCCACCACACTGGAATTTGTGGCGGAGGCTTATGAAGAGGAATGTCTCCGGCAGGAGAAGATGCCCCTTCAGGAGATGCCTGATGTGCTGACCGGCTGGAACGGGCGTCTGGAAGAAAAACTGCGGCAGAATGCAGCGGAACATGACATGGTGCTGCCCACGGAACTGCTGGTGGAAGGGATTACGGAAGCGTTTTTCTCCGGCGTTGATGCAGGACTTTTGTCCTTCTGGTTCCACGAACGGCTGGCGGAGATGGTTCGTTCGGTATCCCTGCAGGCCGGAGAACAGACCGGACTGAATACTGTGGCACTGAGCGGCGGTGTGTATCAGAATCAGCTGCTGGTGCATTTGAGTTGTGAAAAATTGAGAAAAGAAGGCTTTCAGGTGCTGACACACAGTCTGCTGCCGCCCAATGACGGCGGAATTGCGCTGGGTCAGGCTGTAGTAGCCATGAGAAAGATAAATCAATAAAAAGGAGAATTCATATGTGTGTAGGTTTACCGGCTAAGGTTGTTACGTTAAAAAATGGTATGGCAGTTGTGGATGCGTCAGGTGCGAAGAGGGAGGTTTCCGCGGAGCTCCTTGATGAGCTGGAACCGGGCGATTATGTGATGGTTCATGCAGGCATTGCCATTGCGAAGATTACAGAAGAAGATCAGAGTGAAACTGATCGGATCATGGAGGCATTATAATGGAAGAAACAGGTAAAAAAACGGCCAGGGAGATTCTGGAGACGTATGACGGACCGAAGCTGCGGATCATGGAGGTCTGCGGAACGCATACCCACGAAATTTTCCGCCTGGGCATCCGTAAAATTCTTTCCGATCAGATTGAATTGATTTCCGGTCCCGGCTGTCCCGTCTGTGTGACGCCGGTGGGATTTATTGATGAAGCCATTATGCTGGCGCTGGATTATCATGCAACAGTATGCACATTTGGTGATCTGATCCGGGTGCCCGGCACAAAGAAGAGTCTGGCAGCAGCTCGTTCCGAGGGGGCAAAGGTGCAGATTGTTTATTCGCCCATCGATGCGGTGGAATATGCGAAAGGACATCCCGATGAGGAAGTGGTATTTCTGGCGGTCGGTTTTGAGACAACCACGCCGGCCAGCTGTCTGGCAGTGAAAAAGGCCATGGAAGCAGGACTTAAGAATTTCTCTCTGCTGACGGCCAACAAGACCATGCCCAACGCTTATCAGGCACTGAAGGGAAGTGCCGATGCGTTTCTGTATCCCGGCCATGTAAATGCCATTACAGGTACCGGACTCTGTGAGGAACTGGCAGAACAGGGCATCAGCGGCGTGGTAACGGGATTTACAGCAAAAGAGATCATGACTGCACTGGCTGTTGTGGTTACGAAGCTGCAGGAGGGCGGCAATTTCTTTGAAAACTGCTACCCCCGTGTGGTAACCCGTGACGGCAGCAAGGCGGCACAGAAAATGGTGGCACAGTTCATGGAATCCTGCGATTCCGAGTGGCGCGGATTGGGTGTGATTCCTGACTCCGGTCTGAAACTGAAGGAAGAATACCGGGATTACGACGCCAGAATTCATTTCAATCTGCCGCCGGTACATGGAAAAGCCAATCCTGCCTGCCGCTGCGGCGACGTGCTGCAGGGCAAATGCAAACCGTCGGATTGTAAAATTTTCGGAAAAGGATGTACACCGCTGCACCCGGTGGGAGCCTGCATGGTATCCAGTGAGGGCGCATGTTCAGCATATTATCAGTATGGAGGAATTGAAAATGAGTAAAACAGTAACACTTGCCCACGGGGCAGGAGGCCGTCAGACTTCCGAATTAATCGATCAGGTATTCAAAAAACATTTTGCCAATCCCGATCTGACAGCGGACGATGCTGCCGTACTTTCTGTGGAAGGAGGTAAGCTGGCTTTTACGACGGATGGTTTTATCGTTTCTCCTGCTGAATTTCCTGGTGGAAATATCGGCAAGCTCAGCATCTGCGGTACGGTCAACGATCTGTCCTGCATGGGTGCAAAACCGCTGTATCTTTCCTGCGCTTTCGTCATTGAAGAAGGATTTCCCATGGAAAAACTGGAAGAAATCGCGGCATCCATGGAAAAGACAGCAGATGAAGCCGGCGTGAAGATCGTTGCCGGTGATACGAAAGTGGCAGGTAAAGGCCAGGTGGACGGCGTATTTATCACCACCACCGGCATCGGCCGGATTCAGGAAGATGTGGAAACCTCCGGTTTCAAGGCAAAACCCGGCGATGCTGTCATCGTATCCGGTGATGTGGGCCGCCATGGCTGTACTATCCTGCTGGCAAGAAATGAATTCGGCATTGATGCGGATGTCACCAGCGACTGTGCACCTCTGTGGGGAACCGTCAAATCCATGCTGGATACCACAAAGAATATCCATGTAATCCGTGACGCCACACGGGGCGGCGTCGGCACGGTTTTATATGAAATCGCAGAGCAGAGCAATGTAGGCATCCGTCTCAACGCAGCGGACATCCCCGTAGCAGACAGCGTAAAAGGTGTCTGCGGCATGCTGGGACTGGAACCGCTGTATCTGGCCTGTGAAGGACGCCTCGTAATCTTCGCGCCCAAAGAAGAAGCACCCGCGCTGCTGGAAACACTGCGCCAGGGCAAATATTCTGCCAACGCTGCCATCATCGGCGAAGTAACAGACGAAATGCCCGGACGTGTCATCATGAAAACAGAAATCGGAGCCGAAACCCTCCTCCCGCCCCCCGGAGGAGAACTGCTGCCTCGTATCTGTTAATCTGACAAGCCATGCATTATCAGGAGAAAACGATATGATTAAAATTGCTGTTTATGGAAAGGGCGGTATCGGGAAGTCCACCACAGTCTCCAATCTGGCGGCGGCGTTCAGCGAGCAGGGATTTAAGGTGATGCAGATTGGCTGTGATCCGAAGGCTGATTCCACTGTCAATCTCCGTCACGGGGAGCCGGTTCCCACGGTGCTGGAACTGGTGAGAACCCGCAAAAATGATTTTACGCTGGAAGATATGGTGAAAGAGGGCTTTGGCGGTGTTCTCTGTGTGGAAGCAGGCGGTCCCACACCGGGACTGGGCTGCGCCGGCAGAGGAATTATCACGGCGTTGGATAAGCTGAAGGAGAAAGGGGCTTACGATGTCTATCAGCCGGATGTGGTGATTTACGATGTTCTGGGGGATGTGGTCTGCGGTGGTTTTTCCATGCCCATGAGAGGCGGATATGCCGATCAGGTTTTTATCATCACTTCCGGGGAAAATATGTCGATTCACGCGGCGGCCAATATTGCTGTGGCGGTGGAAAATTTCCGGGAAAGGGGCTATGCCCGTCTGGGCGGTCTGATTCTGAACCGGAGAAATGTAAAGAATGAAGAGGAGAAGGTGCAGGAGCTGGCGGATGATGTACACAGTTCCATCATTGGTTCGCTGAACCGCAGTGATCTGGTGCTGGAGGCTGAGGAACGCCGTCAGACGGTACTGGAGGCATTTCCCGACAGTACCATGGCATTGGAATACCGCAGACTTGCGGGACAGGTAGCCCGGGTCTGCGGTCTGGAATGGAACGGATTGGAGTAAAATATATGTTGAAAATGATTCACGGAAAGGTGGATCCTTCCGGTGCGGCTGTGCCCGTGGCGGAAGCTGCCTTTCCCGTTCCTTTTCCGTCACAGCTGGAATATAATTCTCCGGCACACGGAACATGGAATATTGTACATATTGGTATGCTGATTCCCGGTGCACATCAGATCTACGTCTGCACCGGCAACTGCAACCGGGGTGTGGTACTGACGGCGGCTGAGATGAATGCTTCGCACCGTTTTTCCACAATTACGGTAAAAGAAGACAACATTCTGGAAGGAGATATGGAGGAGCTGATCATCGATGGCGTGACGGACATTCTGGAAAAGCTGCCGGAAAAGCCTCCGGCAGTTATTTTATTTCCCAGCTGTGTCCACCGGTTTATGGGCTGTGATATTCCCATGGTGTACCGGGTACTGCGCAGCCGCTACCCGGAGATTCATTTTGTGGAAGGCTACATGGACTGCATCCTTCAGAAAGCAGGGATCACACCGGATCAGCGTCTCCGCAGGGAACTGTATTCCTGCCTGGAAAAGCGTCCGCTGGACCGAAAATCGGTCAATATCATCGGCAATACCATGAAAATCGATCCGGACTGCGAGCTGGCGGAGCTGACAGAAACGGCAGGCTGCCGTCTGAGACAGATCACGGCATGCAGTACATTTGATGAATATCTTTCCATGTCGGAAAGTTATCTGAATCTGAGTCTGCTTCCCATCGGGAAAATGCCTGCCGACGTGCTGAAGGAGCGTCTGGGTATGAAGCATCTGTATCTGCCTCAGTGCTTCGGGTATGAGGAAATTACAGACTGTCTCAATACACTGGCGGATGAGCTGGATGTGCCCCGCATACCGGTGGGTGAACGGATCCTGGAGTGTGAGAAGGCGCTGGAAAAGGCAAAACAGGTCATCGGGCAGACCCCCATTGCCATTGATTATACAGCAGTTCCCCGTCCTCTGGGCCTGGCAAGACTCCTTCTGGAACATGGTTTCAACGTGGTCCGAATCTATGCTGACAGCTTTATCCCGGAAGAGGAGCAGGATTTTGCGTGGCTTCGCGAACATGCACCGCAGCTGATGATTTATGCGACGATTCATGTGAAAATGCGGGTACTTCCCAGAGAATATGTCGAAAAAGTGCTGGCCATCGGACAGAAGGCAGTCTATTTTACCGGTACGCCGTATTTTGTAAATATGGTGGAAGGCGGCGGACTTTACGGATTTTCCGGAATCTGCCGGATGGCCGAGCAGATGACAAAGGCGTTTCTTGAGGAAAAGGATACGGAAAATCTGATTATCAGAAAAGGATTGGGGTGTGAGAGCTGCATATGAAACAGATTGCAAGGATTATTTCTACATATACGGCGGACGTTTCCGGCGTCTGTTCGGCTTTGTATGAACTGGGCGGCATGGTGGTCATGCATGATCCTTCCGGCTGCAATTCTACCTACAATACCCATGATGAGCCGCGCTGGTATGATATGGACAGCCTGATTTTCATCTCCGGTCTGGCGGAGATCGATGCCATCATGGGCAATGACGAAAAACTGATTGACGATGTGGTGACAGCAGCAGAGCAGCTTTCTCCCGCATTTATTGCACTTGCCCGCACACCGGTTCCCATGCTCAACGGAACCGATTTTGATGCCATTGCGTCGGTGATTACAAAACGGACGGGAATTCCGGCTTTTTACTTTCCCACCAACGGAACCCATTCCTATGTGATGGGTGCCGGGATGGCACTGGAAAAAATCGCGGATTATTATACGAAGAAACCGGCACAGGAGGAGAAGCCGGATCCTTCCCGTGTCAATCTTCTCGGTGTGACGCCTCTCGATTTTTCCGTAAACGGCATGGTGGATTCCATGAAAGATTTCCTGAAAGAGAATGGTTTTGATCTGATCAGCTGTTTTGCCATGGGAAGCAGTCTGTCTGATCTGGAGAAGGCGGGAGAAGCAGGCGTTAATCTGGTAGTTTCCTCGGTGGGACTTCCTGCGGCCCGGGTGCTCCGGGAAAAATTCGGAACGCCTTATGTTGTGGGAACACCTGTGGGACCCTTTGGAAAGGTAATTGCAGAAGATCTCAGACGGGCTGCGGAAACGGGAGAAAATATTTATTCCTGTACGAAGCGTCCTCCCGCTGAGGAGGCGGGGATTGTGGTCATCGGGGAAGCTGTAACTTCTGCTTCTCTGGCAGCGGCGGTTTCCATGAGCCGCAGGAAAGCGGTAAAGGTTCTCTGTCCGCTGGAGGCGGACAATACGCTGTTTGTACCCGGAGATGAGCAGGCGGCTTACGAGGATGAACAGGAAGAACTGCTGAAAAATATGCCGGTGATCGTGGCGGATCCCATGTACCGGCCCATCTGTCCGGCAGAATCCAGATTCTACGAACTGCCCCACGAAGCATTTTCCGGCAGAATTTACCGGCGGAAAATACCGGATCTGGTAAAAACACGCAGTGTTTTCGAGGCTGGCTCTGAACAGTTATCTGGATTTTAATAGTTTCTTAATAGAAATTTCCTTTGTATTGCAGAACAATCCGTGGTAGAATACAGACGTATTCATAAATGCAGTCTGAGCTGTGAAAGGCGGACGGCTGTAAATCTATAAGAAGAAGGACAGGATTTATGAAAAGGAAATTGTCAATTGCAAAGATTGTGGGTGTTATCCTGGCAGTTGTACAGCTGGTTTTAAGTGGTTTGCTGTCCATGCAGATATTCGGCATGGGTTTTCTTCCCACAAAATACTGGGCCGTAATTACTGCAGTTCTGGCGCTGCTGTTTTTGATTACTTTTGCAACACAGTTTTTTAATAAAGCACACTGGATTGGAAAAATTATTGCAGTTCTGATCATTGCTGTACTTGCGTTTTGCATTCACTATGTGGGACAGGTGGGTGATACGCTGGAAGATATTTCCGATGCAGTTTCCATTGAAAAGAATCAGGTCATTGTTGTTGTTAAAAAAGACAGCCCCGCTCAGACTCTGAATGATCTGAAGGCCGGTTCATGGGGGATTCAGTATGCCGATGATGTGGAACTGATGGGTAAGGCAGCAGACAAACTGAAAGAGATGCTGGATACGGATCTGAATCTGGCGGCATATGATGATTATGAAGCTTTATATCCGGCATTGATCAGCGGAGAGGTCGATGCCATGGTGCTGAACTCTTCTTATCTGGATATGATCGATGAGCTGACCACGGAAGAAGAAGAGTATCGTTTTTCTGACGAGATCCGTGTAATTGAGACCCTGGAATTTGAGGCGGAAGCGGAGAAACCGCTGGAAGCGAATGTTACGGAAGATTTTGATATTACAAAAGATCCGTTTATTGCTTATGTCAGCGGTATCGATACATATGGAGATATTACCACAAGAAGCCGTTCTGACGTGAATATTCTGCTGATTGCGAATCCGGAGACGAGACAGATTCTGATGGTTACGACACCCCGTGACGGTTATGTGATTATTCCGGGGATTTCCGGCAGCCAGAAGGATAAGCTGACACATGCCGGTATCTATGGCATTAATAAATCCATCGATACGATCAATTCGATCTATGATATTGATATCAATTACTATGCAAGAGTGAATTTTAATTCAGTGATCAATATTGTGGATGCTCTTGGCGGCGTGGATGTTTACTCCAGATATGATTTCACCGCTGGCGGAAATCATTTTACGGAAGGTTACAATCATCTGGATGGTAAACAGGCCCTCGCTTTTTCAAGGGAGCGTTATGCTTTCGCGGAAGGTGATAACCAGCGTGGTAAAGACCAGATGGAGGTTATCAAGGGGATTATCAGGAAATGTACGACTCCTGCTATTCTGACCGGTTTCAGCAGTATCATGAATGAAATATCGGATCAGGTTCAGACAAATCTTCCTACGGATTCCATTTATGCACTGGTGAAGATGCAGCTGGAGGATTCCAGAGAGTGGGAGATGTATTCCTATGCGATTACAGCGACAGGCAGCAGAGAATATTGTTACTCCTATACCGGCAAGAGCCTGTATGTGGCCAATCTGTCTGATTCTTCCATTGCGCATGCAAAGAGCCTGATGGAAGCAGTTATGAACGGTGAGAAGCTTACCGAAGCAGATGTGGTGCAGTAAATCAGATAAATCAGACAGGGTCACAAAAGATGTGAATTCCTGAACAGAAACCAACCGGATGTGTCGGAATGATATGTCCGGTTGGGTTCTTTTTTCAATAAACGACAGAAAGGATATTTTTATGCTCAGGATAGAGAAAGTTCTGAAAGGGAAGATCTGTATTTTGTTATCCCTTCTTCTGATCTCCCTTTCTTTTTTATGGGGAAGTCCTGTGCGGGCAGGGGCAGAGGGAGAGGAAGCTCCCAGGCTTTCTGATGAGGAATATGTGACCGCCACGGACTGGCCGGAGGCGCCTGACATCAGTGCCGGAGCAGCTGTGCTGATCGAGGCGAACAGCGGTACGGTTCTATATGCAAAAAATGCGGACAGCAAATGTTATCCGGCCAGTATTACCAAAATTCTGACGGCACTGATCACCATTGAAAACTGTGATCTTTCCGATACGCTGGTATTTGAGGGGGAAGCGCTGGATCCGCTTCCGGATGGATATGTTTCCATTGAGCCTTCAGAAGGGGAAAAGATGTCTGTGGAAGATTGTCTGAACGGTCTGCTTCTGAAGTCTGCCAATGATGCGGCCAATGCTCTGGCTGTTCATAATTCCGGTACCATCGCAGCTTTTGCAAAAATCATGAACCGGAGAGCGGCGCAGGCCGGTGCGACACACACGCATTTCACGAATCCAAGCGGACTTGCTGACGAAAAACATTATACAACGCCCTACGATATGGCCATGATTATGCGGGCATGTATTCAGCAGGAGGAGTTTCTCAGGATTGCCGGCTCGACTTCTTATACGATTCCGGCAACCAATACCCATGGGGCCAGATATGTGGAGATGCGTCATGAGATGCTGAAGCAGGGATCGGAATTCTATTACCCTTATTGTAAAGCGGGAAAGACCGGTTTCACCAGTGCGTCAGGGTATACTCTGATTACTTATGCACAGAAGGACGGCATTGATCTGATTGCCTGTGTGATGCAGTGTGAGAAGGGGGAACAGTACCGCTCCACCAGGGCTCTTTTTGATTATGGATTTGATCATTTTCAGGTTCTGACCGGAGAAGAGGCGGACGATGACAGGAGCACGCTGTCGACAGACAGTTTTGCGCTGAATCAGATTCAGACACGCAGAGATTTCCGGCTGGAGAAGACCGGAAGCAGTTCTCTGATTTTGCCCAAAGGTCTGACGATGACTGATCTGGAGACAGTCCTGCAGTATCTGGATCCGGAGGAAGAAAAGGATGGGTGTTTTGCAGAGGCAGCCTATCAGTACGAAGGTATGACTCTGGGAACTGCCAGACTTCGTCTGACCGGGCCGGACCTGCAGGAGCGTTTTGAGGAAACGGCAGACAGACTGCAGATGGATTATCAGAAGGAGCAGCAGACTTTTTCAGTATGCGTGGCGGGAATCGGGCTGGTTCTGATCATTGCCCTGATTTTTGTGATTATTACGCTGTGCCGGTACAGAAAGGAAAAACAGACAGGGAAGGACGGAGAAGATGAGCAGCAACATTGATTTTATTCATGCCAGACAGGTGTTTGAACAGTATCTGGACAATTATGACAGGGAAGACGATAAAATCCGGCTGAAAATCACACATACTTACTGTGTGGTTGACTGCAGCCGGGAGATTGCGGTACGCATGGGGCTTTCCGATGAAGATGTGGAACTTGCCATGATAATCGGACTGCTGCATGATATCGGCAGATTTGAGCAGCTGAGACGTTACAACAGCTTTGAGCCTGCCACCATGGACCACGCCGCAGAGGGTGTCCATCTCCTGTTTGATGAGGGGATGATCCGGCAGTTTATGGAAGATGACCGTTTCGATGAACTGATTCGTACAGCCATTGCCAGACATTCCGATTTCAAACTGGAAGGGATTGAAGATAAGCGTACGCTTCTTCATGCCAGACTGATCCGGGATGCGGATAAGCTGGACAACTGCCGGGTGAAGCTGGAAGATTCCATTGAAGTGATGTTGAATAAAACGGCGGAAGAAGTCGGGAGGGAACCCATCAGTGATGTGGTTTTCCAGACAGCCTGCGACGGGCGCTCCGTCTATTCCCCGGACCGCCGGACCGCCATGGATTACTGGGTTTCCTATATTGCCTATATTTACGACATCAATTTCAGGGAAACACTGCAGATTATCCGCGAAAAAAATTATATCCCGCGCATCGCTGCACGGATTCTATATACAAATGAGGATACTGCGGAAAAAATGAAGCGCATTGAAAGGGATGTCCTGGGACTTCTTGACTTTTAAGATTTAAAGCGTTATAATACCACACAGAAATGCTGTTCCATATGTATGGCAGCATAGTAATGAAATAAGGAAGAGAGGAAATGAGTATGAAAACAACGAAAAAGATTTTTGCTCTTATGCTGGCACTGATGCTGGCATTGTCTATGACAGCCTGTGGTTCTTCTGACAAGGGAGAATCAAAAGATACGGCGGAGGCGGCAACTACTCCGGCGGCAGAGGAAGGCGATACAACAGCAGATTCCGGCAGTGAATCCGGTCAGAAATTCAAGATCGGTATCTGTCAGCTGGTTCAGCATGAGGCTCTTGATGCAGCAACACAGGGCTTTATCGATGAAGTGAAAGCGGAAATGGGTGAAGACGCGGTTGAATTTGATCTGCAGAACGCACAGAACGATTCCAATACCTGTTCCACCATCGTTAACAATTTTGTATCCAATAATTATGATCTGATTCTTGCCAATGCAACACCTGCTTTACAGGCAGCTGCAGCAGCAACCAACACGATTCCGATTCTCGGTACATCTGTTACAGAATACGGTGTAGCGCTTCAGCTTTCCGATTTTGACGGTACTGTCGGCGGTAATATTTCCGGTACATCCGATCTGGCGCCTCTGGAAGATCAGGCCAATATGGTTAAGGAACTGTTCCCCGATGCAGAGAATGTTGGTCTGCTGTACTGCTCATCCGAAGCAAATTCCCAGTATCAGGTTGATACGGTAAAAGCTTATCTGGAAGATCTCGGTTATACCTGCAAGCTCTATGCGTTCTCCGATTCCAATGATATTTCAGCAGTTACAACAACCGCTTCTACAGAATGTGACGTAATCTATGTACCTACCGACAACACAGTTGCTTCCAATACCGGTATCATCAGCAATATCTGCATGCCCGCAGGTGTGCCTGTTATTGCCGGCGAAGAAGGTATCTGTGCAGGATGCGGCGTTGCAACTCTGTCTATCAGCTACTATGATCTGGGCGTTGCGACCGGTAAGATGGCTGTACGGATTCTGAGAGACGGTGAGGATATTTCCACCATGCCCGTTGAATACGCACCCAATTTTGTTAAGAAGTACAACGAATCCGTCTGCAATGATCTGAATATCACAATTCCTGACGGTTATGAAGCAATCAAGTCCGAATAATCACGGTATCGGTCCGGACTGACATGTGCGGGGAGGGAAGATTCCAGCAGGATTCTTCCGCCCCCGCTTTTACTTTTATTCAAATCTGCCTGATTCCGGTTAGCTGCATTTTTTTCAGCTGGACATTTCGGATGATTTGTATATAATGGGAGAGTACACAGGATTATATGGAGGAATATACGTAATATGGAAAGTTTATTTGCCGCATTGCCCGGGGCAGTCGCACAGGGACTGATCTGGGGTATTATGGCCATCGGTGTGTATATTACATACCGCATTCTGGATGTGGCCGATCTGACAGTAGACGGTACCATGTGTACCGGAGGCGCAGTTTGTATTATGATGCTGATCAACGGTTACAATGTGTGGGTTGCCCTGCTGGCTGCTACAGCAGCAGGTATGCTGGCGGGACTGGCAACGGGCCTGTTTCATACATTTATGGGAATTCCGGCTATTCTGGCAGGGATTCTGACACAGCTGTCACTTTATTCTGTGAATCTGAAGATTATGGGAAAGGCCAATCAGGCCATCAATGTGGATCAGTGTGATCTGCTGGTATCTCTCCGGTTCATCAAGCTGTCCACGACCATTGAAAAAGCAGGCAGTGTCGTGAAAGGATTTTTCAGCAACACGATTGTGATTGTAGCATTGGTTACCGTTGCTGTCATTCTGATACTGTACTGGTTTTTCGGCACAGAAGTGGGCTGCTCTCTGCGTGCCACAGGCTGCAATGGCAATATGGCCCGTGCGCAGGGTATCAATACCAACATGAATAAGGTACTGGGACTGATGATTTCCAATGGTCTCGTGGGATTATCCAGTGCACTGCTGGCACAGTATCAGGGTTTTGCCGATGTTCAGATGGGCCGCGGTGCTATTGTCATCGGTCTGGCAGCCGTGATTATCGGTGAAGCTGTTTTCGGAAGAATTTTTCACAATTTCGGATTCCGTCTTCTGGGAGTTGCGTTCGGCTCCATTTTATACTATCTGGTACTTCAGATCGTTATCTGGCGCGGAATCGATACCGACCTGCTGAAACTTCTGTCCGCTCTGGTTGTAGCAGTTTTCCTGGCAGTTCCCTACTGGAAGGGTAAATATTTCTCAAAACCGGTTAAGAGAGGGGGCAATCAGTAATGCTGGAAATAAAAAATGTATACAAAACCTTCAATCCCGGGACAGTGAATGAAAAGCAGGCCCTGAAAGGGATTTCCCTGACGCTGGAAGACGGTGACTTCGTAACGGTAATCGGCGGTAACGGAGCCGGCAAGTCTACCATGCTGAACGCAGTTGCAGGTGTGTGGCCGGTGGATGAAGGACAGATCATCATTGACGGTGTGGATGTCACCAGATTATCCGAGCATAAGCGTGCGGCTTATCTGGGCCGGGTATTTCAGGATCCCATGACCGGTACGGCCGCGACCATGGGGATTGAAGAGAACCTTGCTCTGGCCTGCAGACGGGGACAGCATCGTACCCTTCGTCCTGGGATCCGCAGAAAAGAGCGTGAAGAATACAGGGAACTGTTAAAAATTCTGGGGCTTGGTCTGGAGAACCGTCTGACCAGCAAAGTGGGACTTCTGTCCGGCGGGCAGCGTCAGGCTCTGACTCTGCTGATGGCAACGCTGAAGAAGCCGAAACTGCTTCTGCTGGATGAACATACTGCTGCACTTGATCCCAAAACCGCTGCAAAAGTGCTGGAAACCACAGAGACAATTGTGAATCGGGATCATCTTACGACTCTTATGATTACACATAATATGCGTGATGCCATTGCACACGGTAACCGTCTGATCATGATGATGGACGGCAGAATCATTCTTGATATCCGCGGGGAAGAGAAGAGAAAGCTGACAGTGGAAGATCTGCTGCATCAGTTTGAGATCGTCAGCGGAGAACAGTTTGCCAGCGACAAGGCAATCCTGGGATAATAATTATCAGGCTACTGAAAAATATGAAATGAAAAACAGCAGATGAACCAACCGTATCAGGAGTCCGTCTGCTGTTTTATTTTATGATTTTGTTTTTGTGCGTCCGGTGAGCCGGTGCATTGTCCATAAATATCCGCCGAGCAGGACGGCGACAGCTCCGGTCCATGCGATGGGTTCCGCAAAGAACAGGTTCATTTCCCCGAAAAACAGGGGAATTACGAAAGAGGAACTGACTCTCATGATCAGCTCTGCCACACCGGAGAACATGGGGATGGTGCTGTTGCCCAGTCCTGTCAGGCTGGAACGCAGAATATGAAGACTGTACAGGATTGGAAGGAACATGCTCATGATGAACAGATAACGGTAGGCAACCTCCATGGTGGCGGCAACTTCTTCCGGTGTTCCTGTGATAAACAGGCTCAGGATGTTCTTTCCGAAGAAAATCATGAGCAGTGAGATGGATACGGATGTAATCAGCCCGATTACATGGGCAGTGAGTACGCCCTGGTGGATTCTTTTATACAATCCCGCTCCTTTGTTCTGGCCTGTATAGGTGGTCATAGCATAACCATAGGAGATACCGGCCGTTTCGATGAGGCCGTAGAGCCGGTTGGTGGCCGTGAATCCGGCAATAAAGGTGATGCCGAACTGGTTGACGATATACTGAACAATGATGCCGCCGATTGATATGATGATGTTCTGCAGTGACATAGGCGCCCCCAGACCCAGCAGCTTTACGCAGAATTTCCGGCTCAGCCGGAGATCTTCCCTGGTAAAATAGATGAAATCAATGCGCAGCAGGCAGTACATGGAGTATACGGCCGCAAAAAGCTGTGCAATGACGGTGGCAATAACAGCGCCGGCCACTCCCCAGTGGAACGGTCCTACAAACAGAAGGTCCAGTATAATATTGATCACAGATGCCATCACCATGGCGCGCAGAGGAGCCTGACTGTTGCCCAGAGCCCTCAGATTGCAGGCTGCGAAATTGTAAGCCATCATGATGGGACAGGCAGCATAGTAGATTCGCAGGTACATCAATGTAGTGGGCAGAATTTCCTCCGGCGTATCCAGCAGGGCTAGAAGCGGCCGGAGGATGGCTTCTCCTGCTGCCAGCAGTATGACAGACAGAATCACAGCCATAACGGCAGCATTGCCCATATTTTTCCGGACATGATCCCGATTTCCTGCACCGAAAGCCTGAGCAGCCGGTACCGAAAAGCCCTGGGTAAACCCCTGAACGGCAGATGTCATCATCCAGGTAATCCAGCCGCCGGCACCGATGGCCGCCAGCGCGTGAACGCCCAGAAACTGCCCCACGATAATCGTATCAACTACCGTATAAAACTCCTGAAACAGATTGCCTGCCATAAGAGGCAGCGCAAACTGCAGCAGCAAAACAGCAGGTCTCCCGGCTGTCATATTTTTCGTCGTACTTTTCATGTGAAGAATTCCTCGTTGACTTATTGATGCGTGTTCTTTCTGGTGCTTTCAGAATTTCATCCGGTTAAGAATGAAATCATCTGTCTGGCCGTTTTTTCGGGCGAAATCTGAACAGCAATCTTCAATGTATCGGAAAAAGTGAAATTTGTCAAGAACTCTTTAAAACGGACACGGATTGTGATACAATTCTCCCTGATATATACTCTGATGGGAGGAATTGAGTATGAGTATGCAGTCGGAATGTCTCCAGGATATGGATGAATTTATTTTTACCGGATACTGCAAGGCAAAGAATCAGACCAATATGGTAACATGTGAGTATTCGGTGGAGAAATGCGGTCTTTGTCTGGAGCAGATTGTCGGATGCGATTATCTGCAGTGTCAGTACAATAAGGATTGTGATATTGTAAAGCGGGCTCTTGAAAAAGAGGATGAGTAATGCAGAGGTGTGAGCATTGAGATTTGCCAGAAAAGATTTATTTACGTTGAATTATTATAAAAAGCAGCCCTATACGGCCAGCTGTGACGGAACCAGAATCCGTCTGAAGCGGGAGGGCGATGAGGAACAGGGGTACTGGCTGGAGCTGATTACCTGGCCGGAACCGTTTGCTTTTGATAAAACGCCGGATGCTCAGAAAACTTCATACCGGTTTGATTACAGCGAAGAGGGAGTCTGTGCGGTAATCGACTGGCTCAATGAGAATCTGGCAGGAAAGAAAGGATAGATGACCAAATGGCGGACTGGTGGAAAGATCAGGATATGGTACAACAGGTATATGAGGAGGCGGAGAACGGCAATACAGCAGCGCAGTGCGAGATTGCCCGCCAGCTGATGAATGACGGAAGAATGGATGAAGCAGTCAGCTGGTACAAAAGGGCGGCAGCAGCCGGTGAGGCGGATGCCATGTTCAATCTGGGACTTCTCTATTCACAGGGATGGGACGGAGTGGATCCTGCTCCCGAACAGGCATTTTTCTGGTTCAGCAGTGCAGCGGATGCAGGGGATTCCGAGGGGATGTATATGACCGGCAGATGCTGTCTGAACGGTATCGGTACGGAGGCGGACTCCGGGGAAGCGGCACAGTGGCTGAAAAAAGCGCTGGCAGCCGGCTACGCGGCAGCGCAGGATCTGCTGTATACGATACCCGGTATGAAGGAGGAACGTCAGGCGAAACTGGATGAGATTCGTCAGACAGCTGCAAAAGCGGAACGTTTTCTGGCGGAAGAGGATTATGAGATGGCGGTGCCTCTGCTGCAGCAGGCTGTGGAAGAAAGCAGCAGAAAGCTGGGAGAAACCGATGCGTTTACCATCAGTCTGATGAATAATCTGGCTGTAGCGCTGGCTGCTCTCGAGCAGTATGAGAACAGCATTCCGCTGAAAGAGAGGGTTCTGGAGCTGCGCGGGAAATGTCTGCCTGTGACACATCCCGATTATCTCACAGCTGTTACGAATCTGACTTCAGATTACGCGCGGATCGGCAGATACCAGTCGGCACTGAATCTGTCAAAGCAGGCTTATACTGCAGCCCGGGAGACGCTTCCTGTTACTCATGATGTGACACTTCTTACGCTGAACCGGCTGGCTGCAGATTACATGAATCTGTGCCGTCATGATCTGGCGCTGGAGCAGCTGCGGCAGGTGATCGGCATGATTGAGGAAATCTGCGGCAGCGACGAGGAAATCCCCGCAGACAGCAGAAAGCAGTGGTACCGCAGCAGACGTCTGATGAAGGTCTGTCAGGAGGCTGTTGACAATTATCAGGTTTATTTCGGAATGGAAGAAAGCAGACGGGGGTATGCCTATATTTCCGCTGAACTGTGCGAGATGCTGGACGGTCTGCCGGATGATTATCGGCAGAAGATCGATCCGCAGGAATACGCACATTTCAGGGAGCAGGCAGATCTGGTGGCCTGTTACCATCCGCATATGAACAGCGGACAGTCGGTGGAAACGGATCCCTATACCAATGCGCTTCAGATGCTGGTCAGCCTGAAATATCTGATGCCTGCCGTGGCGGAGTGCAGGGAGGAACTGGACGGAATCCGGTGCCGTGCGGTGGTAACATGGGTGCAGAATGAGCTTTGCGCCGTTATTACGGTATATCCGGTCAGATCGTCTGTGGAGAATATGAAGCATCCCCAGCCGGCGGATTTCCTGAAATCACTGAATGCCTGTGAGGAAGCCTGTGAGAAGGTGACGTCTCTGGATGCAGTGGACCTGCAGATGAAGCGCATGGAAAACGGTGAGATCCAGATCAGCTTTGCCTATGGTACAGGTGAGGTTTACCGTATGATCCGTATGCATTATCAGGAAGAGACCAATCAGCTGGAAGGCGAATCCGGTTTTATGGAGATTGGAAAGGAACATACAGAAGAGTAGAGAAATCAGAAAACAGAGAACAGGATAGTGAAAGAGCTGGATAGTAAAGTAACAGAGTAATGCAGGAAATAAAAGGAGATCGTCTGTGTCCCTGATTTTGGGGCATAGGCGGTTTCTTTTTTTCATATAATGAGGCAAAGGGGGCAGGCTTATGAAGGATTATCAGATGGAAGAAATCCTGCATGTGCTTCCGGTGCATTTCAGAGCGCCGGTTGAGCAGGAACTGCGGGGAAACAGCCGGATTCAGGAAATCCGGCTGCGATGCGGGAAACCGGTGCGGATGCTGGAAAACGGACAGGAAAGGATTCTGCCGGGCAGTACGGTTCTTACAGTCAGGGACATGCAGGAAACCATGGAATTTGTCAGCCGTTTTTCCATGTATGCCTATGAGGAGGAGATCCGGCAGGGATTTCTGACCATCCGGGGCGGTCATCGGGTCGGAATTGCCGGTAAAACGGTGATCAGCCAGGGGCAGATAAAAACGATCCGCAATATATCATTTATCCATATCAGGATTGCCTGCGAGTACAGGGACTGTGCCCGGGGACTGCTTCCCTATCTGTATGAAAACGGAAGATTGCAGAGTACACTGATTTTTTCTGCTCCCGGACAGGGGAAGACGACGCTGATGCGCGACCTGATCCGGTTGATTTCCGATGGAAATTCCCAGGGAAGATCCATGACGGTGTCGGTGGTGGATGAGCGGGGAGAACTGGCCGCCTGTGATCAGGGGGTTCCGCAGAATGATCTGGGTGCCCGGACTGATGTGCTGGATGGCTGCCCCAAAACACTGGGAATGCGTCTTATGCTCCGCAGTATGGCCCCTTCGGTTCTGGCAGTTGATGAAATTGCAGGCGAAAACGATGTGGATGCCCTTTTTGAAGCGGCAGGCTGCGGCTGTGTCCTGCTTGCCACGGCACACGGAGAAAGTCTGGAACGTCTTCTGGAAAAGGAAGCATTCCGGTGCCTGATGCAGGCCCGGGTGTTTGACCGCTACATACAGCTGGCAAATGAAGGCGTACCTGGAAAATGGAGCCATATCTACAACGGGGAAGGAGGGATACTTCTATGATGCGGCTGGCGGGAATCGGCATCATTGCCGCGGCGGTTCTGGCACTGGGATTCCGGTACAGTCTCAATGCCAGAAAAAGAATCAGGAATCTCCGTCTGATGCAGACGGTGCTTCATATGCTGAAAGGAGAAATCGGTTTTACCGGGAGGATTCTGGAGGAAGCGTTTGACGATATCAGTCACCGTGCAGCAGAGCCTTTTCGCAGTTTTTTTGCCGAAGTCAGCCGGAAAATGCAGGACCGGAAGGGGGATGCTCTGGCAGAGCTCTGGCAGGAAAGTGAGGAAGCCTTTCAGGGAAGCGGCCTGAAAGAAGAAGATCTGGAACTGTTCCGGAAACTGGGCAGTGAACTGGGATTTCTTGATGTGGATATGCAGCTTCGCACGCTGGAACTGCTGGAAGTGCAGGTGAGAGACAGTGTGGAGCGTCTGGAGAAGAACTGTGAGGCCAGCTGCAGAATGTATCAGTCTCTGGGAATTCTGGGGGCACTGACGGTTATCGTAGTTATGCTGTAGCAGAAAGGATACGATATGGAGGTTGCATTGTTATTTCGTATTGCAGCGGTGGGAATTCTGGTCTCCGTGCTCTGTCAGGTGCTGAAGCACAGCGGCAGGGAGGAACAGGCTTTTCTGACCAGCTTTGCCGGGCTTCTGCTGGTGCTGTTCTGGCTGGTTCCGTATATTTCCCAGCTGTTTGAAACGATTCAGAAACTGTTTGAATTTTGATTCGGGGAGGCGTTTTCATGGTTCAGATCATACTGGCAGGAGCTGCTGCTGCCATGCTTGTTTTGTGGGTCCGTCCTCTGAAACCGGAATATGGAATATTTCTTTCGCTGGGAGCTGTGCTTTTGCTGATCGGTGCGGCGGTTTCCCAGCTGGATTCCATCCTGAGTCTGATCCGGGAACTGATGGAATACACCGGTCTCGATGGAGTATATTTTAAGATTCTGCTGAAGATTATGGGACTGGCCTGGATCAGCCAGCTGGCTTCCGATATCTGCAAAGAGGCCGGCTGTGCAGCAATCAGCCGCCAGATTGATATATACGGAAAACTGCTGATTCTTTCGGTCAGTCTGCCGGTGGTAACGGCTCTGATTGATACCATTGAGACGTTGTTTTCGTCGTAAAAAGGGAGGGGCAGGCCATGGATGATCTTACCGATTTCGGACAGCTTCAGGATCTGCTGGGTTCGGTGCTGGGAGGCAGTGAAGTATCATTTTCCGAACTTGTCGTACAACTCCAGGCGGGTGATTTCCAGGGCATGAAAGATACTCTGGTACAGCTGCTGCTTGGCTGGCTGAAGGGCGGGGAACTGCTTCATCTGTCGGATTACGCCGGTATTCTGCTGTTGGTGCTGCTGTTTGCTCTGCTGCGTGCCGTGGGACAGGCATTTGATAACCGGTCGGTTACCGTTTTTTCGGGAGTTGTGATTCAGCTGCTGATGATCGTGCAGCTGGCGACTCTGTTTCGAAGCTTTCTGATACAGACCGAACAGTATCTGGAAAAGGAACTATCATTTGCCGGTGCGTTGTTTCCCGTACTGGCTGTGGCAGCGGCGGCCGGAGGAGAAAGCGTTTCCGCTGCCGGAATCTATGCGTCCGCCATCAGCATCAGCAGTCTGGTAAGCCGGGTCTGTCTGTATATTCTGCTTCCCGGCATCAGTATCCATCTGGTGATTACACTGCTGGATTCCATCATGCCGGAGGCGTTGTTTTCCGGGCTGTCAGGCCTTCTGAAAAGGGGGCTGGGGCTTCTGATGAAACTGTCTTTTGCGGCTGTAACCGGGCTGCAGGTGATTCAGATGATGGTGCTTCCCAAAGCCGATTCGGTCCGGCGGCAGACCCTGCTGAAAACCGCCTCTTTGATTCCGGGAGCCGGCGGGCTTGCGGATACGGCGGCCACAGTGCTGTGGGAAAGCAGTTCTCTGCTGAAGGGAAGCATCGGCGCGGCGGGGATGTTCTGTATCCTGCTGATCTGCCTGCTGCCTGTAATCCGCATCGCTCTTGTTTCAGCCCTGTACCATGTAATGTCTGCCATTGCCCTGCCAGCAGCCGATAAACAAGTCAGCAGCTGTCTGAGCGGTTTTGCGGAAAGTCTGGAATATCTGGTAAAGGTTACCTGCCTCTGCGCAGTAATCCTTTTGATCATGATTGCCATGGCTGCATGGTAGCGGAGGTGAGAATACATGGAGGCGGTGTACGAATGGATCCGGCAGATTGCTGTATTTGCCGTGGTTTCCTATCTTGTTCTCTATCTGATGGGAGAACAGGAAAAAAGGCATATTCTCAGGATTTATCTTTCACTGATGATGCTGCTTCTGATCCTGAAACCCGCGGTATCCGTGTTTCATCTTGATCAGATTCTGACAGAAAAGCTGACGGAACTGACATCGGATACTGACACGACTGTGACAGTCAGTCAGATTAGACAGGCAGCGCAGGCCTGCAGCCAGGAGATTCTTGACTGTACTTCGGAAAGTGCGCTGACACGGGTGCGGGAACTGGCAGAGAACAAAAATCTGAAGCTGGAAAAAGGAACTGTGGATTTTGATGAAGAAAAGCTGGAGCAGTCCGGCGAGGTGATTATCACAGGTATGGATCTTACCGTATCCGGAACCGGAAAACAGTCATTGGAAGTCCGGACGCTTCTGGGAGAACTGAAGAAGGAGGTCGCAGAAACATTCGAACTGGATCAGTATGCGGTTTCAGTAAAGTGGAAAAACTGATCTGCGGGAGGTCGGAAAGATGATTTTGAAAAATCTGTCAAAAGATAAAATACTGCTGGCGCTTGTGGCAGGCATTCTCCTGTTTCTTCTGTCTTTTCCGCTGGAAAAGCTGGGCAGCACCGGCTCTGATGGAGAAAATGCGGCGGATTCTCCCGTTATTTCCGGGGATACCCGTTCCCAGTATCAGGCAGAGCTGGAGCAGGAACTGAAAGCTCTTCTGGAAAAGGTTCAGGGGGCTGGTCAGGTAAAAGTGATGGTGGTTCTGGAGGATACCGGGGAAAAAGTGGTGGAAAAAGATGTACAGTCGGAAAGCAGCAGTGTTCGCGGCAATGGAGAAGAAGATACATCGGAGGACAGCTTCAGCAGTCAGGAAAACACGGTCATGGAGAACGGACAGACCCCATGGGTTGCCAGAGAGATTCTTCCCAGGGTGACCGGAATCGCCGTGGTGGCACAGGGTGGAGGCAGTGCTGCCGTAAAATCGGAAATCAGCAGCATGCTGGAGGCATTATTCGGACTCCCTGCTCATAAGATAAAAGTATTAGAGGGTGAATTTTAAAGGAGTGGCATGTGCATGAAAAAGCTTAGAAGGAAAAATCAGCTGATTCTGACGCTGCTGGCTGTGATGATTGCCGTTGCGGGATATCTGACCTATCTGCCGTCCAGGCAGGAATCAGTGCCGGCCATGGGAGAACAGGAAAATTCTGCGCTGATGGATATTTCCGATGAGGATGTACTGGCAGAAAATGTGGCGCTTGAACAGGCTCAGAATACGGAGACGGTTCAGGGGGGAGAAACGCAGAGCGCAGATGCGGCAGTGGGAATACAGGATACTGAATCTGAAACGCAGAATGCGGAGGCAGCAGTGCAGAATGGTTTACAGGAACAGGAGAACAGTGCACAGCCCGGCGAGGCGGTGCTGACGCTGTCCGAACAGGTGGAGAATATGATGGCGGAAGCTGAACTGAGCCGTCAGCAGGTTCGCACACGTAATGAGGAGACACTGAACGGTATTATAAATAATGAAAACTTAAGTGAGAAGCAGCGCGAGGCGGCAGCCGACAATCTGATGACCATGACAAAAAATGCCGAGAAAGAGGCCAATATCGAATCGGCTCTCACTGCCAGAGGAATGGCGCAGACACTGGTGACCATCAGTGAAAGCGGCGTGGAAGTTCTTGTGGGAAGCAGCAGCATCACGGATGCTCAGAGAGCCCAGATCGAGGATACGGTAAAACGTGAAGCCGATGTGGAGATTTCCGATATTGTCATATCTCTCATGAATGAAGTGAATACGGAAGTGGTTGAGGAACCGTAAAAAGTACTGAAAAATGAAGCAAAAGCAGAAAGAATATCTTACAAGAAAACATTTGCAGTTACAATCGTTTTTTGTTATACTATCTTCGAGTCAATGTGAATTGAAATTCGTATTGTACAGGAGGTATTGAAGTTGTCGAACGATTTTGAAAGCAGAAGTACACATATTATACATGAGAACGGCCAGGTGGGCTCCGTGCAGATTGCCGATGAGGTTATTGCAATCATTGCAGGTCTGGCAGCAACGGAAGTGGACGGTGTGGCTTCCATCGAGGACCGCTCCGCCAATGAACTGGCAGGAAAGCTGGGTATGAAGACTGCACCGAAGGGTGTAAAGGTAACGGTTATGGATACGTCCGTATCCTGTGATCTGTCTCTGAATCTGAAGTATGGCTACAGTATTCCGGAACTGGCTCTGAATGTTCAGGAGCATGTGAAGAATGCGATCGAGAACATGACAGGTCTGGCAGTGATCGACGTGAATGTCAGAATTGCAGGCATCGAAACGGAATAGCCTGTGCACAGAAGTATCCGTTGGATACGAAACCTTGATAATTTCAGACAATATAAAATGGGGCCGGTGATATCTGCGCCCTTTTTTGTATCATCGGGAAAGATATTATTTACCTGGGAGGAATCTATGAAACGCAGAGAATTAAGAGAGCATACCTTTAAGCTGGTGTTTATGAAAGAATTTTACGCACCGGAGTTACTGGAAGAACAGACAAAGCTGTATCTGGAATCGGAAGAGCTGGCTGGCTATACAGAAGTAGAAAAAGACATGATAAAGGCGCGTGCGCAGGCGGTTCTGGAGAATACGGAAGAAGCGGATAACCTGATCAATCAGTATGCGAAGGGATGGCAGACAAGGCGCATGGCCAAAGTGGATCTGAGCCTGATTCGTCTGGCGCTTTATGAAATCCGTCATGATGAGGCAGTGCCGGCCAAAGTGGCCATCAATGAGGCTGTGGAACTGGCAAAGCAGTACGGCGGTGATGATTCCCCCTCTTTTGTTAACGGGATTCTCGGAAAGATTGTCAGGGCCGAAGCATAATGGCAGCCAGTATTTATTCTGTGGAGCAGGTTAACTCCTATATTAAAAATCTGTTTACACAGGACTTTGTTCTGCGCCGGATTTATGTACGCGGTGAGATTTCCAATTGTAAATATCACACGTCGGGGCATATTTATTTTACCCTGAAGGATGCTTCCGGTGTGCTGAATGCGGTCATGTTCCGTTCACAGCGCCCGAATCTGAAGATCAGGCTGCAGAACGGTATGAAGATTGTGGCCGGCGGCAGTATTTCCATTTATGAGCGGGACGGCCGGTATCAGCTGTATGTACAGACGGTGGAGGCCGACGGGGTCGGTGCACTGTATCAGGAATATGAGCGGCTGAAAGCGCAGCTGGAAGAGATGGGGATGTTCGCGCAGGAGTACAAGCAGCCCATTCCCCGTTTTGCAAGGAGAATCGGTGTTGTCACGGCGCCCACCGGTGCAGCGATCCGGGATATTTTCAATATAGCCTCAAGAAGAAATCCCTGTGTGACCCTGTATCTGTACCCGGCACTGGTACAGGGGGAGATGGCATCGGCATCCATTGCTGCCGGTATCCGTTGTCTCGACGAGATGGGGCTGGACTGTATGATCGTCGGGCGGGGCGGCGGTTCTCTGGAGGATCTCTGGGCATTCAATGAAGAAGAGACGGCTTATGCCATTTTTCATGCTTCTACACCGATTATTTCGGCTGTCGGACATGAGACAGATTACACGATAGCCGATTTTGTGGCGGATCTGCGTGCGCCTACACCTTCCGCAGCGGCGGAACTGGCGGTGTTTGATTACGAAGCTTATCTGAATACGCTGCAGGTACAGAAAGGGCGGCTGGATATGGCTGTGGATATGCAGCTGGAGCGAAAGAAAGCGCAGGTGGATTCCCTGAAAAGACGGCTGAATCTTCAGGATCCGGTCTACCGGCTGGAACAGAAAAAACAGCAGCTGGCCGGTCTGAAGCAGAGTCTCTCTTACAGTATGCAGAGCCGTGTCAGGGACTGCAGACACCGGACAGCTCTCTGCGCCGGGAAACTGGAAGCACTTTCTCCCCTGAAGCAGCTGTCGGGCGGATTTGCTTATGTCAGCGATGAGGCGGGAAAACCGGTACAGTCGGCTCAGGCTCTGGAACCGGGGCAGCTGATCGGGCTGCAGTTTGCAGACGGTAAAGTCCGCGCGGAAATATTACCCTCAGAGCAGCAGTAAAAAACAGGCTGCAGACAGGGATCAATCTCAATTTGGATGGAGTAGCTTGATATGGAAGAACAGAAAATGGAAGCCTGTGAAAAGGAACAGGAAGGATCCGGCATGCCTGTCGAAAAAGCACTGGAGCAGCTGGAAGAGCTGATTGACAGGCTGGAAAGCAAAGAGTGCACATTGGAAGAATCCTTTCATTTATATAAAGAAGGCGTTGGACTGGTCCACTACTGCAGTCAGGCCCTGACAGAAGTGGAGCAGCAGCTGGTGATTCTGAATGAGGAGGGGGAAATCAATGGATTTTAATGAAATACTGAAAAAGAAAACGGCAGAAGTTCAGGCAGTGATTGACCGGTATCTGCCGGAAGAAACGGGACATCAGAAGACGGTGCTGGAATCCATGAATTACAGTGTAAAAGCAGGAGGAAAGCGTCTTCGCCCCATGCTGATGCAGGAGACATACCGGCTGTTCGGAGGATCGGACAGGGATATAGAGCCTTTTATGGCGGCAATGGAGATGATGCATTCCGCATCTCTGGTCCATGATGATCTGCCTGCGATGGATAATGACGAGTACCGCAGAGGAAGACACACCACCTGGGTGGAATACGGAGAGGATATGGCCATTCTTGCCGGAGACGGGCTGATGGTGTACTGCTTTGAAACGGCGCTGAAAGCAGGCGAGATGACAAAGCACCCGGAACGGGTTCTTCGTGCTGCATCCATTCTGGCTGAAAAATCGGGTATTTACGGTATGATCGGCGGGCAGACTGTTGATGTGGAGCTGACTGACAAACCGATCCCCAGAGACAAGCTGGATTTTATCTATGCACTGAAGACAGGTGCCCTTCTGGAGGCATCCATGCTGATCGGCGCGGTTATGGCCGGTGCGTCGCCTCAGGAAGAGGAAAAGATCATCAGCATTGCTGATGATGTGGGTCTGGCTTTCCAGATTCAGGACGATATTCTGGATGTGATCGGCGATGAAGCTGTATTGGGCAAGCCGGTTTTAAGCGATGAGAAAAACCACAAGACGACCTATGTTACCCTGGAAGGACTTGACAGCGCCAAGGAAGAGGTACAGAAACTTTCTGAAAGGGCAATTCGGACATTACAGGAGCTGCCGTATGAGAATCCATTCCTGGAGCAGCTGATTCTCATGCTGGTAACCCGTGAAAAATAGAGGAACTGCTATGATACTTGATAAGATCAATCAGGCGGGTGATATCCGGAAGCTGAAAGAGTCTGAATATGAAGAGCTTGCCAGGGAAATCAGGCGTTTCCTGATTAAAAAAATCAGTGCCACCGGCGGCCACCTGGCCTCCAATCTGGGTGTGGTAGAGCTTACCATGGCACTTCATCTGGTATTTGACCCGTCAAAAGATAAAATTATTTGGGATGTGGGACATCAGTCCTATACTCATAAGATACTGACCGGCAGAAGGGCCGGTTTTGATGAACTGCGCAAATACGGAGGAATGAGCGGCTTTCCCAAGCGCAAGGAAAGTCAGTGTGATCCTTTCGATACGGGACACAGTTCCACTTCCATTTCGGCAGGTATGGGACTTGCCATGGCCAGAGACCGGAAAAAGGAAAAGTATTCTGTTATTTCCGTTATCGGTGACGGTGCGCTGACGGGAGGCATGGCGCTGGAAGCGCTGAATAATGTATCCAGCCTGAACAGCAATTATATCATTATTTTAAATGACAATGAGATGTCCATTTCCAGGAATACCGGAGGAATCAGCGAGCATCTCAGCAAAATCCGCAGAACAGCGGCTTATTATGATCTGAAAGAACATATTACGGATCAGCTGGAGCGGATTCCTGCTGTGGGAAAACCGGTATTGAATGCTCTGACCAACGTAAAAAACAATATTAAAAAAGTTTTTGTGCCGGGCATGTTATTTGAAAACATGGGGATTACCTATTGGGGACCTGTGGATGGACATGATGTGAAAGGGCTGGTGACGGTTCTGGAGAATGCGAAGCGTCTGAAAAAACCTGTGCTGATTCATGTCCTGACAAAAAAGGGGAAAGGCTACAGGCCGGCAGAAGAGCATCCGGAACGTTTTCACGGCGTATCGCCCTTTGACATCCGGACCGGCCAGGTTATTCAGAAAAAAACGGAGCCCGACTGGACGGATGTATTTTCAAAAACCATCTGTGAGGCGGCGCGGAAAAATAAGGATATTGTGGCCATTACAGCTGCTATGCCGGATGGGACCGGTCTGACCCCTTTTGCCCGAGAATTCCCCAATCGTTTTTTTGACGCGGGAATTGCCGAACAGCATGCGGTGACTTTTGCGGCCGGAATGGCGGCAGGCGGGCTGAAGCCGGTGGTGGCAGTGTATTCTTCTTTTCTGCAGAGAGCCTACGACCAGATTATTCACGATGTCTGCATCCAGAATCTTCCGGTTGTTTTCGCAGTGGATCGTGCCGGTCTGGTGGGAAGTGACGGAGAGACGCATCAGGGAATTTTTGATCTGTCCTATCTGTCTCATATTCCCAACATGACGGTATGCGCTCCAAAAAATATATATGAATTTCAGGATATGCTGAACTACGCATTTAACTATCCCTATCCTATTGCAGTCCGCTATCCAAGAGGGACCGGATGGAAAGGGCTGGCACAGTTCAGGCAGCCCGTTGCTGCAGGAGTGGCAGAATGGATTTACGATGAATCGGGAATTGTGCTTCTTGCAGTAGGCAGTATGGTGGAGACGGCGGTGGAGGTCCGCAGTCGGCTGAAGGAGATGGGATACAACGTTTCGCTGGTCAATATGCGTTTTGTAAGTCCCATCGATGACAGATGTCTTACGAAGGCAGTAAAAAATCACAGTCTTCTGGTGACTCTGGAAGAAAATGTGCTGAAAGGCGGTTTTGGAGAGCATGTCTGTACCTGGCTGGAAGATGACGGAAGCAAGGTGGATATTCTCAATGTGGCTGTACCCGATATGTATGTGGAACACGGCAACGTGGATCTGCTGAAAAAGGAGATCGGTCTGGATGCAGAGTTTATCCTGAAAAGAATTCTGGAACGGATTGGAGAACAGGAATGAAAGAACGTTTGGATATACTGCTGGTGAATAAGGGGCTGGCGCCTTCCAGAGAGAAAGCGAAAGCGCTTATTATGTCCGGTATTGTTTATGTGGACGGACAGAAGGAAGATAAGCCGGGTTCTGTATTTGATGAGGAGAAAACGGTGGAGGTAAAGGGGTCCACGCTGAAATATGTGAGCCGGGGAGGCCTGAAGCTGGAAAAAGCCATGGAAGTGTGGCCCATTACGCTGACAGGGTGTACCTGCATGGATATCGGCGCTTCCACAGGCGGATTTACGGACTGCATGCTGCAGAACGGAGCTGTCCTGGTGTACGCAGTTGACAGCGGCCGCGGGCAGCTGGACTGGAAGCTGCGTCAGGATGAGCGGGTGATCTGTATGGAGAAGACCAATGCCCGTTATCTGGATCATGAACTGATACCGGAGCCCATTGACTTTTTTTCCGTGGATGTATCGTTTATTTCCCTGAGCAAAATCCTTCCTCCTGCTTATGAATTGCTGAAAGAGGGCGGTCAGGCCGTGTGTCTGATCAAACCCCAGTTTGAGGCCGGCCGGGAAAAGGTGGGCAAAAAGGGTGTTGTCAGGGATCGGAAAGTTCATGTGGAGGTTATTGATTCCGTCCTGACCTGTGCACAGGCCATGGGTTTTACTACTCTCGGGCTGGATTATTCTCCCATCAAGGGACCGGAGGGCAATATCGAATATCTCGTATGGCTCGGCAAAGGCTGTGAACGTCCGGCAGAGGCTCCGTATATCCCGACTTCGGAGCAGATAACAGTGAAAGCACATGAGGCGTTGTAAAGGCTCATGAATAAATTTTATGTAATCAGCAATTACGGAAAAGAAGGCAGCCGGCAGATGGCACAGCGTGTCCGGGATTATCTGGTTACCAGAGGCTGCCGCTGCAGGCTGGATCCTGGTGTTTACGAACATGCGGAGGATGACCATGAATGGTACCGTTATACGAATCCTGAAAGGGTGCCGGATGATACGCAGTGCATTCTGGTGATTGGCGGAGACGGTACCATGCTGCAGGCCGCCAGAGATCTGAAGCATAAAGAAATCCCCATTCTGGGAATCAACCTGGGAACTCTGGGTTATCTGGCGGAAATCGATCCATCTTCCATTGAGTATGCCATGGACTGCCTGATTGCGGATCGGTATACGGTGGAACGCAGGATGCTGCTTCACGGATCTGTTATCATAAACAGTTACTGCCAGACATCCGATTACGCATTGAATGATATCGTTCTCTCCCGGTCACGGGGGCTGGATGTGAATGATTATAATATATATGTGGATGGAGAATTACTGAATAAATATGTGGCGGATGGCATTATCATTGCTACGCCGACAGGTTCTACTGCTTATAATCTGTCAGCCGGAGGTCCGATTGTGGATCCGAAGGCTTTCAGTATTCTCCTGACACCGATTTCCCCCCATTCTCTGCACTGCAGAAGTATTGTACTGCGGGCCGACTCCAGAATCGTAGTGGAAGTTACACAACGGCCCGGAAAAAGATTTGTTCCGGTTCAGATATGCTTTGACGGCAATGACAGTGGAGTGCTGAGACCAGGCGACCGGATTGAGATAGAACAGGCAGATATTACCGCCAGTATACTGAAAGTCAGTAATGTGAGTTTTCTTGAAACAGTGCGGCGGAAAATGTCAGAACGGTAAAATCGGAGGTTGAGTATGAAGATCAAAAGACATGACAAAATACGTGAGCTGATCGGCAGGTTCGATATTGAAACACAGGAAGAGCTTGCTGAACGGCTGAACATGGAGGGCTTCAATGTGACTCAGGCGACGGTTTCCAGAGATATCAGAGAGCTTAAGCTGACCAAGATGCCCAACGGCAGGGGCAGACAGTGCTATACCCTGCTGAAAAAAGAAGAGGATGAGATGAAGGATAAATACATCCGGATTTTCTGTGATGGATTTGTATCCATGGACATGGCTCAGAATCTTCTTGTAATCAAAACGGTTTCGGGACTTGCCATGGCTGTAGCCGCCGCTCTGGACGGTCTTCATTTCCCGCAGGTTGTGGGATGTATCGCTGGCGATGACACGATCATGTGCGCAGTCAGAAGTGTGGAAGACACGGTAGTCCTTATGAAAGAAGTACAGAAGATGGTAAACAGAAACCGGGATAAGAAACAGTAAAGTACGGCACAGAATATCTAAAGTATTAATTAAGATTATAAAGCAGGCATGAGAAATGTAAATATTTCAAAAAGTGCTTGCTTTTTTTTGATTCCTGAGATACAATTGGAACAAACATTCGAGAACAACTGTTCACAACAACTGTTCGCTATATTTGTTTACAACAACTGTTCTGACTGTACATCATCTGATTATCTGATACAGGGGTTATCATAGCGTCAAATTTATTTGACACTTCCATCATTATATAAGGGGGAATTATTATGCTGATGCATTTGCACGTAAAGAATTTTGCACTGATAGAAGAAGCGGATATGGAATTTGGAGCGGGACTCAATATTCTGACGGGAGAGACGGGTGCCGGCAAATCGATTCTGATCGATGCGGTCAATCTGGCACTGGGCGGCAAAGCAGGTGCCAATGTGATCCGTTCCGGCGCGGAGTATGCCTATATTGAGCTCGTTTTCCAGGTAGAAGAGGCGGAAAAGATCCGTCAGCTTCAGGATATGGATATTGAGACGGAAGACGGTATTCTGATCCTGTCACGAAAGATTCTGAAGGGACGCAGTGTTTTCAGAATCAATGATATGACGGTTACAGCAGCAAAAGTACGCCGCATTACAGGCATGCTCATCGATATCCACGGGCAGCATGAGCATCAGTCCTTATTGTATAAGTATAAGCATCTTGAGATTCTTGATGCCTATGCCGGTCAGGATATCATTCCTGTTAAGGAAAAACTGGCTGATGCATACACCAATTATGTACAGCTGAGCCGCAGACTGCATTCTTTTTCCATGGAAGAGGAAGTGCGTCTGCGTGAAGTGGATTTTCTCCGGTTTGAGATCAGCGAGATCACTTCCGCATGTCTGAAAGAAGGGGAAGAAGAGGAACTGGAGCAGACTTTTAAGCGGATTGCCAACAGCCGGAGCATCATGGAATCCATGGGAACCGTGCGGGATGCACTGGGATACGACAGCAGTTCTGCAGCCGGTGAATCGGTATCCAGAGCCGTACGGGAGATCCAGTCGGTTCAGAAATTTGATGATTCCGTACGCCATATTGCTTCTCAGATTCACGATCTTGAGTCGATTCTGTCGGATATCAACCGGGATGTGGCTGCATATATGGATAGCCTGAGTTTTGATCAGGAGATTTATGAGGAGGTCAGGGACAGACTGGATCTGATCCGCTCCCTGCAGGCAAAATACGGCCGCAATTACGGTCAGATCATGGAAAGCCTCAGGGAGAAGCAGGAGCGTCTGCAGGAACTGGAGAATTATGAAGAGAACAGGAACCATACACGAAAAGCCTGCGAAACTGCGAAAAAGCAGGTACTCTGTCTGTGCGAACAGCTGTCTGTGCTTCGCAGAAAAGCAGCTGTTCCGCTGGTACAGGCGATTACCTCCAGTCTTCAGGAACTGAATTTCCTTCAGGTATCGTTTGATATGCGTTTTGAGCGCTCCGGTCAGTTCGGAAGCAATGGTTTTGATGACGCGGAATTCGTAATATCCACCAATCCCGGTCAGCCCATGCAGCCGCTGGGAGATGTGGCTTCCGGTGGTGAACTTTCCCGTATTATGCTGGCTGTGAAGTCTGTACTTGCTGATACGGATCAGATTCCTACCCTGATTTTTGATGAAATCGATACAGGAATCAGCGGTAGAACCGCGGCATGTGTATCGGAGAAACTTTCCCTCATCGGACAGACTCATCAGGTGCTCTGTATTACGCATCTTCCTCAGATTGCATCCATGGCGGATAACCATTTTATGATAGCCAAGGATATCGTGGATCAGAAGACCTGCACCACTATCAGTCATCTGGAAGAAGAGGATTCTGTCCGGGAACTGGCAAGACTGCTGGGCGGGGTACAGATTACGGACGCTGTTCTTCAGAATGCCAGAGAGCTGAAAGCATCAAAAGTTCAGATGATGCACCGGCACAGCTGACAGCTTCTCCGGCTCCGGCTGCATTTTTTGCAATCCGCCTGCTGAAACCGCAGCTGGAAACCAGAAAATGCATGATTCACAATTTGAAATTATCGCATAATAACCTCAGAGAGTAAGTTTCAGAAGCTGCCTGTCTGAAGCGCGGGAGGCAGCTTCTGAAGTGGTTTCAGCTTATTTTGCGGGGAATGGAGGATTTATTATGCGGGGTGATTGCGACAGCAGGAGATTAAACAGAAGATTAAAAAGATACCATACTTTTCTAACGGGGATATACCTTTTTACTTCCTGTTTTACATTATTATATTTTTTCGTTTTTACAGAATCTTATTCAGCGTTTCACAATGTGAATTCAGGAACTGATACATGTCTGGTCAGAGAGGCAGTTATACCGTCGTCCGGGCGGAATAATACAGCATCGGTTTCATATAAGCAGGATGAAAAAGATATCGGAAAGACCGGGCAGGAGAAGCAAAAGCTGCTTCCCTGCGGGATTCCTGTGGGAATTTATCTGGAGACCAGAGGCGTACTGGTAACAGAAGTAACTCATATTGTAACGAAGAATGGAGGCAGCATTTCACCCTGCAGCGGTATTCTGGAAGCCGGAGACTATATTCTTCAGGCTGACGGGACGGAGATATCCAGCAAAGAACAGTTTCGTGAACTGGTTCAGGAAAGCGGCGGGCAGCCGATGAAACTGCTTGTTGAACACGATGAAAGTCAGAAACAGGTGACGGTAGAGCCTGTGATGTCGGAGAACGGTGATTACGCAGCCGGATTATGGATCCGTGACAATATGCATGGGATCGGAACCCTGACCTGGGTTGATGAAGACGGGAATTTTGCAGCGCTGGGCCACTGTATCAGCGATATCGACACCGGTAAACGCATGGAGATTGACAAGGGGCAGCTGTATCATGCAGAAATCTATTCGCTGATTAAAAGCAGCAGCAACAAGCCCGGATCTCTTTCAGGAGCTATCGATTATCGCATGCAGTCCTGCATTGGAACCGTAAAAGCCAACACGGAGCAGGGAATCTTCGGACTGGGCAACAGTGGAATAAAAGACCTGATCATGGATCGTCTAAGCAACTTTTATCAGCAGGAAACATTTGAAGATTTATGGGAAAAAGCAGCGCTGGTAACAGCCGGTGCGGAAGAGATACAGGACGGAAAAGCACAGATGATCAGCAGCTTTAACGGAGAATACCGATTTTACGATATTGAAATCCGGAAAATATCAGGAGAAAAAGCCGGATATGACAATATCAATCTGGAAGTCACGGTAACGGACAGTTCTCTGCTGAAGCAGACAGGCGGAATACTGCAGGGAATGTCAGGTTCGCCTGTGATTCAAAATGGGCGACTTGTGGGTGCTGTAACCCACGTATTAGTAAATGATCCCACTAGGGGATATGGCATCTTTATTGAGAATATGTTAGATGCAGCAGAATAATCCTAAGCAGGTAATGCAATGAGTATCTCATTGTATTGCCTGCTTTTTATATTCCAAAATAAAAAAGGAGTAGACAATATGAAATACATTCCATTAGCAAATTTGAAAAATACAACAGGCATCGTATCCTTCTGTAAAGAGGTAAATGAAATTGTGGTTGCGAATAGAAACGGCCAACCGAAGCTCGTGCTGATGTCCAGAGAAGTTTATGAAAATGGTTTTGGTAAGGTAACAGGAGATGTTTATTTCAATGTAAAACGAGATATGGAACTGTTAGCTGAACCGGTGCTATTCAATAATCCGGCTGAGATTGTAAGAATTTGTGATAAGTGAGTCAGAGAAAGTTGTTCCAGTGCTTCGTAATGGAGTAGATGAACTTTATGTTATGGATTACAAGTCGTATCGAAAGAGAAAAGAATAGTTCCGAGAATAGATGAAAAGAACGGTGAGCTCTGCTATAATGGGATTATTAAATCGGAATTTTTGGAGGCCTATATTTTGTTATGAAAAAAAGTAAAATCGTTTTATTGATTGCAATATTAAGCATCTGCGTTATTCTGGCCGGATTATTTTTTGTGAAATATCAGAACGGGAAAAATCGGACGATACTCGGCTTGACAATGGAACAGAAGCTTCAGGATTACGAGGAACTGTGCTCCATTCTGGACGCAAGCTATCCTTTCTGGAAGGAAGCAGAGGATGCCGGTATCGATAGGGAAGCTCTCTATGGGGAGTACAGAGAATACATTCAAAAGACAAAAAATGACATCGACTTTTTTAAGGAAATCAATTACTTTCTGAAAGAACTGAAAGGATTTGGTCATCTGACGGTTCTGGACGGATACCGTTACAGGCAATATCTCACAGCGCTTAACGCTGGCGATGTTTTGTCTGAAAAGCAAAAGGAGAACATAAAATCGCTGGAGAGCATTTTGTATAATCCTGTCAGCAGCACAACATATGGGCTTCTGGATCAGAGCCACACAGGGTTCAGAAGCATCAAGGGACTGAAGAGCGATTACGACGAAATCGTACAGGACGAGGAAAACAGCCAGATGCTGCCTTTGGAGGCGGACATACAGCCCGGTATCGGATACGCGTATGTTAAGGTGGACAGTTTCGCATTGGAACGGTATCCGATGGACAAGGCCTTTTTTAACAATTTGTTCAACGAAATCCATGACATCCCCAACCTGATTATTGATTTGCGCGAGAATTCCGGAGGAAGCGATCTGTATTGGCAGGATTTTCTTGTGAAACCTAATGCCAGAGAAAGTCTTTTCTCCCAAAGAATCTTTCTCTTTAATGATTCGGAATATAACCGGGAATATTTTTCCGACAACGGACTGCACTGTGAACCGATAGAGACGGCACCGGAATTGTATGCTTCAAAATACCGCAGCCGATTTACTCACTATACGGTCGACACTACTTCATTTGAAAAAGCCGATAATCCCTATGAAGGAAAGATATGGATTCTGACAAGCGAAAAGGTTTATTCCGCGTCTGAAAATTTTGTAATGTTCTGCAAGAACACCGGATTTGCATATCTTGTGGGCACTCCCACGGGCGGAGACGGCGGTATGCTTGACCCCATGTTGTTGTCTCTGCCAAACAGCGGTTTGATTGTTCGCTTCAGTGCACTATATGGGACAAACTCAGACGGTGAAGGAGATGAAGCCTGTGGTACACCCCCTGATACTTTGATTTCGGAGGAAGAAGATGCTTTTGAGAAATGCAAGAGCATGATAAACAATACGAAATAAGCTGGACTAATCTTATGATTATATATTGATGATAATGAGAACGACAACTTCCAGTTTGCTAAACTGAATAGAAAATATACAAAATGTTGTCCCTAATGACAATCACCGGCTGTATGATGGTTAATAGGGACAATATTATCCTTTGCAGGATAGAAAGCGTATGTTATAGTTAGGGAAACGCTGATTAATAACTATACTCTGTCATCAAACCAGCCTTTGTAAAT
>JBJELO010000218.1:0-1936 GCA_051879195.1 Lachnospiraceae bacterium
GCAGGAATGCGGTCCTTATCGGACATTGTAAAATTCCTGCTGAGGTGTTTTTGCGTTTGTTCCTTTTTTGCACCTGATTTTGGGCGCAAAAATCCCCTGAATCCGTACAGCAATAAAAAATTTTTGTTTATGCGGCTTCAGTGTCCGTTTTCCCTTCATATTTTTTGAGTTCTCCATGAAGAAAACGATGATATTTATTTATGTTCCGTCCGATCGCATACAGCATGAATTCCTTATACACTTTTTCTGAGGAACGATGGCTGAAACGACGGAAGTTTTCATTTTCCTTGATATCTCCGAAATGCCCTTCTGTCTGGATGGAACGAATCTGACGGTTTCGGATCCCCTGTTCACTCTGGATATTTGCATGGCTCTCCTGCTTCAGTTCCTCCCAGTTTTCGTTGATCTTCATGACCTTATTCTTATCCCTGTCACGTTCTTCATCATATCGATACAGACATTTTGCTTTATGCTCACATCCACTGCAGTCGGCACAGCCATACACCTCAAATGTCTGGGTATACCCCTCTTTTTTGTGATGTTCCGTACGGATATGCCGCAGTTCTCTCCCGTCATGGCATCTGTAAAAATGTTCATCCCCTTCCACTACATCCACCATGTTGTAATACTTCCCGATATCTTTTTTATAAGCACGCGTTTTCATCTGCTCATGGGTCTGCAGCTTGATATAGCTTGTGATATCATGTTCCTTCAGATAAAGGAGATTCTTTTCGCTGCAGTAGCCGCTGTCTGCGGTAACATCTTCCGGGTAATATCCGAAAGCACGGTTATGCTTTTCCAAAACAGGGATCAGGGTATTATAATCGGTCCGGTCATTGCTGATATAACTGTGGATGATAAAGTAATTTTCCACAGCGATCTGAACATTGTAAGCCGGTTTCAGCTGACCATTTTTCATGTGGTCCTCTTTCATCCGCATGAACGTAGCCTCGATATCGGTTTTGGAATAACTGTTGCGTCCTTTTCCCATGATCTCATAGCACTCTTTATATTTCAGCAGGCGCTCACTGCAGGATTCCAGTTCTTCATAGATCTGCTGAAGTTCCGGTCTGCGCTTTCCTTTTCCATATACAAAAGAGATTCTTTCCCCTTCTGCGATCCTGTTCAGATTGATCTGAAGTTTCAGCAGCTCCAGCGGCGAACAGGAATCAATTTCTATGATGGAATTATTCGGAATCTTTTTATGTTTGGTCAGTTTCCGGCTGCGGTTCTTTTCGATCACATCCCGGACACGGTCCATCCCTTCGATCACAAACATCTGCGCATTTCCGAGTTCATATTTCTGATCATATGCATTTTCAGCCAGGAAGGCATTGTATCTGGCATAAACCGCATCGATCCGGTCCAGAAGGCCGGCAAGATGGTAGTTGATGCTGCCCCTCCACACGAATGTATAGCGGTTGGCATTTGCTTCGATCTTCGTGCCATCTATAAATAGCGTTTTTAAAGTAATCAGCCCTTCTTTTTCAAGGCGGCGCAAAAACTGATAATGAAGGTCATCGAGAATGTCCTTTGTCAGTTTGTTATTGATAAAGTCATAAAAGGCATCCCTTTTTGGCTTCTTCCCTTTGGTCAGCCAGATGAATGCCAGGTCTCTTTCACACAGTTCAACAATCCGATCCACAGCCCTGACGCCACGCATGTTTGCATAGGTAAGGACTGCATACATCATGATAGGATTATAGCCTTTTCTTCCCTTAGATGAATAGCGGGCGATCAGCCCTGCATAATTTAACTCCTCCAGAACTTTTATCAGGGAATAGACAGGATCGTCAGACGGTAACCCCAACTGATACAAATCGAAATAAATTTTTTGTTGCCCTATCTCAAAAAATTCGTTATAATATGAATTGGTAAACATAGTTACATTATACATGTAACGGAAGAAAGGTGGTAGTCGTTAGCCACCTTTTTT
>JBJELO010000219.1:0-33793 GCA_051879195.1 Lachnospiraceae bacterium
GAGCTTCTTTTGCTGACTCTTCAGGAAAACTGAGAGTTTGAAGGAGTTTATATATGGTAAAAGTAATAGGAGTCAGATTCCGTACAGCCGGCAAGATCTACTATTTTGACCCGCTGGGTCTGGAGATCAACAAGGGTGACAATGTTATCGTGGAAACAGCACGGGGCGTGGAATACGGCAAGGTTGTGCAGGGAATCCGTCAGGTGGATGAGGAGAGTGTTGTCCAGCCTCTGAAACCGGTGATTCGCGTGGCTACTCCGCATGATGACGCGGTGGAAGCTGCCAATAAGCAGAAGGAAAAGGAAGCTTTTAAGATCTGTCTGGAAAAGATCAAAAAACACAAGCTGGAGATGAAGCTTGTGGACGCGGAATATACATTTGACAACAATAAGGTGCTGTTTTATTTTACTGCTGACGGGAGAATCGATTTCCGCGAGCTGGTGAAGGATCTGGCAAGTGTGTTCAAGACAAGAATTGAGCTGCGTCAGATCGGTGTCCGGGATGAGACAAAGATTCTGGGAGGGATCGGCTGCTGCGGACGTGTTCTGTGCTGCCATACGCACCTGCCCGAGTTTGTACCGGTGAGCATCAGGATGGCCAAGGAGCAGAATCTGTCGCTGAATCCGTCGAAGATCAGCGGCTGCTGCGGACGTCTGATGTGCTGCCTGAAGAATGAAGAGGAAACCTACGAATATCTGAACAGCCGTCTGCCTGATGTAGGCGATACGGTGACGACACCGGATGGTATCAAAGGAGAGGTGCACAGTGTCAATGTGCTTCGCCAGCTGGTCAAGGTAATCGTTGTAGTTGATAAAGACGATAAAGAAATACGTGAATACAAAGCAGAGGAGCTGAAGTTCCGTCCGCGCCGCAGAAAGAACAATACCAGCGTGGCGGACCGTGAAGCGGAGAAGGAACTGAAAGCGCTGGAAGCCATGGAACGCAGAGAAAGGAACAACAAACTGTCATGACGGATCCCGTTATTTATCCCTATGAGCGGGTGGATGATCTGCAGCGGAACGGATATCGGATTATTCAGAATCCGGAATGGTTCTGTTTTGGTATGGATGCGGTTCTTCTCAGTGCATTTGCTTCGGTGAAGCCGGGAGAGCAGGTTCTGGATATGTGTACCGGGACCGGCGTGATTCCCATACTGCTGGAGGCCAGGACGGAAGGCTGTCATTTTACCGGTCTGGAGATTCAGGAGCCGGTAGCGGAGATGGCCCGCCGCAGTGTGGCGCTGAATTGTTTAAATGAAAAAGTATCCATTGTAAATGGTGATGTGAAGGAGGCTTCTTCCATATTTGGGAGGGCTTCTTTTGATATCGTCACCTGCAATCCGCCTTATATGAATAATCAGCACGGACTGCAGAATCCTTCTGCGCCCAAAGCCATCGCCCGCCATGAACTGCTCTGCACATTCGACGATGTGGCCAGGGAAGCGGCTGCCTGTCTGTGTCCGGGGGGACGTTTTTATCTGGTTCACCGGCCAAGACGTTTTATGGACCTGATCACAACTCTGCGTGCATATAAACTGGAACCAAAGAGGATGCGTTTTGTCCATCCCTTTGCAGACCGGGAGGCCAATATGGTGCTGATCGAAGCATTTCGCGGAGGCGGTGTTCAGATGCATGTGGAACCGCCGCTGGTGGTGTATCAGGATGTGAATGTGTACACCGATGAGGTGCGCCGGCTTTATGATATGTAATGAAATACAGGAGGAGAGTTTATGCTGTATCTTTGTGCTACCCCTATCGGCAATCTGGATGACATCACCGTGCGCGTGCTGAATACACTGAGATCGGTGGATCTGATTGCCGCGGAGGATACCCGTCACAGCATCAAGCTGTTGAATCATTTTGAGATAAAGACCCCCATGACCAGTTATCATGAGTACAACAAAGTGGAAAAGGCCAGACAGCTTGTAGAACTCATGAAACAGGGAAAAGAGATTGCTCTTGTAACGGATGCCGGTACACCGGGTATTTCCGATCCGGGGGAGGAACTGGTGCGCCAGTGTTATGAAGCCGGGGTCGCGGTAACCGCGCTGCCGGGGCCTGCCGCCTGTGTGACTGCGCTGATCCAGTCGGGGCTTCCTACCAGAAGATTCTGTTTTGAAGCATTTCTGCCTGCGGATAAAAAGGAGCGGGCACGGGTTCTGGAAGAACTGGTCACGGAAACACGCACCATCGTTATCTATGAAGCGCCGCATCATCTGATCAAAACGCTTTCTGAACTGAAAGAGGTGCTGGGAGAAGACCGCAGGCTGAATCTGTGTCGGGAGCTGACGAAACATTATGAGGAAAAATGGCTGACGACCATCGGGGAAGTGCTGGCGGGACTTGCACAGAACGGCCCCCGGGGTGAATATGTTCTGGTTATTGAGGGCAGAAGTGCCGTTTCACTGAAACAGGAAAAAATAGACAGCTTTGCGGAGCTGACTGTGGAAGAACATATGGAACGTTATCTTTCTCAGGGAATTGACCGGAAGGAAGCCATGAAAAAAGTGGCAAAAGACAGGGGGGTGTCAAAAAGAGACATTTATCAGGAACTGCTTGCTAAAAATGATTAAAATCATCCGGAATTACATATTCGGAACAAAAAAGAATCTCCCTGTGGGAGATTCTTTTTTGTTCCGATTTTACTCCTGAATTGAAAAGCCGGCCAGCTCAGCCAGTTCCTTTATTGTATCACGGGAAATGGTTTTTCCCATGTATTCAATAAGATCTTTTTTGGAACCTGTAAAAATATCACTGTCGCAATGTTTCGCCAGAATAATCCGATCCCCGTCAACGAATATTTCCAGAGAGTCTTTTTCATCCAGCTGCAGACTGCGCCGTATTTCTATGGGGATGGTGATGCGCCCCAGTTCATCGAGTTTCCTGATTACACCAGTGCTTTTCATAATGCCTCCTGTTGCTTCATGCATATGTAGCCCGGCGGGCGAAAAGCATATCAAGCAAACTTCATTGCCCGGAGGGTATTGAGTGAAACAGTTTCATTTTAAAAAACTAGAAGTAATCATAATCTTAACTTAATTGGACTGTTATGTCAATCAGTTGAGGCGTGAAAATTTAGAAAATTAGAGAGATGATGAGATTTATAATAATATATTGTCGATTTTTGTATAATCTGCGACTTCTGAAAAGCGTAAGATGCAGGGATATTTACTGCAAGGTTTATCTTGCGCGGTACAAAAGGATGGTATATAATTCTTATATGTGAAACAGAAGGAAGGAATTTCATGGAAAAGCAGGAATCAATTGCATATATCAGGCGTCTTCTGGAAAAGCAGGATAAGCTTCAGGATCTGAACCGGGCGGTTCAGGAAACTTCCGCGGCCCTTGACAAGGCTCAGAGGGCACTGGAAACCTATAAGACCAGAATCACGGAAGAATCTGCGCAGCTTGTGAAAAAGCAGCGTGAGGCACTGGAGAACAGGCTGGAAAAAAGTGTGCAGACAGCGGCACGCAGAGTGGAACAGGCAGAGAAAAAGCGTGTTCAGGAGAAGGAAAAACAGAAGAAAAGCCATATTGCGGATGCAACGCAGGAGTACAGAGCACAGATTCATCAGGCACGCAGTCAGATTAAAACAGATCTTAAAGCAGATGGAGTCCCCTTTTACTGCGGCAGCAGATTATGGTTCTCTCTGTACATGCCGGCTTATCTGACAGATTACCTTCTGATCGGCGTATTCTGGCTTGTATCTGCCATTGGTCTGCCGTTTCTGATCTACATGCTGATACCGGATCACCGGATATGGCAGTTTTACATTCTGCTTCCGATTTTTGTTGTGGCTTCTATTTTTATTTATATTGAGACAGCAGGAAGAACCAGGAAAAAGCATAAGGAAACACTGGGCAGATGCCGCGAGAAGATGAATCTGATTCATGATCTGAAGAAGCGGATCAAAAAGACCGAAAAGCAGATTCATAAAAGCGATGATGAGAGTCCTTATGAATTAAAGGAGCTGGATGAAAAGATCATGCAGGCCCGTAAGGATCTGGAAACGGCACGCAGTAATCAGGCGGCAGGTCTGCAGGAATTTGAACAGAAAATCCGCTTTGATATTATTGAAGAATTTCGTGTAAAATCTCAGGAAAAACTGGATGAACTGACGAATGGCATCGGTCGGCTGACCCGTGAGAAGAATCTGACGATGGAGATGGCATCGGAGCTGCATCTGGAGATTGTTGAGAATTATGAGGAGCAGCTGGGCGCGGAAAATATGAACCAGGGCAGGCTTAAGGAACTGCTTTCACTGCTGGAGGATGGCAGCGCGGATACTCTGGAAAAAGCGCTGATTCTGCTTAAGGCAGGCGGCCATCCGGCAGCAGCAGAACCGACAATTGAAAAAACGGCAATTGGGATACCGGCAATTGAAAAACCGGCAGCAGCGGAATCAATGGATGCAGGAACAACGACTGCGGAACTGTCAGCTGCCGGGGCTGCAGAATTGGAGCAGGCAGATTCCCCGGATTTTCAGGCTGCTGGAGAATTACCGAAAGACTGAATCTTTTCAAGCCGTTTCAGATTTCAGGAACCGCGGCAGTTTCAGACAGTACCGACAGCTTTATGCGGATTGATTCTGAATTGTCACCGGATTTTTACTTCATGAACGTAGAGCTGCAGGATTTCTGCAGCTTTTTTCATATCATTTTCCGAAAAAGGGTGCAGTCCGCGGATATTGACGGTGTCGCCGTCTCGGAATGTCTGCAGACAGCACAGGCGGGCGCCGGAGATCAGCTGTCCGAGCTGATGAAAATGAGAAAGGTCATGGAGTTCTTTTACAACCGTAGTGCGGAATTCATAAGGAAGGCCGCTGTTCATAACCAGATCGATGGACCGGCGGATTTTTTCCATGGGGGCGGATGAGATACCGGCCGCCAGGCAGTAGTGTTCGGGGGAAGCTTTTACATCCATGGCAATATAGTCCAGCAGATGCTGTTCCAACAGGATGCTGATCTGATCCGGGTGAGTTCCGTTGGTGTCCAGCTTTATTTTCAGACCCAGATTGCGGATACGGTGGATAAATTCCGGCAGATCGTCTGCAAGAGAAGGTTCTCCTCCGGTGATGACTACGCCCTCCAGGATACCTGATCTTTTTTTGAGAAATGAAAAAATCTCTTCATTATCCATGGGAACCGCATCATGAGGGTGGAGAAGTTCCGAATTCTGACAGTAAGGACAGCTGAAATTACAGCCGCCTGTAAACAGGATGGCGGACAGATGCTCCGGATAATCGAGAAGAGATGTTTTCTGTAAACCGTATATTTTCATACTAATATAATACCTCGTGGCAGCAGTTGATTGATTACAGTTCAGGTTCCAGTCGGGACAGAGCCGTTTTATCTTTGTCCGGTCCGGAACGGATCTATACAGAGTATACAGCAGCAGCCGTTAAAAGACAACAGAAAGGAAGGATATTTCAGCATGGCCAGATCACAACAGCATCGGATGGAGGAAAAGGCAAGAAAGGAAGAACAGCTGCGTCTGCAGATGGAACAGCAGCGGGAGGCAGATGAAAAATATATGAAAGAGGCGATCCGACAGGCCAGGCGGGCGGCCAAACTGGGGGAAGTTCCCATTGGCTGTGTGATTGTACATGAAGATCAGATCATCGGAAGAGGATATAACCGTCGCAATACGGATAAAAGTACGCTGTCCCACGCGGAAATCACCGCAATCAGAAAAGCAAGCCGCATCATGGGAGACTGGAGACTGGAGGAGTGTACCCTTTATGTTACGCTGGAACCGTGTCAGATGTGCTCCGGTGCCATTGTACAGGCACGGATTCCCAGAGTGGTTATGGGGTGCCGCAATCCCAAAGCAGGCTGTGCGGGTTCTGTTCTGAATCTTCTGCAGATGCCGGAATTCAATCATCAGGTAGAGATTACGGAAGGGATTCGGGGTGAGGAATGCTCTCTTCTGCTGAAAACTTTTTTCAAAGACCTGCGGAAGCGTCTGAAGGAGGAAAAGAAAGAACTGAAGAAAGACAATCCGCAGGCGGAGTGAGGGCTTGACAAACAAGTTGATACCATGTATACTGAACTGGTGCACTGGCTTGGAAAACAGGTGCTTTTAGACATCTGAGAGGCAGATGCACTGCGTGATTTTGTTATAAAGTTTCCGCGCAGCCGGGGAGTTAGCGGTGCCCTGTACCTGCAATCCGCTATAGCAGGGGTGATATCCGAGCCGAGGGTTGTCCATTGTAGGGTCTGCCCTGTATAAGCGGCGTTGAGATCTGGGTCTTGCGCAACAGAAACCCGTGAACCGTGTCAGGTCAGGAATGGAGCAGCACTAAGCGGGAGCTTCTGTGTGCCGTGAGGCAGCCTGGGTTGAGCTGGCTGTACAGGTAACGCTTATGGTGGCATCTCGAAGCCGGATGCGCGGATTTTTTTATGGAATCTTTTATTGATTTTGAGAAGAATGTTCCGGTGCATATCAGACAACTTATGCATCTGAAACTGTTCGGGGCCGAAGTGTGTGTTGGTCCGGGTTCGAACGGATATATATGGTTTAATACGAGCTCCGGTACGGGGCACAGGAGGGTAATATGAGCTTTAAGAAGAGATTTCTGGCCGGTTCACTGGCGGCAGTGATGACGCTGGGCATGGTTACCGGCTGTACGACTGTAAGAAAGTCGGATTTATCAGATGATTATTCCACAGTAGTGGCAGCAACTTACGGTGATGAAAATATTTATCTGGACGAGGTGAACTATTATTTAAGAAACAGCCAGCTGATGTACGAGTATTACGGTGCTTTGTACGGCAGCAATATCTGGGAGAATGAAGGCGCGGAAGATGCACTGCGTGAAGAGGTTCTGTCCGCTATTTACCAGACAAGAGTACTCTGTGATCATGCGGAAGATTATAAAGTTGAACTGACGGATGCAGATAAAGAGCTGATTACCGAACGTGTCAGTGAACTGACCGGCGATGACGGCAATAAGGAATTTATGGAGATTGCCGGTTCCGATGAGAAGATGCTTACAGATCTGATGACGAAGAATGCTCTGGCCAACAAGGTATATCAGGCAATCATTGATGAAACCGAGATTAAGACCACGGAGGAAGATAACCGTCAGAATGCCATCAGTTACCTGTTCTTCACGGAAGCAGAGGAATCGGACGAGGAAACTGAAGCTGAGACAGAGGAAGCAGAAGGAACAGAGGCAGAGACTGAAGCAGAAGAGACAGGCTATACAGAGGCTGATGCCAATATGGCACTGAAGAAGGTTCAGAAAGGAACTTCTCTGGAAGATGTGGGCGAGGAGTTCGGCATCGATGTATCCACAACGAACTTTGGTGTGAATGAAGAACAGACAACGGAGTTCGGCGAAAAGGCTGTTGCTCTGAAAGAAGGCGAATCTGCTGTAGCTTATGAAGAAGGAACCGGCTGGTATGTTATGGTCTGTGATTCCGAGAATGATGAGGAAGCCACAGCTGAAGCATATGAAAGTGCTGTGGATACAGAAAAGAGTGAACATTTCTCAGAAGTATACAAAGAACTGGACAAGAAGAAATTTAAAGTGAATGAAGATGTAGTAAAGAGTCTGAATATTGCCGATACGCCGGTTCTCAATCTGGAATCCGAAACAGAGGAAGCCACAGAAGAGATTACTCTGGAAGAAGGCTCAGCTGAGGATGAGACAACAGAAGCTGAGACAGAAGAAGCTGAAACAACAGCTGCGGAATCAGAGACAACAGAAGCTGAATAGGCCGGACAGCCGGAAGCGAACGCTTCGCCGGAAATACGGCGGGATATTGATATACAGACATAAACGGATATGCAAAAGCTGCGCTGACTTTAACGGTCGGAGCAGCTTTTTTATGTGAAAATCGCTCCGTAAAGACAAATGTTTCTGCTGTGCGGACAAATCTGAAAAAAGATTAATCAAAAACAAAAAGGTTGAAGAATATTTTTGTTTTGCTTACGGATACATTAATTTTAATCAATAGAAATGATTAAAAAAGCATCTTTTAATTCTCTCTGCAATATGATACTATAACAGTACATTTTCAAACTAAGGTTAAATTTGTCCTGTGTCATTTGCAGAGATGTTCCTATATGAATTCAGGACTTCAGGAGGATAGGATATGAGAAACAGCGATAAATATGAAAGACAGTATTTTTTACCCCCGGTGGAATGTTACGACTGGGTGAAAAAAGATTATATTGATAAAGCACCTGTCTGGTGCAGCGTTGACCTTCGTGACGGCAATCAGGCTCTGATTGAGCCCATGAGCCTGGATGAGAAGCTGGAGTTTTTTGAGCTTCTTGTGAAAGTTGGTTTCAAAGAGATTGAAGTCGGATTTCCTGCTGCATCGGAGACAGAGTACAATTTCCTTCGCGCCCTTATCGAAAGGAATATGATTCCTGAAGATGTGACGATTCAGGTGCTGACACAGGCCAGAGAGCACATTATCAAGAAGACATTCGAAGCGGTAAAAGGTGCGCCCAGAGCTGTGATTCATGTATACAATTCCACTTCTGTAGCTCAGAGAGAGCAGGTATTTAAAAAGAGCAGAGAAGAAGTAAAGCAGATTGCAATTGACGGTGCAGCGCTTCTGAAGAAACTGGCCGATGAGACCGACGGTAACTTTGCTTTCGAATACAGCCCGGAAAGTTTTACCGGTACGGAGATGGATTATGCACTGGAAGTGGTCAATGCTGTTCTTGATGTATGGCAGCCCACACCGGACAATAAGGTGATCATCAACCTGCCCAGTACGGTTCAGCTCTCCATGCCTCATGTATTTGCCAGCCAGGTGGAATATATGAGTAAGAATATGAAATATCGTGACAATGTAATCCTCAGTCTTCATCCTCACAATGACCGCGGATGCGGCGTCAGCGATGCGGAGCTGGGTATCCTTGCCGGCGCTGACCGTATTGAAGGCACACTGTTCGGCAACGGCGAGAGAACCGGCAATGTGGATATCGTGACACTTGCGATGAATATGTTTTCTCACGGGGTTGATCCGCAGCTTGATTTCTCCAATATCAGCGAGATCAGACAGGTATATGAGAGACTGACCGGTATGGTTGTACACGAACGTCAGCCCTACGGCGGTCAGCTGGTATTTACCGCATTCTCCGGATCACATCAGGATGCTATCGCCAAGGGTATGAACTGGAGACAGGATAAGGATCTGTATAAATGGAACGTACCGTATCTTCCCATCGATCCTCAGGATGTGGGCAGAACCTACGATTCTGACGTAATCCGTATCAACAGTCAGTCCGGTAAGGGCGGTGTGGCTTACATTCTGAAACAGAACTTCGGTCTCTCACTGCCTGAGAAGATGAAGGAAGAAGTCGGATACATGATCAAGGACGTATCCGATAAGGAACATAAAGAACTTACACCGGATCTGATTTATCAGATTTTTGAGGATCGATATATCCACAATGCGGAAATTTTCCAGATTAAGGAGCATCATTTTAAACAGCTGGATGACGGAATTCTGGCAGAGGTAACGATCCAGCAGGGCAATGATGAAAGAATTGTAACGGCCAACGGCAACGGACGTCTCAGTTCTGTCAGCAATGCCATCAAACAGTATTTTGGAATCAGCTATGAACTGACAGTTTACGAGGAGCACTCCCTTTCCAAAGGTTCTTCCTCCAAAGCAGTTACCTATGTGGGCGTCAGCAGTCATGACAAGCTTCACTGGGGTGTTGGTATTCATGAGGATATCATTGTGGCATCTATCCATGCACTGGTTGCTGCCGTGAACCAGCTGGAAGATGTGCGCAGCGTATCGGCCTGTAAGGATCAGCGTCTGCTGGAGATCATGAATTACATTCAGATGAATTATCTGACTGTTACACTGGATGAGCTTTCCGAGAAGTTCTACCTCTCCAAACCCTACCTTTCCAAGTACATCAAGGAGAAATCAGGAATTACTTTTGGAGAAGCTGTTAAAAAGGTGCGTATGAGAAAAGCACGTACACTGCTGAAAAACCGCAATATGACTGTGGAATCTATTGCGGAAAGTGTCGGCTACCAGAATGTGGAGCATTTCAACAGACTGTTCAAGAAAGCATACGGTATGACTCCCATTCAGTTCAGAAATCAGAAATAAACACAGCCTGAAACGTCAGCAGGTATTCGCTGCTTTGCAGAACTGCTGCGGAAATTTAATGCCTCCGGCTGCATATAATATCAGAAGAGTAAAACAGGTGTGGTGTGCATCATGGATTCATACCGGATTCTGATAGGAATATGCAGCCAGGGGCGTTTTTTTCGTTATGAGCAGGCAGTGAAAAAGGCAGGATTTTATCCGGTGTTTGTGACGGAGGCTTATGATGTGCTTAACCGGAGGCTGCAGGGGAGGCTGCTCCGGTGTGTGTATGCTGACAGAAGGTTCTGTGATGCCTGTGCAGAGCAGTATGACGGGCTGTTGCTTCCCGGAGGGGGTGACCTGCCTTCGGTTTATTCCGGACAGATGGAATATTGCGGGTCAGGAATGGAGGCACAGGTGGACCGGATGCAGTTTTATCTGGCAGAATCGTTTCTGTCTGCCGGAAAACCGGTTATGGGAATCTGCAAGGGGATGCAGCTGCTGAATATCCTGTTTGGAGGGACACTGTATCCGGATCTGCCGGATGGAAAAAGAGAACATCATGCGTACGATGCAGCTCATGGAAAAGACCGGGAGCATGATTCCCTGATTGATCCGTTGTTTTTATCCCGTATGAATCTGCGTAGAAATCTGCGGGTAAACAGCGCGCATCATCAGGCCGTGGAATGCCCGGGTGACCGTCTGCAGGTCATCCAGCAGGCAGATGACGGAGTGATTGAAGGTATCTGTCACCATGACTTCCCGGCAGTGGGATTTCAGTGGCATCCAGAGCGGCTCAGTACACCGGAATCGGACCTTTTATTCAGAGAATCCTGGGCAGCCATGTTCCGGGGAGAGCGGCTTCTGGATATATGAAAAAACAGCTTGACATGCGTTCGGATAGATACTATAATTGTATTAATTGGCAGTCTAAAAAAGGCGAAGGGAATGGTCGTGAATTATGTTATTGAGAACTTATGAGAAGATTACGGATTTATTTGCGCGTAATAACGGATATCTTAGTTTTGATGATCTGCGCAGAGAGAAGATCACAATTACGCAGATGAATGAACTGGTGGCAAAGGGGATTCTGGAAAGATTTTCGAGAGGCTGGTACTGGTATCAGGGTGAGGGCGCCAAAAAGCCTGAGAATTACCGGATGATCGAAATCTGCAAGGTGAATCCCAAAGCAGTTGTCTGTGCAGACAGTGCCTGCTATTACTGGGGGCTTCTGAAGCAAGAACCGGATCATCTGTCATTTGCGACCCGCAGGACGGATCGTTCGGGTATGGAAGTGATTTTCCCTGTATCAAGACATTATTTTTCTGATTATGCGTATACGCTGGATCAGAAGGTTGTGGATACGCCTTATGGAAGCTTCAAGATTTATGATATGGATAAGAGCGTATGTGACTGTATCCGTTTCCGGGAGGAACTGGGTGAAGAGGTTATTAAGGAAGTGATTACCGGCTACGCCAGGCAGCAGAACCGCCAGGTGGACCGTATGCTGGCCTATGCGGATCAGATGCGTGTGGGAAGGATCGTCCGTAAGTATCTGTAGAGAGCAGCAGAGGAATATTTGTTTCATATATATAGAAATCCCGGGAGTTTCCCGGGATTTTTTAAGTTGTGCATGATTTGAATCGAATGCGCCGACGGAGACAGTTGATTCCGTATTCAGCGGTTGTAATGATAGATGATGGACGGACGACCGCCGGTATTGTAGTCCACGTCGCTGGACACTTCCTTCAGTTCGATGAGATAGTTCATGTACCGGCGTATGGTGACGCGGGACAGCCCCACTTCATCAGCAATCTGTTCGCTGGTCAGCCCCTCACCGATGTGCTGGTCCAGATAAGCGCGGATTGAATCCAGCGTTTTACTCTGAAGTCCTTTGCTGGGCAGAATTTCTTTCTCCGAATTCCGGCTGAAAGAAGCGTTGGACAGGAAATCGTCCAGCTGCTGTTGGGACAGTCCCTGATTATGCTCGATCAGGTTCTGCTTCTGGATGAATTTGTCCAGGGCCACGGCAAAACGGGAATATTCGAATGGCTTTACAAGATAGTCAACCAGCCCGTAGCTTAAGAGCGAGCGGATATTGGCAATATCGCTGGCTGCAGTTACCATGATTACATCTACCGGATTCCCCGATGCGCGCAGGTGGTTCAGAAAAATTTTCCCGTCCATGACAGGCATGTACATATCAAGGATGATCAGATCAACAGTATGATCTTCCAGATATTTCAGTCCATCCGAACCGTTAAAAAAGATGCCAACCAGCTCCAGCTGGTTGTTTCGGCTTACATACTGTTTATTGATGGAGGCAACCATGGGGTCGTCTTCGATGATGATTACTTTATATTTCATAATGAAGTCTCCGTTTCAGTCTGTATTTTCCGGATCATGACTGTGGCTTCTGTTCCTTCACCGGGGTCAGATTCGATTTTTAAAGAACCATGGAATTCGTCGACCAGATTTTTAACCAGATAAAGACCGGTTCCATGACCGGGCCCTTTGGTGGAAATACCATATTCCGTAATCCGGTCTACCAGTTCCCTGCTCATGCCGCGTCCTGTATCAAGAACGGAAATGTAGGTACTTTCCGTGTCGATGAAAACGGTGAGCTGGATTTCTTTCAGAATATGATCGCAGGAATTCAGTTCTTCAATGGCGTTCTGAAGCAGATTGCCCAGTATGGTTACATACGCGTTGGAAGGAATACCGGTGGTCAGGTGGGCGCAGTAGCTTTCAGGAACCAGATTCAGGGTAATGTCCAGTTCGGCGGCGCGGATGGCTTTGCCGATGATGATGGCAGCAACTCCCTGATGGGTGATCAGCCGGGAAATCTGGCTGATGGAACGGGAGGAACCCATGCTGCTCTGGAGAAGATAGGATTTTGCTTCTTCCACATGGTCTGTTTCCAGATAGCCCAGAATAACATGAAGCTTATTCATGAATTCATGATTGAAAGCGCGCAGGGTATCTACCAGGTTGTTGGCATCTTCCAGCTGTTCCGTCATTTCGTTCATCAGTTTGGCATTCTGGAACAGGGAAGCTGCCCCGATCAGCTGCCCGTTGGAATAGAGGGGCAGATGGGTGATCAGCAGGTTTTTGCCGTGAAGGACCATATGCTCGTTGTAAATTGCCTGGCGTGTTTCGAGAACCTGCGGCAGTTTGCTTTCCGGCATAACATCCTGTATGGGAACCCGGTCGTAGGGGATGACGGGAAGTCCCAGTATTTCGCAGCCAATGTTGTTGATAATGGTAATGCGTTTATCTGTGTTGATGGCGATTACGCCCTCATCGATGATGTTCAGTACATTGGCATTGCCGTCGTAAATCTGGGAAAACTGCTCGGGGTCATAGCCCTTCAGCTGATTTCGTATGAAGCGCATGGAGGCTGTGGCACAGAATGCACCGATTCCCAGCAGCATAATCGTTGCCAGAATGTATATGGGAGCCGATTTTATGATGTTGGAGAACTGACGCCGGTACAGGATCGATACGGCTACGAAACCGATGATGGTCCCGTCAGTATCCTTAATGGAAGAGTAGGAGATGCGGTAACGCCTGCCCCTGTCATCCTTTTTAGTATCCATATAACTGATATCGTCTTCCAGAAGCTCCATCTCCCGATCGCTGGCCTTTCTTCCCAGATAGCCGGGATCGGAATTGTAGATGATTGTTCCGGTTTTATCAACCAGGGTGATGCTGTCTACGATGGGCATATCGTTCATCAGTTCCTCAAGAAAAGATTCGCAGTCTTCGGTTGCATAGCCAAGCTTCACGGAATCAATAACAGTAGGTCCCGTAGACAGCGTGTTGGATGTGGTCAGAAGATTATCGGCGATGATCTTGACCTGTGAAGAAATGTCTACAGAAATCGATACGATGGCGCAGATCATAACTGCAAGCGCGATACTTCCCACCTGAACCATATATATATGATACTCAAATGTTAATTTCTCTTTCAGGAATTTTCTCATGGTATTCTCCTTTGATACGTTTCTATTTTATAAGGGAATGTTGGAATGTGCAATGGATTAATTATTTTTTTTACTTAGTTAACATTTTGTGTATTTTGTAAAACTTTCCTTTGACATTTCTGTGTAATATAATGAAAATGCCGAAGATTTTTTTAAAATTCAATTAACTGTCCAGAAGGCGATTCTGCTTTCAGAACGGATTCTGAATGGTTATGCATCCGGTCTGAAACTGCTTGATTTAAGATGATTATTGTATGGTGAATTTGGGGAAGGAGGATTTATTATGACAGTATCATTGACAGCATATGTAAAACAGAATCTGACAGCCACAGAGTCAGAGAAGGAAAAAGTGATTTCGGTACTTTACAGGATGTTTGGCATGGGAGTGATTTCAGAAAGGGAATTGCTTCGTAATATTAAACTGTTAAGAAGAAAGTAGAAACGGGAAGTCGGCAGACAGGGAACGGTTCTGCTTATGCTTATGCAGGTGCTTTGAAGGCACAGTGAAAGGATAAATTCTGATGAAGGGAAAGACAGGCAGATGCATTGGTGCGTTTGCCTGTTTTTGTTTTCGAGGCTGGCTCTGAACAGCAGCTGTTCTATAACTCTGTCCGGAGTCAGACGGATATGGTCTTGCAAGGGAGCTTTTTTCTGTGTATACTTGGATTGCAAATGATAAAAGACATACAGCGAACATCGGTATATGAGGTGATTTTAATGAATAGAGAAGAATTTATCAAACTGACACAGAAAAAACCATTTTTACTTGATGGAGCCATGGGTTCCAATCTGATTCTGGCCGGTATGCCCAGAGGAGTCTGCTCTGAACAGTGGGTGCTGGAACATCCCCAGGTAGTGGAGGAGCTTCAGCGGGCGTATATGGAGGCGGGCAGTCAGGCTGTATATGCCCCCACATTCATGGCAAACCGGATCAGTCTGGACAACATGGGACTTGCAGATCAGGTGGAACGTTTTAACAGGGAGATTCCGAAGATTTCCCGTCGGGCAGTGGGAGACCGGATACTGGTTGCCGGCGATATGACGACCTGCGGAAAGATGCTGGAGCCCGGCGGACCTGTCAGCCACGACGAGCTGTTTGCGGCTTATGCGGAGCAGGTTCGCTATCTGGTTGAAGCAGGTGTGGATTTTATCATAGGTGAAACACTTCTTTACGAAGAAGAAGCGCTGGTGCTGCTGGATGCGGCTGCATCTGTAACGGATACGGCGGTCTGCTGCAGTTTTACGGTGGAAGGTGACGGAACCCTGCCTTTCGGAGGCAATGTGGTGGATGCTGTGGCCAATGCGGAGCTTATGGGTGCAGCAGCAGCGGGAATCAACTGCTCCATGGGACCGGATCAGGCTCTTGCCGTTGTGAGAAATATGAGTGAACGCCTTTCGATTCCCGTAATTGCCAAACTGAATGCGGGTATGCCGGATATTTCCGATACAGGTGAGGTCGTTTACGGCATGGACGAGGAAAAATTTGCTTACTATATGGAAATGCTGCTGGATGCCGGCGCATCGGTTGTAGGCGGCTGCTGCGGGACGACACCGGCTTACATCGCGGCACTGAAAAAAGTGATCGACAGGAAAGCCTCCGCTGAAAAAACATCCGGTGAGAATGCCGCCGATAAAAATGCCGCGGGTAAGGAGATGTGATTATGACCAGAGTGACCGGTTACCGGACGAAAAACCGGGATATGATGCTGAGCTACATGAAGGCAAACCGGGATCGTACCGTTTATGTCAATGATATCCATCAATATATGAAATCTCAGGGAGCAAATGTCAACATCACAACGATTTACCGTTTTCTTGATAAACTGCAGGAGGAGCACCAGATTCTGAAATACACGGCTGAGAAAGGTGAATGTGCCGGTTTTCAGTATGTGGGGGAAGGAAACTGCTGTGAAGAGCATCTCCATGTAAAATGCACCGGCTGCGGTAAGGTGATTCATCTGGACTGCCAGTTCATGGACGAAATCAGGCATCATCTGCAGGAGCACCACCGTTTTTTTCTGCAGTGCAGCGGCTCCAGTCTGTTCGGATTATGTGAAGAATGTCAGAAGAAATTGCAAAAAGATTGACATTACTTTCACATCTTGTTAAAATGAACACACAGGCAGTTTTCGGCGTATTTTGTGCAACTTCTATAATTTGCACTGTCATACTGCTGGATTAACTGTCAAAAAAGAGGGTACGTATTAATTTACGGAAAGGGGTAAAAAATGAAGAAATTAAAAGTTGTAGACCAGGAAGCGTGTATGGCATGCAGACAGTGCGAAGTTGTCTGTTCAGAAACATTCTACAAAGAGTATGATCCGGATCTGTCATGCATTCGTATCGGTGAGAAGAACGGCGCAGTTAAGACGACTGTCTGCGTACAGTGCGGTAAATGTGCAAAAGCCTGCGAACAGGAAGCAATCACCAAGAACGCAAAGGGCGTTTTCACAATCGACAAGAAGAAATGTGTTGGCTGCGGCAAATGTGCGGAAGTATGTCCTTTCGGCGTTCTGGTTATGCGCAAAGGTGCTGAACATCCTTCCAAATGTATCGCATGCGGCAAGTGTGCAAAATCCTGCCCTGTTGATGCAATCGCTGTTGTTGAGAAATAATCGGGTTTACATAGCCGGGGCAGCGGACTGTTCCGGACGGTAAAAGAGCAGTAAAAACGGATACGGTCCGGTTCCGAGCGGAATCAGGCTGTATCCGTTTTTCATGTTATCAGGCCTGGATGCGGTGACCGGAAGCTACAGCAAACCGGTGAACTGGATCAGGATTCCCCAGCAGACGCCGGAGAGATACAGAAGTCCCAGAATCTGCAGGTTTTTCTTCCGGTTCCGGTGCAGACGGAAAAGAATCAGAAGTCCGACACCGGCGCTGACCAGAAGTCCGGACATCATGGCGCCGCCGTTGAGAATTCCCTCCAGATACAACTGCGTGATCACCACAGAGGCGGCGCAGTTGGGAATCAGTCCCACCAGAGCGGCAAGCATCTGACCGGCTACGGGAACATTGAGAATCAATCCGGACAGATTATCTTCGCCGATTCCTTCAATCACAAGATTCAGAACGAGGGAGATCAGGAAAATATAGACAACGATGCGGACAGTATGGTTGATTGCGGAACGGACAATGCTGCCGTTTTCGCAGTGACAGTGCTCATGCTCGCAGATGGAGTGAATATCCGCCGTTTTTTCGGGCTTTCGGAATATGCGCACGAGAATCTGATCGGCAGCCAGACCGGTCACAATACCGATGACCATCTTCATGCCAAGTATTTTCAGGATCAGAACCGGGTCTGCCTGCTCCGACAGAAGGATTGGAAGCATCTCATCAGATGTCGAGAGGTACACGGCAAGAAGAGTGCCCACAGTAATCAGCCTTCCTGCATACAGGCTGGAAGCAGCGGCGGAAAAACCACACTGAGGGAAAATACCCAGAACACCGCCCCAGACAGGTCCCAGTTTTCCGGCTCTGCGGATCAGGCGGGTTGTCTGTTCCCCGGTTTTGTGTTCCAGATATTCCATCAGCAGGTAGGTAACAAATAAAAAAGGAATCAGCCTCAGACTGTCCAGTCCGCTGTCCATTAAAATATCGGTAATCTTCTCCATAAATCAATCTCCCTCAAAAAATCAGTATCAGCCTCAGAAAATCAGTATCAAAATGCAAATGGTTTGCATTTTGAGATTATAAAGAGTTTATGCATATTTGTCAAGAGCCGGGAGAAATTAGTTTTAATACGATTTTAATTTTTTTCCTCTTTTGTTTTAATGTATATCGGGTATGATGGGAGTGTAAAAAAGGATTGCAGGTACATACACAGCAATGATATGATACAGAGAAAGGGTTATGATTATGGAAGAAATGGAAAAAAGAGAATTGATAGAAAAACTGGCGAAAAAAGCGCAGATCAGTGAAGAAGAAGCGGAAGCGGTTCTGGAGAGCAATAACTGGGATATACTGGATGCCATGATTGAACTGGAGCGGGCAGGGCGGATTCACGATTCCGGCGCACAAACGGGAACCGGCTATTCCACGCAGGATCAGAATGCGGAAGAATTTCAGCAGGTTACGGTGACCGCGTCGCGCACCAGAGAGGAATCCACCGGTGCGAAATTAAAGCGGATCCTGAAGAAACTGTTCCGCAAGAGCCTGGACAATGATTTTATAGTTACACATAAGGAAAAGGAAATTCTGCATGTACCGGTGCTGGTGCCGATCATTCTGCTGCTTGCTTTTTTCTGGATTACAGCGGTGGTTCTGTGCATCGGCCTGCTGGCGGGACTTCGCTATTCCTTCCGGGGAAATGATCTCGGCACGGATACAGTGAACCAGACTATGGACAAAGTTGCAGACTGTGCGGAAGATATTAAAGAGAAGGTCAGGGAATTTATAGATGAAGAGAATACTGATAGTGGAAGATGAAGATAAGATTGCCCGTTTTCTGGAACTGGAACTGGTTCATGAGGGGTATGAGGTGGTCAAAAAGTATGATGGGAGAAGCGGACTGGAAGCAGCGCTTTCGGGAGGATTTTCCCTGATGATACTTGATATTATGCTGCCGGGTATCAATGGGCTGGAAGTACTCAGGCGTCTGAGGAAAACATCGGAGCTGCCGGTGATCATGCTGACGGCCAGAGATCAGGTCATGGATAAAGTAAACGGCCTTGACATGGGGGCGGATGATTATATGACAAAGCCTTTTGCGGTGGAAGAGCTGCTTGCGCGGATCCGCCTTGTCCTGCGCAAGCATTCATCGGCAGAGCAGGAAACGGCTGCAGGCGGCGGTCATATTCATCAGATCCGGGGGCTGGTGATGGATGAAGCTGCTCACACGGTGAAGTATCATGGAAAGGAAATTTCGCTGACCAATAAAGAATTTCAGCTTTTGAGAGAATTGATGATAAATTGTAATGTTGTTCTGTCAAGAGAAACAATTCTCAACAGCGTGTGGGGATACGATTACGTGGGAGAAACCAATGTGGTGGATGTGTATGTCCGTTTCCTGCGCCAGAAGATCGATGATGCTGTAGGTGAGAAATTTATTCTCACTGTGCGTGGTGTGGGCTATGTAATTAAAGATGAACATCGGGAATAGGAGCCGGGCAGTATAAAAAGGACAGGCAATATGAAAGCAGACAATATGAACAAAGTACAGACGGATAATAAAAAAGAACGGCAGCGGGACAGCAGACGTGACCGAGGTACAGGCCGGTCCGGCTCCATTGCGTGGAAACTGAATCTGGCCAATCAGCGGAAACGGTTTGGCAGTCTGATTTTTACGGCCCTGTGTATTTTTATTGTCATAGTACTGGTATGGATTTTTACAGCACAGCAGATGCTTCTTCCATCGGGAACACGGGCGGTTCAGGGACATCTGGAAGGCAGTCTGAAAGATCTGGAAACACTGAAATATATATTTATTGACGGGTCAGGAACACGTTATGCGGCAGAACTGGGCCGTTTTCTTCTGTTTATCAGGACACCGTTTCTTGCGGCATGCGGGGCTGCGGTTCTCTGGTGGGCCGTGGGATTCATAAACGGAACGGAATCCTACCGGAAATATCTGAAGCCCATTGATGAAATCGCTCTGGCAGCGGAGGAGATTTCCAGCAAAAACATGATGGAGGAACGTTTTTCCAGTCTGGAGGCGGCCATCGATCATATTGACGGAAGCTCGCCGGAACTGATGCTGAATACAGGTGATGCCGATCTGCAGGGATTGGAGGCGGCTATTAATAACATGCTGAAACGGCTGCACAACAGCTACAGGCAGCAGATTCGTTTCGTGGATGATGCCAGTCATGAACTGCGCACACCCATTGCAGTAATTCAGGGTTATATCAATATGCTGGACCGGTGGGGCAAGTCGGACGAGAACATACTGGAGGAGTCCATAGCAGCCATCAAAGCGGAAGCGGCACATATGAATACGCTGGTGGAACAGCTTCTGTTCCTTGCCAGAGGAGATGCGGGCAGGCAGAAATTTCAGCCGGAGCCGGTGAATCTTCTTTCCATGATGGAGGAAATCGCGGAAGAGTCGCGGATGATCGACCCGGAGCATCGTTATGAACTGCGGGTATCGGAATCAGTGGAAATTCAGGCGGATTATGCCATGCTGAAGCAGTCGGTGCGTATTCTGATTGATAATGCAGCAAAGTACAGTCCCTGCGGCAGCAGGATCCGTATGCGTATGTATACCCGGGATAGCTGCGGTACAGGAAAGCTGGATATCAATGGCACGGGAAACCGGGAAATTGATGGTGAGGGAAACCGGCAGGTCTGCATTGAAGTTCAGGATAATGGCATGGGAATCGGCAAAAAAGATGCAGGACATATTTTTGAAAGACTGTATCGGGGAGATCCGGCGAGAAATTCCAGAACAGGAGGAAGCGGCCTGGGACTATCCATTGCACGATGGATAGTGGAGAGACACAAAGGCTTTTTTGAAGTAATCAGTTATGAAGAAATCGGAACGCGGATCACGATTGTGTTGCCGCTGGAGCAGACGGCGCAGAGATGAAAATCACGGGAGCATATCTGCCGCGGGTTCCGGCAGCCGGAATATCCCGGAACCGGTAAACTGCCCCGGAAAACAGAGGACGGCAGTTCAGTGGGGGCTGGACTGCCGTAGGGGTGACAACATTTATTTTTCGATGATGATCCGAAGACAACGGATAATTTTCTCTTTTGTCTTGGAATCACACTGGCGCAGAAGATGCAGAATCTCTGTATCCAGTTCATCGGATGAATGGTCGGAATCTGCCATGCCTGCGTGGAGCAGGTAATCAACAGACACATTAAGCACGCTTGCATAATAGGTAAGAACCCGCAGATTCATTTTGGTACGATTGTTTTCGATGTTGCTGATGAAAGCTACGGTTGTGTTCAGGCTATCAGCAATCTGTTCCTGAGTAATGTTGTTGGCCTTCCTGAGTTGCTGCATGCGCTGTCCAACAAGTTTGTAGTTGATTTCCATTCGTGCCTCCCGAAATTAAGTGATTGATTATAGTATAAAACAAAAATATCATTATTTCCATCAATGCAGAGTTTATTATATATACTTTTTTGATAAATTCTATGCAGAAAATATGAAGAAAAGAAGGGGCTGTTTTAGAAATATGTCAGGATTTCGCAGTAAAAACAAGAAGCGTGGAGCCGGATTCAAATCTGTTCAACATCTGGATATTCAGCAGGGATTCTGATAAAAATTTAAACAGAAAGGCTGTGGAAAAATAATGGTTGCAGGGATTGATTTTTTTTATTATATGGGATGGTTTTGCCTGATGTATTTTATATTTATCGTAATATATGTCGGACCTCGCCTTTCTTTTCATTATGTGTGGCTGGCAGCGGGGGCTGTTTTTCTGTGTGTGAGCAGGAGTCTGAAAACGGGGAGCTGGCTGCTGATACCGGGGCCGCTGCGTGCAGTTCTGATTATTTCTGTGCTTGTCTGTATGGCAGTATTTATTCTGATGGAAGTACTGGTATTATCGAAGATGGGGGCTGTTCCTGAAAAGCCGGTTCAGTATGTAATCGTACTTGGTGCCTGCGTGCGGGGAACCCGCGTGACAAGGTCTCTTGCGTTCCGGCTGAAAAAAGCCGCAGAGTATGCCCGGGCACATCCGGACTGCATGCTGGTGGTGTCCGGCGGTCAGGGACCGGGGGAAGATATCACGGAAGCACAGGCGATGAGCGGCTGGCTTGAGGCGCACGGGATTGGCCGGGAAAGGATTCTGCTGGAGGACCGTTCCGTAAATACCCGGGAGAATCTGCTGTTTTCGAAGGAGGTTATCTGCCGGTATGAAGCTGGAAAAAAAGCAGACATCGCGGAAGATGTCTGCACAGAAAAAATGCCGTATGACTGTGGCTGCAGAGAAGAAAATCTGTCGATTGCTGTCTGCAGCAATAATTTCCATATGTATCGTGCCATGTCCCTGGCCCGGGCAGCCGGAAAATGGCATACGGAAGGTCTGGCGGCTATGACCGACCCGTTCATGTGGCTTTCTTTTACGGTCAGAGAAGGAGCAGCTCTGTTCAAGGAAGTGATCTTCGGGCATGTTCACTTCTGACCGTCCGGACCGGCAATGTTCCGGCTTTTATCTGCATGCTGTATCCTCCGTGCCGCAGCCCGCGGCAGAACTCAGTTGCGGATGGCATCTGCGCCGCGTTCTCCGGTACGGATCCGCAGAGCTTCGCAGATTTCGGATACAAAAACCTTACCATCGCCCACTGCGCCGGTTTTCAGAACTCTCTCCGCTGTTTCCAGAATCTTTTCACAGGGAACTTCGGATACAACCATTTCGATTTTGATCTTGGGAATCAGCTGTACTTCGGTTTTTACACCGCGATAGTAGGTCACGATACCCTTCTGCACACCGCAGCCCTGTACATCATACACGGTCATCCCCTCCACACCGATCTCGTTCAGGGCATCCTTCAATTCCTGAAATTTTTCCTTACGTGTGATAATTTCAACCTTGTAAATCTTTTCCATCATAGTGCCTCCTGATTGGTACCGAACATAAAACCAGTACCTGAATACTTACAAATATAGGTTATCACCCGGCGTTTGTCAACGGAATCGTTTGCAGTTCGGAATTTCGCCTGAGCGGAAACGGCTGAGAGGCAGAATGACTGTGATACCCTGTACGAGGACGCGCTCTCGCTCGCATGAAAACGCAGCGGTACTAAGCTTTTTCGGCGCTGTCGCTTGAAAAAGCAAGTGCCGGCGTTTTCAACGGTCCCCTTTACAGGGTACCACAGTCATTCTGCCGCCAAAGTTTGTTTTTTCTCAGGCAAAAGAAATTTCGAACTGTACAGGGGGGAATACATCAAAATTGTTGATGTAAATATCTGACATACGGCAGAAGTATTAATATGTGTTCTCCCCATGCAGTTCAGAATTTCATCTACCGGGAAAAGCGAAGATTATGGCGGCGGAATTGCAGTGGTGTCCTGCTAAAGGGACCATTGAAAACGCCGGCACTTAATGAGCGGGCCTCTGTAAGAGACCCGCGAATTTAGTACCGCTGCGTTTGATCTGAGCGAGAGCGCGTCCCTGTGCAGGATATCACTGCAATTCCGCCTCGAAACTCTCCTGCCCGGCAGAATTCCGAACTGCAGTTTTTGTTTTTTTGGTTTACAGATTCTGAGGGTTGATGTTATACTATAATCTGGATTAATATATAATCCGGATTACGGATGGCTAATAGCTGATTTATACAGCAGGGAGGTATATATGAAGAAATTAAGCGTAATTCTGGTTGCTCTGATGCTTGGTACAGCGGGTTTGGCAGGCTGTTCAAAAAGTGCGGATACACAGTTGAAGACAAAGTCCGAGACGGAATTCCAGTGGGGGCTGACCATGAATGGCGATGGAACGGATGCTGAAACTGCGGCGGCAGAATCTGATGAAGAATCTGTTATGAAGCTGGATAATGGTGTGCTGCTTCTGAAAGTGGATGACATACAGGTTGCGGCTGTATCTGATGTGAATGTCCGTTCCGGTCCGGGTATCGATTATGATAAGGAAGGCAGTTTATCAGGATCGGAAACAGCAACGATGACGGGGATCTGCAGCAATGAATGGATCCGTATTGATTTTAATGGAGATAGCGGTTATGTTTCCATGAACTATCTGACAGCTTTGAATGATGAAGTATCTCTGAGTGCTCTGCTTGACCAGGTGCAGGCTCTGGAATCAGGAGGCAATGAAGCGGGCAGCGAAGAGGAAAGCGGTTCGGAGGAAAGCAGCGCAGATGACAGCAGTGCCGGTGATAACAGCGAATCATCAGCGGATGACAGCAGTGAATCGTCAGCGGATGGGAACAGCGAATCATCAGTGGATGAAAGTGGTGAATCCAACGAAGAAGGTCAGGCGGCATGGGCAATTACGGATGTGAACGTCCGCACAGGTCCCAAAGCTTCCTATGGCGTTCTTGGATACCTGGCAAAAGGCCAGAGTATCAGAGTGCTTGACAGCTCAGATGCATGGTGGTGGAAAGTGGAATTTAACGGTCAGGAAGGTTATATTTCCGCGCAGTATCTGACGACTGAAAAACCGGCTGAATAAATGAAACCGATAAAGCAGACTGACCGTAAATATACTTGGACAGGAGAGAGGATATGGAATATACAATTCTCGGAAAAACCGGGCTGAAAATCTCAAGACTCGGTTTCGGAGGAATCCCCATTCAGAGAATCGATGCGGAAGGAACCGGCAGGCTGGTAGACCGCATGCAGGAAGCGGGGATCAATTACATTGATACGGCAAGAGCATATACAGTCAGTGAAGAATATCTGGGAAAGGCTTTAAAAGGCCGCAGAGAACAGTTTGTACTGGCAACGAAATGCCGTGCGGAATCGAAGGAACAGTTTGCTGCAGGTATTGATACCAGCCTGAAGATGCTGCAGACGGATTATATCGATCTTTATCAGTTTCATAATCCCTCCTTGGCTGATTTTGAAGCACTGACTGCACCCGGCGGTGCGCTGGAAGCCATGATGGAAGCGAAAGAGGCGGGCAAGGTGAGACATATCGGGATCACTGCCCATTCACTGGAGGTTTTCCGTCGTGCACTGGATACGGACTGGGTGGAAACAATCATGTTTCCTTATAATATTGTGGAATCCCAGGGGGAGGAACTGATTGTTGCCTGCAGGGAAAAGAACATCGGATTTATTGATATGAAACCCATGGCCGGGGGCGCTATTGAAGATAAGACTCTGGCACTGCGCTATGTGCTGTCCAATCCGGCGGTTACTGTGGCGATTCCCGGCATGGCCGCCGAAGAAGAACTGGAAGAGAATATCACTGCCTGCAGCAACACTGCGCCCCTGACTGAAGAAGAGAAAAAGGCATGTGATGAGGTGCGGGCACAGCTGGGCAGTGATTTCTGCCGCCGCTGCAATTACTGCGCACCCTGTACAGCCGGTATCAGTATCCCCAGTGTGTTCCTGTTTGCGGGATATCTGGAACGGTACGAGCTCGCAGACTGGGCGATGGACCGCTACCATTCTCTGGCAGTGAAGGCTGATGCCTGTGTGGAATGCGGCGAGTGTGAACCCAGATGTCCTTATCATCTGCCGATTCGGGAGAAGATGAAAAAGGCTGCACAGGAATTTGCCGGACTGGAACAGAAGCGGGCTGCAGACCGGTAAGACGGTATACAGGAAAAGACCCGCATGCAGGAAAAGATTCGTATACAGAAAAAGGAGGTGGCGTGAATGCCTGCTATTTATGCACATTACAGTTTTGGAAAAAAGGTTTACCGGCAGCTGCCGGATTCGCTGAAAGAAATTGTCAGAAATTACAAAAAGGAATATGCAGCAGGTCTTCAGGGACCGGATTTTCTGTTTTTCTTCAATCCGCTGGTTAAAAACCGCTACGGTCAGCTGGGACATCAGATTCATTCGGAGAATGCATCCGTTTTTTTGAGCCGGGCGGCCAAAATACTGAGGGTAACAGGCATGAATTCGCCGGAAGGAGCCTATATTATGGGATTTATCTGCCATTTTATGCTGGATTCCTCCTGTCATGGCTTTATTACCCGGATGATTGGAGAGACGGGAGAGTCTCATACGGAGCAGGAGACGGAATTTGACCGGTATATGATGGAAAAGGACGGCAGATGTGCCCTGAAATATCCGATATACCGTCTGGTGGATGATTCCCAGGAACTGGCGGAGACCATGTCGGTCTTTTATAAAGGAGTGTCTACTTTCACAGTCCGGGTCAGTCAGGAGCGCATGCGCTTGATCCGGAGACTGCTGTTTTCCCCGGGAAGGCTGAAACGCATGATTCTGGCAGGTATGATCGATCTCTTATTTGGTCCTGAAAAAGAATTTACTTCTTTTGTTATGAAGACCCATGCCAATCCCGCATGTGAAGACATCAACAGAGGTCTGGAACAGCGTCTGGAACGCGCAGTACCCGAATGTGTGCGGGAAATGGAAGGATTTATCATGGCAGCTGCCGGCGGAGGCAGCCTGCCTGAACGTTTTGAACAAAATTTTAATCAGGTGGATCAATGAATAAAGTAAATAAAGAAGGAAAACTGACAAAACAGGAATTGAGCTGGGTATTGTATGATGTGGGAAATTCCGCATTTACCCTGCTTGTTGCAACGATTCTGCCGATCTATTTCAATGCTCTGGCGGAAAATGACGGCGTTTCCAGTGCCCAGTATCTTGCATGGTGGGGATATGCCGCTTCCATATCGACTCTGCTTGTGGCATTTATCGGGCCGGTATTCGGTGCTTTTTCCGATCAGAAAGGCATGAAAAAACCGGTTTTCGTTACAGCGGTGCTGGTTGGTGTCATATCATGTGCGGCATTGGCACTGCCGGGTTCGTGGGTCATTTTTCTGGTGGTATTTATCATTGCCAAGACGGGGTATGCCGCCAGTCTGGTTTTTTATGATTCCATGCTGACAGATGTGACAACACCGGAAAGGATGGACAGTGTGTCTTCCAAAGGATACGCCTGGGGGTATATCGGAAGCTGTATACCCTTTGTGGTCAGCCTTGTGTTTGTTCTCATGTATGATTCTTTCGGGATTACGATGACAACAGCGATTGCCATTGCACTGTTTATCAATGCAGGCTGGTGGCTGGTCATGACGATTCCTTTGCTGAAAAATTATCATCAGATTTACTATGTGGAAGCTGCAGAGAAACATCAGATATCAGCTGCATTCCGCCGTCTGGGTCACACATTTGCCGATCTGAAAAAACATAAAAATATTTTCATGTTTCTGCTGGCATTTTTCTTCTATATAGATGGCGTATATACGATCATCGAAATGGCGACTGCCTATGGAAAAGCGCTGGGGCTGGATACTACAGGACTTTTGCTGGCGCTGCTTCTGACACAGATTGTCGCTTTTCCGTTTGCACTGCTGTTCGGCAGACTGGCTGCAGCTGTAAACAATGTGAAGCTGATCCGTATCTGTATCGGCGCGTATTTCTGCATCGCCGTATTTGCCATTCAGCTGGACAGGCAGTGGGAGTTCTGGGTTCTGGCTGTGGCTGTAGGAATGTTCCAGGGGGCAATTCAGGCTTTGTCCAGATCGTATTTTGCAAGGATCATTCCACCTGAAAAATCAGGAGAATATTTCGGTATTTTTGATATTTGCGGTAAAGGCGCCTCTTTTATGGGAACCGCGCTGATTGCTGTGATTACACAGATTACCGCCAACGCAAGTGCCGGGGTTGGAGTGCTGAGCATTATGTTCATAATCGGATTTCTGCTTTTTGGCAAAGCGGCACGTCTGAACAGCTGAAAAGTAATAAATCTGCCCGGCTCTGAACGGTTGCTCAAAATAATGCTTGCATATTTGGAGCAGGAAGTATACAATAATTAGCATGGATTCCAGCCCCGGAGGCATGGGCTGAGATTAATAAGGTAAACTCTGGAAAGGATTGTGCAGCAGATGAGTGTAGAAAAAGTCAATAAATATAAAGAAGACAAGAAAAACAGAAAAGCCAATCTGGAAAAAGAAAGAAAGAAAAAACGTCTGATCCGTATCGGCGGCTGGGCGGCCGGTGCCGTGCTCGTCATTGCTCTGGTGGTTATGCTGGGACTGACAGCAAAGAATGCTTACAGCAATTATCAGGCATCAAAGCCGGATTACAGCAGTGATTCTCTTGTTATTTCTGATATGACAGGCATTCTGGACGAGACAGAGTCTGATGCGGAGGAAGGTACAGAAGAAGGTACAGGCGAGACCGCAGAGGGTGAAGATGCAGATGCATCCGCTGAATCAGACGGGAATACAGCAGATGATGAATCAGCACCAGGGGAATCAGAAGCAGAGTAACGCTTCGCAGACATTGTGCAGCCTGAAATCAGTCGTTTGATTTCAGGCTGTTTTGATATAAAGGGGAGAGACCAATGAAAAGAGGCAATAATATTACTTTGATCGGTATGCCGGGAGCAGGAAAAAGCACTATTGGCGTGGTACTTGCCAAAAGACTGGGATATCGGTTTGTGGACACAGATCTTCTGATTCAGGAGCAGGAGAGACGGCTTCTGAAAGAAATTATAGCGGAAGACGGTCTGGACGGTTTTAAGGCGATTGAAAATCGGGTCAATGCCGATCTGAATGCGGATCGCAGTGTGATTGCTCCCGGCGGCAGCGTTATCTACTGTGAGGAAGCCATGGAACATCTGAAAGCGCTTGGTCCGGTGGTGTATCTGAGAGTGTCTTATGAGGAACTGGCCTCCCGCCTGGGTGATCTGGTTGACCGCGGCGTGGCACTGAAAGAAGGGCAGGGCCTGAAAGAACTTATGGAAGAGAGAGGTGTACAGTATGAAAGGTATGCCGATTATATCATAGATGAAGAAGGGCTGACTCCGGGCAGGATTGCAGCTGTTCTGGAAAAGAAACTGAGAGAAAAAGCCGAATAAAGGCCTGAAAAGAGGAGGTTATATTATGTATCAGATTAATTTTGACAAACCCTGCAGAGTTTATTTCATGGGTATTGGCGGTATCAGCATGAGCGGACTGGCGGAGATTCTGATGAAGGAGGGATTTACCGTAACCGGATCTGATATGAAAGAATCTGACCTGACCAGACAGCTGGAAGCTGCAGGAGCCAGGATTTATTATACACAGACTGCATCCAATATTGATCCGGAGGCGATTGACGTGGTTGTTTACACAGCCGCTATTCATGAAGATCATCCTGAGCTGGCAGAGGTCATCCGTCTTGGGATTCCCCGCCTGACCAGAGCAGAGCTTCTGGGACAGATTATGCGCAATTATAAAACGGCAATTGCAATTTCCGGTACACATGGCAAGACTACAACAACTTCCATGATCACCGAGGTTATGCTGCGCGCCGGACAGGATCCCACCATCACGGTAGGCGGCATGCTGGACTGCATTCACGGCAATTTCCATCTGGGTGCATCGGACTGCTTTATCACAGAAGCCTGTGAGTACACCAACAGTTTTCTGTCCTTCTATCCCACAGTGGAAGCGGTGCTCAATATTGAGGAAGATCATCTGGATTTTTTCAAGGATCTTGACGATATCCGCCATTCTTTCCGTCTGTTTATGGAGAAACTGCCCGCCGGAGGGGTTCTGGTCATCAACAGTGAGATCGACCGCTGGCAGGAGCTGACAGCAGATCTGAACTGTGAAGTTGTAACATTCGGCCTTGAGGATTCGGGCGCTGATTATATTGCTTCCGGGATTACATACGATGACAGAGCCAATGCATCGTTTGATCTTATGCACCGGGAAGACGGCGGTTACAGCAGAATCACCTCAATTCACATGAATGTTCCAGGTGTTCATAACGTTAAGAATGCTCTGGCCTGTGCGGTAATCGCTCTGGAAGAGGGCATTGCACCGGAGGATATTGCCGGGGGACTTGCCGGATTCGGCAATGCGCACAGACGTTTTGAATACAAGGGAAAGATCGGCGGTGTGACCATCGTGGATGATTACGCACATCATCCTCAGGAGATCGATGCCACACTGAAGGCAGCAAGAGCGATGCAGACAGGCAGGATCTGGTGTGCGTTCCAGTCCCATACCTACACCCGCACGAAAGCGCTTCTCGATGATTTTGCAAAGAGCCTTTCCGCGGCAGATGAAGTGCTTTTGGCACCGATTTTTGCAGCAAGGGAGACTGATACACTGGGGATCAGTTCGCAGGATATTGCAGACCGGATCGAAAAGCTGGGTACAAAAGCACACAGCTTTGATTCCTTCGATGAAATAGAGACATTTATTCTGACAAACTGCAATCCCGGTGATCTTGTTATCACCATGGGAGCCGGAGATATTTACAAAGTAGGGGAGCATCTGCTGGGAAACAGTTTCACACGATAAGAAATTGTGGATAACTCATAGAGAAATATTCTGCAAATTTATTAAATTGTTTCAATAATATCCGAGTTGTTTCCCATAATTGCCAGATTTAAGAGAACTTTATCCACATTATTCACAGACTCGCTGTGGATAATGGGTTTATAATGTGTGAATAAACAGTCAGCAGTTTTGCAAACAGTATATAAACAGTATATAAATTATAAGAAGGATTAAGAGGAAGATCGTTATGAGTCATTTGAAGGTAATGGGGACAGGAACCGGATATACCCTGATTTCCAATGTGTTTATTGATCAGTATATGATTACTGCGGGTTCCAGCCATGTGAAGACATATATTCTGCTGATGCGCCTTCTGGCGGATCCCCTGAAAGAAATTTCCGTAAGCGGCATGGCGGATATTCTGGACTGCAGTGAAAGTGATGTGCTGCGTTCTTTTCGCCACTGGGAGAAAAAGGGTCTGATGCAGCTGAGGTATGAACCGGGCAGCAGGACTCTTTCGGAGATTATTCTGCTGGATCCGCAGGAAGACGGAAGCAATCGGACGGTATCGGCACAGGACGGCGGGAACAACCGGGTGCAGGAAGAGATGGTGGTCAGTCGGGCTCCCGCTCAGCCGGCGGCATCGGTACAGTTTGCGAAGGCGGCGCAGTCCGTGTTGTCGGGACAGTCCGCGTTGGACGTACAGTCTGAGGAGAGGAAAACTTCCGGCGGACAGCAGTCTGGCGGCCTGACGGCATTCGGTCAGTCAGGAGACGGACAATCTGTGGCCGTTCGGTCTGCAGGTGGACAGTCCGCAGTCAGCCAGTCTGCGGCAGGTCAGTGCGTGTCCGCACAGGAAGAGGAGCCGCTTCCGCCGCATCAGGTAGATCTGGCGGCGGTATCTGCTGATGAGAATTTCAGCCGTCTTCTGTTTATTGCGGAGCAGTATATCGGATCTCCGCTTTCCAGAAGCGATTGTGAATCATTTGCATGGATGTACGATGCACTGAAGATGGATGCCGTACTGCTGGAATATCTGGTGGAATCCTGTGTTTCCAACGGCCATCGCAGTGTGCGTTACATGGAAGCGGTAGCTATCGACTGGCACCGCAAGAAGATCAGAACCGTGGAGCAGGCCCGGATCTACACACCGTTACATAATAAAAATCTGTATGCGGTGATGAAAGCACTGGGGCTTGGCGGGCGTCAGCCGGCGCCTTCCGAGAAAAAGATCATCGACAGCTGGTTTCAGGAATACGGTTTTTCACTGGATATGGTAGTGGAAGCCTGCAACCGCACCATGATATCGATTCATGAACCGAATCTGAATTATGTGGAATCCATTCTTTCCAGGTGGAAAAAGGCCGGAATTTCCCGTCTGGATCAGATACAGGGGCTCGATGAAAAATTTCAGAAAGAAAAGGAAGAAAACGGGAAAAAGACCGCGGGCAAAGGCCAGGCAGGCAGGAACGGATCCGGGAAAAACAGTGGTGGATCCGGCGGCGGTTCATTTAGCGGCCGTCCCACCGGCAATAAACCCGGGGCGCAGTTCCATGATTTTGAACAGAGAGATTATGATTACGATGAACTGCTGAAGCAGATCAATTCAAACAATTAAAAGGAGGCTTCCGGATGTCGCTGACCAATTCTCAGTATGATGAAATTATGCGGGAGTATAATCAGATAAAATTCCGTCATGCCCGTGAGCTGGAGGAACGGATTCAGGCAATTTATAAACAGATTCCGGCCATACGTGAACTGGACAATGAGATTACTTCGCTGGCTGCGGGTCAGGCGAGGAAGCTTCTGAGCGGAGATCCGGGTTCTCTGCAGGAGCTGAAGGTCCGTATGGCAGACCTGAAGGAGCAGAAAAAGGTCCTTCTGCTGGGGCACGGATACCCGGAGAATGCCATGGATATGCAGTATACATGTCCCGTATGCCGTGATACCGGATACGCGGACGGCAGAAAGTGCGGATGCTTCCGCCAGAAAGAGATCGATCTGCTGTACCGTCAGTCCAATTTACGGGAAATACTTGAAAAAGAAAACTTTGACACTTTTTCATTTGAATGGTATGATAGTACAGCATCAGACAATTGTATAAGTCCACGGCAGAATGCACAGGAAGTGGCGGCTGTCTGCAAGGAGATGACCAGACAGTTCGGGCAGAAGAAACAGAATCTTCTGCTGACAGGTCCGGCGGGGACAGGCAAGACGTTTCTGACCCACTGCATTGCCAAGGCATTGCTGGATGCGTGCTGTTCTGTGATTTATCTGTCTGCTGCAGAGCTGTTTGAGATTTTTTCCTCCCATGAGTTTCAGGATGACCGGGAGCCGGAGGAAGAATTGATGTACCATCACATATACGATTGCGATCTTCTGATCATTGACGATCTGGGTACCGAAGTGGCCAACAATTTTACCATGTCCCGCCTGTTTTCCTGCATTAATGAACGGGCGAGAACCAATCGGCCGGTGGTTATATCCACCAATCTGAATATGACACAGATCAGAAATCACTATTCGGAGAGAATCAGTTCAAGACTGATCAGCAATTACAGGGTACTGAAACTTTATGGTAAAGATATCCGTATTCAGAAAAAACTGTATCCGGAAAAAACTGTTTGCACATAGGAGAGAAAATAATGGCTAATACATTTAATACGATTCCTGTCGGCCGGCTGGGTCTGATTCCTGTTGAGGGATGTATGCCTCTGATGGAAAAGGTGGAAAAGATCCTGATCGAGAGACGCAAGGAAAGAATGAGTCAGGGCAATACGCTTTCTGTCAGCGGCTATGAACGCGATTCTTATATTATTGAAGCAAAGACTCCCCGTTTCGGAAGCGGAGAGGGCAAGGGAGAGATTACACAGTCAGTGCGCGGTGATGATTTGTATATCATGGTTGATGTATGTAATTACAGCCTGACGTATTCTCTTTGCGGCAAGGTGAATCACATGTCGCCCGATGACCATTTTTCCAACCTGAAAAGAGTGATTGCGGCAGTCGGAGGCAAGGCAAGACGTATTACGGTTGTTATGCCTTTCTTATATGAGAGCAGGCAGCACAGACGCAGCGGAAGAGAATCCATGGACTGTGCACTTGCTTTGCAGGAACTGGTTTCCATGGGTGTGGACAACATCCTGACATTTGATGCACATGACCCCCGGATCCAGAATGCAATTCCGCTGAACGGCTTTGAGAATGTACAGTGCAGTCTGCAGTTTATCCAGACGCTGCTGGAGATCGAGCCTGAACTGGAGATTGACAGTGATCATATGATGATCATCAGCCCCGATGAAGGTGCTATGGGGCGTGCTGTCTATTATGCCAACAATATGGGACTTGATGTTGGCATGTTTTACAAGAGAAGAGACTATACAAAAATCGTGAACGGGCGCAATCCCATCGTCGCTCATGAATTCCTGGGAAGCTCCGTGGAAGGCAAGGATGTGCTGATTATCGATGACATGATTTCCTCCGGGGAAAGTATGCTGGATGTGGCCAGAGAGCTGAAGCGGCGCAAGGCAAGAAAAGTATTTGTCTGTGCCACCTTTGGTCTGTTCACCAACGGTATGGCCAAATTTGACACTTATTATGAAGAAGGGCTGATTGACCGTGTTCTGACAACCAATCTGATCTATCAGAAAGAAGAACTGCTGTCACGTCCTTATTATGTAAGTGTTGATATCAGCAGATATCTGGCTCTGATCATCGATACGCTGAATCATGATATCAGCATTCACGATCTGCTGCATCCTGAGATGAGGATTCAGCAGGTACTTGCGGAATACCGTGAAAAAAAGAGAAAAAACAGTTAAAAAAGAAAAGAACAGAAAAAATGCGGGGACAGGGTTGTTTCACGAAGAAAATTTAAGTTAGCTGGAAAGCTTGAAAAGACTGG
>JBJELO010000220.1:0-1906 GCA_051879195.1 Lachnospiraceae bacterium
AGGAGATATGCAAGATGATGAAGATCCGTTGTGTGGTGGAACGAATTACATATCAGAATCCGGAAAATGGGTATTCTGTTCTTAAAGTAGCTGTCAAAGGATATCAGGATCTGATACCGTTAGTAGGAAATCTTCTGGATGCTACGGTTGGTTCTGTCCTTCTGGTAGAAGGAAACTGGAAGGTGGATGCAAAGTATGGAAGGCAGTTCATTGCCGAACGCTGGGAAGAGACGATGCCTGCAACGATATATGGAATCGAGAAGTATCTTGGTTCTGGTCTGATCAAAGGAGTTGGTCCAAAGTTTGCGAAGCGGATCGTCTATCAGTTTGGAACGGATACGCTGGAAGTGATCGAGACAGATCCCAGGCGCCTTCTGGAAGTGCCTGGAATCGGGAAAAAGAGAGTGGATCAGATCCAGGAGAGCTGGGAACGGCAAAAAGAGATTAAAAATGTCATGCTGTTTTTACAGGATCATGGTGTCAGCACCTCGTTTGCAGCAAAGATATACCGACAGTACGGGAATGAAAGTATCGATAAAGTGAAGGAGAATCCATACCGTCTGGCAGATGATATCTGGGGGATCGGCTTTAAAACTGCGGATGGCATTGCGGAAAAGCTGGGATTTCAGAAGGAAGCTTTTGTGCGTTTGAGGAGTGGACTGATGTACACATTAAGTGCTTTGGCGGATGAAGGACACGTGTATGCAGAAAAGGAGCAGGCGATAGCGAAAGCCTCGGAGCTGCTGGAGGCAGAAGAGAGTACTCTGACCATGACGATGGATGAGATGCTAAGATGTGGCGATCTGATCCAGGAAGAAGGAGCCGTGTATCTTCCAGCTTTTTATTATGCCGAGACAGGAGTGGCGAACAAGCTTCGAAAACTTATGAGAGAACCCGGAGGAGACCGCTTGTGGGTGCGGCTTTCAGAAGCGAAGAAAAAGACTGGGAATGATCGGCTGTCTGTGGATGTTAGCAGGATTGAGCAGATTGTAGGAATGCAGTATGATGAGATTCAGGCAGAGGCGATCCGTAGAGCCGCAGATTCTAAGGTCATGATTTTGACTGGCGGTCCCGGAACTGGCAAGACGACGACTACACAGGGGATCATTGCTGCATTTCGTGCATATGGACTGGAGATACTGCTCGCGGCACCGACCGGGCGTGCGGCTAAACGTATGGAAGAAACGGTTGGACTGGAGGCGAAGACCATTCATCGCCTGTTAGAATATAAGCCTCCGGAAGGATATCAGAAGAATGAGGAACATCCACTGGAAGGGGATGTCTTGATCGTGGATGAATGCTCGATGATCGATACGATTCTGATGAATTCTTTGCTTAAGGCAATTCCGGATTCCATGCGCCTGATTCTGGTAGGTGATATCGATCAGCTTCCTTCTGTCGGAGCCGGAAATGTATTAAGAGATATGATTGATTCCGGGCAGTTCCCTGTTATCCGGCTGACAAGGATCTTCCGGCAGGCACAGGAGAGCCGGATCATTATGAATGCGCACCGGATCAATGTAGGGAAGATGCCGGATCTTTCTAATGGAAAAAATACGGATTTCTTTTTCATACAGAAGGAAGACCCAGAGGAAGCCGTAAAAGAAGTGGTGGATCTGGTACAGCGTAAATTATCTCATTATTATCATGTGCCGCCGGCGCAGATCCAGGTGCTGACACCGATGCAGCGTGGGATTGTCGGGGCAGCGAATCTGAATCTGGCACTGCAGGAGACACTGAATCCTCAGGGAGAAGGTCTTCGCCGCAGTGGTTCGGTTTTCCGGATCCATGATAAGGTCATGCAGATCAAGAATAATTATGATAAGGAAGTGTTTAATGGAGATATTGGGATCATTGATGCGGTAGATCTGGAAGAACGGACATTAACGGTGAAGTATGAAGAGAG
>JBJELO010000221.1:0-33506 GCA_051879195.1 Lachnospiraceae bacterium
TCCTTTTTTCCAAAGCAGTTCATTCCGTATGTATATCCGCAGTGTGTTTTTCCATGATCCGGACTGTAACCTCCAATGAAAATATAGTCTAATACAGGAAATTCATCTTCATCAATATAAAGATGTGCCATATCCGAATAGAATTCCGGTGCCAGTACTTTTTGGTAAAAATCTTATTAAACAGTCGGTTGCAACGGCCTCATACCGGAGCAGTTTTTCAGATTCAGAACCAGTCTCCAGATATTCCTTAATCGGTTCGTTAATAATATCCCATACCTTTTCCCAGTCAGTATCCATTTCCAGATGAAAAAGATTATCTCTGTATACTGATAAGATACCACACCTCTTCCTGCTGTGTCTATCAGATTTGTGGTGCTTTCGCGGATATCTTCATTCAGGAAATTCTGTTTAGTTTGTCCTTGATACTGATTGTTATTATGCAGTTTTGCTGTTACTAAAAATATCTAAATCCGATATAAAATCGGATTCAGGTATGAATCCAAATCTTCATCTAACCACAATCCCTCGTTTTTTCGATAAGTATGGAACCTCAAATCAATTTCCCCGTCACATACACAAAGAATAATTACAAATTTTCTTTTTTTATATTTCTGAGATAGAGAAAAATTCATCTTTTCAATAAAATCTAAAAATTGATTTACAGGAATTTCGGATAACGAAAACTTTAATTCATTACAACTAACTTCATATCCAGTCCAATCATTAACAAATTTCATAATTACATGAAAATCTATTTGTTTCTCATCCAAGCTTTCATCTTCATCGAAAATGATACAGTCTTTTATCAACCTGGTTTTTTCGACTATTCTTTCTACAATTAGATCAATTTCTGAAGAAATCTGATTTGATTTTTGAGTTTCAAACAATTGTTTCATTTTACCATTCATTTTAATCATCTGATTCTCCAAAATTTATAAACAGTTCCCGGAATCTCCTGTTCGGATTTCACTTCCCCCTTTACAAAATAGATCGTATGTACACAAAAAGCCGGGCAGACAGATAATACGTCCGTCTGCCCGGCAATAAATTCCGGGTATAACCGAATGTTACATCATTCCGCCCATACCGCCGGCAGGTGCTGCCGGTTCGGGTTCCTTGATGGCTGCAACAACAGATTCTGTTGTCAGCAGTGTAGATGCAACAGAGGTAGCATTCTGTAATGCACTTCTTGTAACCTTTGCAGGGTCAACGATACCTGCTTCAATCATGTTGACATATTCTTCATGAAGTGCATCGAAGCCCATGCCTGCTTCGCTTTCGCGAACTTTATTGATAATAACGGCACCTTCCAGACCTGCGTTGGCTGCAATGTGGAACAGAGGAGATTCCAGAGCCTTTAATACGATTTCGGCACCTGTCTTTTCATCGCCTGACAGATTCTTTGCCATCTCTGCAACCTTCTTGGAAGCGTGGATGTAAGCGGAACCGCCGCCGCAAATGATACCTTCCTCAACTGCTGCTTTGGTAGCTGCCAGAGCATCTTCCATACGAAGTTTTGCTTCCTTCATCTCGGGTTCGGTAGCAGCACCTACACGGATCACTGCAACGCCGCCGGCTAATTTTGCCATTCTTTCCTGTAATTTTTCTCTGTCGAAGCTGGATGAAGTTTCTTCATACTGAGCCTTGATCTGGTTCAGACGATCCTTGATTGCTTCGGGATCACCGGCGCCGTCAACGATGATGGTGCTTTCCTTCATAACCTTAACGGATTTGCAGCGTCCCAGCATGTTGATGGTGGCATCCTTCAGTTCCAGACCAACTTCTTCGCTGATTACCTGACCGCCTGTCAGAACAGCGATATCCTTTAACATTTCTTTTCTTCTGTCGCCGTAGCCGGGTGCCTTTACACATACAACGGTGAAAGTACCGCGCAGCTTGTTCATAACCAGTGTGGTCAGAGCTTCGCCTTCCACATCTTCAGCAATGATCAGCAGTTTTCTGCCGCTCTGTACCAGCTGTTCCAGTAAGGGCAGGATTTCCTGAATGGAAGAAATCTTCTTGTCTGTGATCAGTACGAAAGGATCGTCCAGTTCAGCCTGCATCTTTTCCATGTTGGTGCACATGTAAGCGGAAATATAACCTCTGTCAAACTGCATACCTTCTACGATTTCCAGTTCAGTCTGCATGGATTTGGATTCTTCAATGGTGATAACACCGTCAGCAGTAGCTTTTTCCATGGCATCTGCTACCATAACGCCAACTTCTTCATCGCCTGCTGAAATTGCAGCAACCTTTGCGATCTGATCCTTGTGGCTTACGGGATGAGACATCTCCTTAATTGCTTCTACTGCACATTCGGTAGCTTTCTTCATACCTTTTCTTAAAATGATGGGGTTGGCGCCTGCTGCCAGATTCTTCATACCTGCATTGATCATCGCCTGAGCCAGTACGGTTGCGGTAGTGGTACCGTCACCTGCTACATCGTTGGTCTTTGTAGCAACTTCCTTAACCAGCTGCGCACCCATGTTTTCGAAAGGATCTGCCAGTTCCACTTCCTTGGCGATGGTTACACCGTCGTTGGTGATCAGGGGAGTTCCGTATGTCTTGTCAAGGACAACGTTTCTGCCTTTCGGTCCCAATGTTACTCTTACTGTATCTGCTAACTGATTCACACCTGATTCCAGTGCTGCTCTTGCTTCAGCGCCGTATTTGATTTCCTTTGCCATGTTGATTCATCCTCCAAACGATAATGATAAAATATTAAACCGGCAGCAATTTGCTGCCTGCCAAAAATCAATTACTTATAAATCAATTATTCTTCTACAACAGCTACAATATCTGCCTGTTTTACAACGATGAATTCTTCATCGCCCAGCTTTACTTCTGTTCCTGCGTATTTGGAATAGATTACCATGTCACCGGGTTTTACCATCATGGTAACTTCGCTGGTTCCGGGACCTACAGCAATGACTTCTGCTTCCTGAGGTTTTTCCTTTGCAGCGCTGCCTGCCAGGATAATACCGGACTTTGTTGTTACTTCTGCTTCTTTCTGTTTTAAAACGACTTTATCACCTAAAGGTACTAATTTCATCTTTATGTCCTCCTTACTGACGGGTTCTGAAAGCCCTGAACTTTGCTTTTTACCTTGTTAGCACTCTTTTCGTTTGAGTGCTAACGAACTGTGTATATATTATTAAATCCCCTGACTATTTGCAACAGGCTGTTTTTCTCTGAATTAATATATTTTTGGATATTTTCTCCTGTTTTCTCATTTTTTCACAGATTTTCTTGGTTTTGAAGTTTTTTCATATACATGGGCAGAATTTCCTTTTGTCAGGGAGGAGATGACCTGCGGCGGCAGAATTACAGTGGCATGCTTCACGGAAAAATGATATACTTTGAGTAACAGAATCTGAAATACGCCTTACCTACAGGAGAAGTTTTATGGATTATTACAGCGAGTACAGAAGCAAACTTCGTACCCCCGATGAGGCGGTGCGTGTGATTAAAAGCGGTGACTGGGTGGATTATACGACCGCTACGGCGATGCCGGTTCTGCTGGATCAGGCGCTGGCCCGGAGAAAAGAGGAACTGACCGATGTGAAGATCAGGGGCAATATGATCAGCGGCCCCATTGAAGTGGTGGAATGCGATCCGGAACAGAAGCATTTTACCTACAATACCTGGCACTGCTCCCCTTACGAACGGAAATTATGTGATAAAGGACAGTGTTATTTCATTCCCATGGTTTTCCATAATCTGACTGCCTACTATCATTTTTTTATCGATGTGGATGTGGCCATGATTGCAGTGCCTCCCATGGACAAGCACGGTTATTTCAATTTTTCCATTAATATAGGAACTTCTGCGGAAATCCTTCGAAAAGCAAAGATCGTGATTCTGGAAATCAATGAACAGCTGCCGAAAATCCGGGGCGGCTATGATGACTGTATTCATATTTCCGATGTGGATTATATCGTGGAAGGGGATCATGAGCCGTTTCGGGAGATGCCGGAACATATCCTGACGGAAGAAGAAATTCTCATCGCCGAACATATTATTCCTTTTATCAAAGACGGTTCCACCATTCAGATCGGCGTGGGCGGCATGCCCAATGCGGTGGGTACCCTGCTGGCGGATTCCGATCTGAAGGATCTGGGCATGCACACGGAGCTGTGTTCAGATGCTTATCTGGAACTGGCCATGCAGGGGAAGCTGACAAACCGCATGAAAAACATCAACCCGGGAAAAAGTGTCATGGGCTTTGCCATCGGCTCGCCCCGGCTGTATGAATGGCTGGACGACAATCCCACTGTCATGGCCTATCCTCTGGAATACGTGAACCGGCCCGATGTCATCGGTATGATTGACAACATGATTTCCATCAACAGCTGCATCAGTGTCGATCTGTACGGGCAGGTCAGTGCGGAAAGCGTGGGAACCCGCCAGATCAGCGGAACCGGCGGACAGCTGGACTTTCTGGAAGGCGCCTCCATCTCAAGAGGAGGCAAATCCTTCATCTGCGTCAATTCCACCTTCCGGGATAAAAACGGTGCCCTTCAATCCTGCATCCTGCCGCACTTCCAGGGGGAAATCATCACCTCCCCCAGAAGCCAGGTCTATTATATCGTAACGGAATACGGGGCCGTCAATCTGGAAGGTGCCACCTCATGGGAACGGGCGGAAAAGCTCATCTCCATCGCTCATCCCGACTTCCGGGACCAGCTGATAAAAGAAGCGGAAAAACAGAGAATCTGGAGACCCTCCAATAAAAGGTAGAAAAACCCGGCTGAATTGTCTTTATTCCGCCGCTGCGTTCTTTTACGCATTTTTATGGTACGGACAGTTTTTACCGAGGCACTGCTTATTCTCACGGGAAAATGTACATACCACCTTTTTGGGAAGTTCCATTTCCACCCCGGTGATTTCTTTCACGAAAGGGACAGCTTCCAGAACAGCGGAAAAACTGTTCCGCTTGCAGCACCTGGGGCCGCCAAGGCTTCCGATCCGGTTCAGAGCCGCCGCTGTCATACAGTTGGACTGCCCCCAAGCCTCCCTGCTCAGAGGAGTGGACCCGGTAATGATGCTTACAAACATACCCGTACTGACTGCTGCTCCGCAGCTTCCCCAGAAGCCGCAGGCTCCCCCGGGAACTTTGCGGCCTCTGGCAAACATCTCTTTCAGCGCTTTTTCCAGATCAATCCCGCCGCCGGCATTGTGATAGGCTGCCAGAAGCGCAGCCCCCACCATCACATGGTGCTCCGGTCCGTGCATGTAAATATAGGGATACTCCATCAGTTCCTGCATAATCTCAATGGGATTGCAGGAACCGGTCCGGGAACAGACCTGCATGATCTCCTCCAGCCCCTTTTTGCTGTGACAGGAATCGCATACGTAATGATTATGTACGCAGCTCGCTTTGCTCATGAATTTGTGATGACAGACTGCACATTCCATCTCCCGCTCCGTCTCAAAATACATCAGCGGTTCCCCGCAGATCAGACATGCCCCTGTATTTCTTGCCATACCCTTTCTCCTTTCCATCACCGGACCACCGGTGTAAAATCATCCGTATCACCGCAGAAAAATCCACCGTTTGCCGCAGTAATTTTCTCCATACACTCTTTTGCCCTTTCAAAATCCAGCGGCGGAACCGTTACCAGAAAAAGGGTTTTCACCTGATTTTCCTGAAGAAACCGGTTGCTCTCCTCATCGCCCAGATCATTTTCCGTCAGTTCCATATCCATGGAAGATTTCTCTCCCAGAATCACCTCCGCCACACCGGCTTCTTCCCAGATCTCGGTCATCTCCTCCGATTCAAAGGAGGAGGCAATCTCACGGATACCGATTTCGCGATCGGTCATGTAGAGCCATTCCGCGGGAACGGAAGGTTTCGGTTCCTGTTTGCTTTTCTGATTTGATTTACTGTTTTGTTTCAATTTACCGCTTTGATTCAATTTGCCGCTCTGTTTTGACTTGTTATTCAGTTTCGATTTATTCTTCATATTTCTCAATCCTTTCACCAGTGCCATGACAGGCATTTTTACAAGTATATCAGTTTTTCCCCCTCTCAGCAATTCATTCCAAAACCTGATTGCCATTTCCAGCAATTTCCGATATGATACACTTAATAATCGCAATTGCTTACCGCATGCAGGAAAAGAGGTTTTTACAAATGAAATATGATTTTACCAGTATTATGGACCGCCGCGGAAAGGATGCCATGGCGGTGGATTCTCTGGGCTCGGCTCCGGGATTTGCTCCCGCACTGCCCAAAGATGGTTTTGATTCCATCCCCATGTGGGTGGCGGATATGAATTTTCCTACGGTTCCCACCATTCCCCAGGCCATTATCGAGCGTGCATCCCACCCGGCTTACGGCTATTTCCGTACCAGTGATGAATACTACAACGCCATTATCAACTGGCATGAGACGCGCAACGGCGTAAAGGGACTCACAGCAAAAGAAATCGGCTATGAAAACGGCGTTCTGGGCGGCGTGATGTCCGCAGTGGAAGCACTGTCCGCTCCCGGCGACCGGATTCTGCTGCACAGTCCCACCTATATCGGGTTCACCGGCAGTCTGGAAAACGGCGGCAGACGGATCGTTCTGAGTCCGTTAAAACAGGATGAAAACGGCGTATGGCGCATGGACTATGAAGACATGGATGCCAAACTGAAAGCCAACAGGATTCATCTTGCCGTTTTCTGCAGCCCCCACAATCCCTGCGGCCGGGTATGGGAACGGGAAGAGCTGGAAAAAGCCATGGAAGTGTACAGAGCCAACGACTGCATCGTCATCGCCGACGAAATCTGGTCTGACATTCTGCTGGACGGACACCGTCATATTCCCACCCAGTCTGTCAGTGAAGACGCAAAGAACCGCACCATCGCTCTGTACGCACCCAGCAAGACATTCAATCTGGCCGGGCTGATCGGTTCCTACCATATTATTTATAATTCCTATCTGCGTGACCGGGTTGTGGCTCAGAGCAGCAAATGCCACTACAATTCCATGAACGTACTGAGCATGCACGCACTCATCGGTGCCTACAGTCAGGAAGGACAGGAATGGGTTGACGAGCTCTGTCAGGTGCTGAGCAATAATCTGAAATATGCCTGTGATTTTATGGAAGAAAACTTTCCTCAGGTGCATTTTGCAAGACCGGAAGGAACCTACATGCTTTTCCTGGACTGCAGCGAATGGTGCGAAGCCCACGGAAAAACCCATGCAGAGGTGCTGCAGGCCGGCTGGGATGTGGGAGTTACCTGGCAGAACGGAAAACCGTTCCACGGTCCCTGTGCCATCCGCATGAATTTCGCCGTTCCCTTCAGCAGAGTACAGGAAGCCATGGACCGGCTGAAAAAATATGTGTTCATAGATTAGATACCTCAAATCTGCCGGCGCAGCCACAGCAAAAAAATTAAAAAGGGATGAGAGCTGCATGTGCCTCATCCCTTTTTATGATCCTGCTCAAAGCCTGCTGCTGTATAAATGGCAGCTCTGAACAGTTATTCGGTTTCTTCACTGATTATTCAGCAGTTTTCCGCAATTTCATAAATCAGCTTCTCGCTGTCATCCCATCCCAGACAGGGGTCTGTAATGGAACGGCCGTATACGCCTTCGCCGATCTTCTGGCATCCTTCTTCAATGTAGCTTTCAATCATGAAACCTTTTACCAGATCATGAACATCCTTTGAATATCTGCGGCTGTTGAGAACCTCTCTTGCAATCCTGATCTGTTCTTTGAACTTCTTGCCGGAGTTGGCATGGTTCGTATCCACGATACATGCGGGATTCTTCAGATTCTTCTCACCGTACAGCTGGCATACATGCTGCAGATCTTCATAATGATAATTGGAATGATTGGTTCCGTGATTATCCGTATAACCCCTCAGAATCGTATGAGTCAGGTCATTGCCGGTGGTGTTGACAGCCCATCCGCGGAAGATAAAATCATGGGAGGACTGGCCTGCGATAACGGAATTCATCATAACAGACAGATCGCCGCTGGTAGGATTTTTCATACCTGCGGGAATGGTCATACCGCTGGCCACCAGACGGTGCTGCTGGTTCTCCACGGAACGGGCACCAATTGCCGCATAAGACAGGATATCCTGCATATAACGGTAATTCTCCGGGTAAAGAATCTCATCCGCCGTAGTAAAACCGGTCTGCTTGATCACATCCATGTGCAGCTGACGCACTGCCAGCACACCATTGTAAAGATCCGGCTTCTTCTCCGGATCCGGCTGATGAAGGATACCTTTGTAGCCCAGGCCGGTGGTACGGGGCTTGCTGGTATACACTCTGGGCACAATAATAATACGGTCTTCCACCTTCTCCTGAACCTTTGCAAGACGGGTACAGTAGTCAAGAACCGCTTCTTCATTATCAGCGGAACAGGGGCCGATCACCAGCAGAAATTTATCACTCTCTCCTGTAAAAATCTTTCTGATTTCCGCATCCTTCTCTTCTTTAATCTTAACCAGTTCCGGTCCCATAGGATAACGCTCTTTCGTCACCATGGGAATCGGAAGCTTCTCAATAAAATTAAAACTCATGTCTTTTCCTCATTCCCTCTCAGAGCCACTGCCGCATCCGGACAGCCATACCGTGCAGGAGCCGGGAAACTGCATTCTCCACTGACGCCCAGGTACAAAAAGCTCTGTAATTTCATCAACCATTATAATAAAGTTGTCAAAACGCGTCAAGTAGTTTAATGCTTTAAAGTTAAAAATAATCATGATTCCGGCTGCATCAGGCGGGTGGACAGTTACAGCAGTTCCATCAGTTCTTCTCTTGTAAGTTCCGCCAGGCTTACCTGACTGCCGGACAGGACCTGATCGACCAGGTTCTGTTTGGCTTCCTGAAGTTTCAGGATGTTTTCTTCGATGGTGTTTGCCGCAATGAGCCGGTAGACATTGACTTCTTTTGTCTGTCCGATCCGGTGAGCCCGGTCGGTGGCCTGATTCTGGGCTGCCACATTCCACCAGGGATCGTAGTGAATGACGGTGTCTGCCTTTGTCAGGTTCAGTCCCGTTCCGCCTGCTTTCAAAGAGATCAGAAAGACAGGGGCTTCTCCCTCTCCAAATCGTTCCACCAGCTGCTGCCGTTCCTGCTTGCCGGTCTGGCCGGTCAGGGTAAAACAGGGAATCTTCTCCTGTTCCAGACGTGTTTCGATGAGTGCCAGCATCCGTGCAAACTGGGAAAAGATCAGGATGCGGTGTCCGCCGTCAAGACAGGAGTGTACCAGTTCCATCAATGCTTCCAGCTTGGCATTGGACGCTGTAAAATTCTCATAAACCAGTGAAGGGGCGCAGCACAGTTCCCGCAATCTTGTCAGCTCTGAAAGAATCACGGTCCTGTTTCTGCGGAAAGCATCATCAGTCTCATGCTCCAGCTCCCGTTTCAGCTGCAGGGCGCAGGCCGCATAAAGCTTTTTCTGTTCTCCCTCCAGAGCCGGATAAAGAATCGTATCGCATTTGTCCGGAAGCTCCGTCAGAACCTCCTTTTTCAGACGCCGCAGAATAAAAGGGGAAATCATATTATGAAGCCGGGTTACCACCCGCTCATCCTGATCTTTGATCAGCGGAATCTCGAAAAGCGTATGAAAACGGTTGTAGGAATAAAGAAATCCGGGCATCAGATAATCGAAAATACTCCACAGTTCGCCCAGGCGGTTCTCCACCGGCGTTCCGGTCAGGGCAAAACGGCGGACGGCATGAATTTTTTTCACAGCACGGGCATTCTGTGTCCCCTGATTTTTGATATACTGGGCTTCATCAAGCACCTGCAGTCGAAATTCGAAATTGCCGTACAGATCCACATCCCGGCGCAGAAGGTCATAGGAAGTAATCCACAGCTGTGCCTCAGGTTTTTCCTTCAGCATGATTTTCCGCTCCCTGCCGTTTCCGGTGATCAGCACCGTGGTAAGTCCCGGCGCAAAGCGGACAATCTCATGTTCCCAGTTATAGATCAGAGAGGAAGGACATACGATCAGTGAAGGGCGGGTCTCCTCACCATCCTGATAGATTTTCTGAAACAAAGCGATCATCTGCACCGTCTTGCCCAGCCCCATATCATCCGCCAGAATCCCGCCGAATCCCATGCGGTCCAGCATGCAGAGCCACTGGTAGCCTTTCACCTGGTAATCCCGGAGAATCCTGTCAAATCCGGCAGGCACCGGTTCCGGCTGCAGATCCTTCTTTTCCAGACATGCTGTCAGCCGGTCGAAATAATCGTCGTGGCTGTACTGCGTATGATACGTTTCGAACAGTTTTTTCAGATACAGCGCACGGCTTCCGGAAATATTGCGGACTGTACCGGTAATATCCCCGGCGGAAAGCTGCAGCCCTTCCATCAATTCAGGCAGAACAGCCAGTTCCTGATCATGGAATAAAATGTAACTTCCATCTTTCAGATGATAATAATTTTTCTTCTCTTCATATTGATTGAGAATCTGCGCCAATTCTTTCTGAGTGAGCCCGTCCATATCAACAGACAACTCCAGCCAGTCGGAAAATGACTGTACGTGAAACTGCAGCCGCGACGGCTGGCGGATCTTCAACTCCAACAGAGAATCCGACAGATTCACTTTGCCTAACGGTGCAAACTCCTCAAACCCGCCCGCTGCCAGACGGATTGCCGCCTGTTCATCTTCAAATGTGGTCAGAAGCCCCTCTTCCGGGTATCTTCGTTCGAAATATTTTCCGGCAGTGAGAGCCACCTTTTTTTCTCCGGCCCGGTCCCGCCAGACAACTGATGGATTCCCTCCGCTTACCGGATTAAAGGAAACGCTGCCGTATCGATGTATGATCTTCAGCGTGATTTCCATCTCTCCCCTGCGGTCAAAGAAAAATTCTGTCTCCAGAGTTCTCGATTGATAATCCGAAACTTCAATCTCCGTGCAGTCCACCCGGGCATAGTGCTGCAGTACCGGCAGTACATCCACACAGAAACCGGGCATATCCTGATCACTGATCCGTACACTGACCGGCTGTTCTTCACTGCCTGAAAGCATTTCCAGAAGAAACGGTCTCATATGGCGGCTGAAATCCGTATCGGCAATTCTCAACACATCATGTTCCACCACATACAGATGGCGGTTGCCTGCAAATACGGCCAGTTTATGCCGTAAAATCAGATTGACTCCCAGAGAATGGCGGATATTGCTGCGATACCTCATAAAAAGCTGCAGTTCGGGATTCTCCTGAGTGATTTTCAGATAACCGGCAGGCGACAGACTCTCCTCCGCCTCGATAAGCGGATCGGAAAATGCCGCAAACAGCCGATCCATATCTTCCTGCCCCACCAGCAGTGCACTGTTGTCGCGGGTATATGCAGAAGTACTTCTGCGCCCATGGCGGTCAGCGCCGTTATCCTGAATCCTGTCATGAATGGACAGCAGTGTCTCCAGAAGTTGCACGCTTTCCTGATCAAAGGCTTCCGGAACATGATAAAAATCAAGGAATTTGCCATACAGATATCTTCCGCCGTTTCGAAATGCCTCCAGAAGCGAGGAGATATCCCTTACTTTATAATATTTACTGCTGCCGATCTTCAGACTCAGCGCAAGGCAGCCGTCCTGCTGTCCTGTAAGATAGCTGAGCGGCAGATTCTGCGAAACACTTCGCATGGAAAGAACCGGCATCACATGGACCAGTTCCTCTTCACTTTTTGTCTGTCCGATGTAATCCGCCAGAACAGCTCTCTGGCGAAGCTGCCCGTACTGCTCGATCATAGGGCGCACAAAGTCAGCCGATTCCCCGTTCTGATTGTCCGTCAGTTCCAGCCATGCAAGCGCAGCCGCAACGCCGTGGGAACAGAGACGGCCTTTCCGGGAATCCGGATGCATACAGCTGCAGCGGGAAGAAATGATCTTCCCGCCGCGTATGGTCAGGTTTACCTGTTTTTCTGTCTCATGATCATTGCGGGCAAATGCAATGATCTTGATCTCATCTTTCCAGAAGCTCTGCGCAGGCTTCAGATTCACCTGCCCCATCTGACAGATGGAGCTTCCTTCTTCAAAGGCGCGGCGGCTTCCCGCCAGCGCCTGTATCATACTGCGGGTGATGGGCATGAATGATCACTCCTACATTCTCTCCGGCGCTTCAAATCCAAGCAGATCGATACTGGTCTCCAGCACTTTCCGTGTCAGTGCCAGCAGGCTGATATATCCGGCTTTTACCGCCTCATCCTCCTCTGCCAGGATTCTGGTTTCATGATAAAATTTATTGAATGCGTTGGACACATCATAAATATAGGCACACAGTTTATGGGGTGCAGTCTCCGCAAAAGCAGCCTCTACCGTCTCGCCAAAGCGGGTCAGCAGCAGCTGAAGTGCTTTCTCGCCGGCACTGCGCGCTGCACAGATACCGGCTGCAGAAACTTCTTCTGCTCCTGCGCTGTCCTCGTATTTATGGATAATTGACTTAATCCGCACAATGGTATACAGAATATACGGACCGGTGTCACCTTCAAAGGAAGTGAAACGATCCACGTCAAATACGTAATCCTTGGATGCCTGATTGGAGAGATCGCCGTATTTGATAGCGGAAAGTGCCACGATTCTTGCCGTATCCATGGCTTCTTCTTCGGAAACGGTACGATTCTCCCTGATCTTTTCGTAGACCGCTTCCGTGATCTCGCGGATCAGAACCTCCAGACGCATCACGCCGCCGTCTCTCGTCTTAAACGGCTTGCCGTCCTTTCCGTTCATGGTGCCAAAGCCCAGGAAACCAAGCTTTGTCTCCGGTCTTACGATATCTGCCTTTCTTGCGGTGCGGAATACCTGTCTGAAATGCATCTCCTGACGCTTGTCCACCACATAAAGTACATAATCGGGAGCAAACAGCTTTTCACGCTCCACCAGTGTTGCCAGATCCGTAGTGGAATACAGAGTGGCACCGTCTGATTTTACGATAATGCAGGGAGGAACCTCCTTGGTATCGGTTTCTTCCTTCACATCCACAACGAGAGCACCGTTGCTTTCATAAGCCAGACCCTTATCCTTCAGCATCTGAATCATATCGGGAATATAGGGCTGAGCATCGCTTTCCTTCTTCCACAGATCAAATGTAACGTTGAGGAACTGATAATTCTTCTTCAGATCTGCCACCGATACATTGAGAATGTGATTCCAGATGGCGCGGTATCCCCGCCTGCCCTGCTGCAGCATGGCCGTTGCATCATGAGCTTCTTCCGCAAATGCTTCATCCACCTTTGACTTTGCACTGGCAGCAGGATAGATCTCCTCCAGCTCTCCGATGGTAAACGGTGCTTCCTCCGGATATTCTCCCGTATACGTATCATCAAAGTAAATCAGATCCGGTCTGCGGTGTCTCAGTTCCGCAATGATCAGACCCATCTGCAGACCCCAGTCACCCAGATGCACATCGCCCGCCACATCATAACCAACAAAACGGCCGATCCGCTTCAGACTCTCGCCGATAATGGCAGAACGGAGATGTCCCACATGAAGGGGCTTTGCCACGTTGGGACCGCCGTAATCGATGATCATCTTACGGCCTTCACCCAGATCGTCACATCCCAGCTTCGGATCCTGTGCCTCACGGTTCAGACAGGAAGCCACAAATGCTTCCTTTACTTTCAGATTGATAAAACCGGGCTTTACAACCTGTACATCGGAGAAAATATCGCTGTCCTTCAGAGCAGCAACCACATCATCTGCAATCATAAAGGGGGCTTTATGGTATGCCTTGGCAGCAGCCATGGCACCATTACACTGATATTCACATAAATCAGGACGATTGGACACGGTCACCTTGCCATAGGAAGCATCGTAACCGGCACTCTCAAAAGCTTTCATCAACTCGCCTGACAAAACGGCATTAAACTTTTCCATCGGTTTCTCCTCATATATAATAATCTTTCTCATGGAATGTTTCATTATAACATGATTTTCCATAAAAAACAAATAAATTTCTTTTTACCAGTTAATCCGCAGGCCTTTGGGATAATGGTTTTTTACGGTCTGGCCGCTGGCTTTGCCCCAGCCTGCAGATACTCCGTCCGTACAGACCAGTACCCAGCCTTTTTCCCCTCCGCATTCCAGCGTTTCCCCGTGAAGATACCGGTACATATCATCCCTGTCTGCACAGATTGCCCGGCAAACCTCCTCCGGCCGCAGCGCCATGGCCAGTGCATGGGCCGGTTTGAACAGTTTTCCTTTGATTTCTCCCATCTGCAGTCCGGGACGAAGCACTTTCAGTCCTTTCAAAGGAGGACAGAATTCCGGCACCCGGTACAGCTGACTGCCGAAAAACAGATACTGTCCCCGAAGCGGTCCGGCAAGCGTTTCTGCCTCCCACGCATGGAATTCCTTCAACTGCTTTCTGTCGTCCCAGGAAATCGTCTTTTCCTGAAGAATCCTGTCATCCCGGCTGTCCATCCGTTCCCCGGCCTTTTTCAGAACGGCCACGCCATGGCCCTCTCCGTGCAGGCGGTGGGGCCACAGTCTCCAGGTTCCGGGCAGTTTCCCCGGTGTGAAATACGGACAGTCCACCGACAGATCAGCTTCCATCTCCGGACATGCTTCCAGAAAACGGGCGATGACGCCTTCATTCTCCTCTTCGGCAAAGGTACAGGTGGAGTAGACGAGACGTCCGCCGGGCTTCAGCATCCGCTGTGCCTCCATGAGAATGGAAAACTGTCGGTCCGCACACATCTTTACATGCTCCGTACTCCATTCCGCCACTGCATTCTCGTCCTTTCGGAACATCCCTTCGCCGGAGCAGGGAGCATCACAGAGAATCCGGTCGAAAAAGCCTTCGAACCGGTCTGCAAGACGGGCCGGCGTCTCATTGCATACCAGTACATTACGCACACCCATCCTCTCCATATTCTGGGAAAGGATTTTTGCCCGGGCAGGATGGATCTCATTGACCACCAGAAGTCCTTCCCCTTTCATGGCCGAAGCCAGCTGGGACGACTTCCCGCCGGGCGCCGCGCAGAGATCCAGCACCCGTTCTCCGGGCTTTGCCTGCAGCAATTCCGCCGCCGACATGGCACTTGGCTCCTGAATATAGTACATCCCCGCTTCATGCCACACATGACGGCCGGGGCGCTCCTCTTCCTGATAATAAAATCCGTTGCGGCACCAGGGCACCGGTTCCAGAGAAAAACCGGAAAGCTTCAGGAAATCGTCTCTGGAAATCTTCAGTTCATTGACCCGCAGCCCCTGGTACCGGTTGTCCTCATAGCTTTTCAGAAAAGCTTCAGATTCGTCTCCAAGGGTCTGCTTCATACGTTCCAAAAATGGTTCAGGCAGATTCATAAATACTCCTTTGCACCGATTTATTCTCCGCCGAAGCCGGTCTCATCCATGGTCATGGCATTCATGGACATCTTCATCACGGTTTCCACCTCGTCGGGACGTACATGGAGTATCTTCGCCAGATCTTCAATGGTGGGCTGTTCTCCCATATCGGCTGCGTATTCCTCCGATGCATCCATCAGCTTGTTGGCCAGATCTGCCATACGGTTTTTGAAGGAATCATTGCCGGAATGTTCTTCCACCAGCAGCTGCATGGCCGCGGAAATACGGCTTTCCAGCTGTTCCTGGAATCCCGCTCCGCTGTGCTCATCCACCATGAGGAGAAGCTCCATGTTGCCTTCCTGTACCAGATCGGAAAGCGGCACCCCGTGCCCGGCAAAATTGCCTGCCAGCTCCACAACCCGTTTCAGATTGCCTTCCACCAGACGCTGTCTTGCCGCATGATCACCTGACAGCTTCCGTGCAAACAGCTCCGCTTCTTCCTCCGGCGCATAGGTTTCCAGCAGCTCCATCTCCGCAAGATAGGATTTATAGATTTTCTTTTCCTGATTCTCCATCTTTCCGGTACCGCGAACGGACGTCATTTTCACAATCTTTTTGGACGCAGCAGCATCCTCTTCCTCCGATACGATAGTGACTCCGTTGGCTTTCAGATAGCTGCGCAGCGACAGAATCTGATCCGCATCCAGATTTTCACCGGCAAACGGTTCTTCCATCATGGCTTCCGTAATCGTTCCTCCCCGCCCGTCTGCCAGAGCCAGCAGCCCGTGGACTTTTTCCAAAAATTCCTTCTGTTCCATCTTTCCCTCCCCGCCGCAGAAGCGGCATTATAAAGCAATATAAATCAGGGAAGGATGAAAAACTCCAGCCTTCCCTATTCTCACTGTGCCTGTCATTCATTTAATCAGCTGCTGAAATCTGACTTTTCCGTTCAGATTCCAGCTCCCTGTTCACATCTGAATCTCCTGCTCAGATGTGAATTCTCCGGATCAGCTTGTACACAACTTCATTCTCCATCACAAGCGGCTTCACATGGGAGAAGAAAACGACGCCATCCGTGGATGCCAGAATCTCTCCTTCCACAGTTCCCTCAAAAGGATGAATGATCTCCGCGATTTTTTCACCGAAGCACACAGAATCTCCCGGCTTTTTCAGAGGCCGGTAAATGCCTGCCGCCTCACTGCGGATCACTTCCAGTTCCTGCTCATACAGGACACTGGCGATATAGCCGCCATGACAATTATACCGTATCAGGCCCATTCTGGCAAGAAAACGCAGAACAGCAGTCACCGCCTGGCTGGCGGATTCTTCATCGATCTGATCGGTAGCATTGGTATATAAAGAAAATGCATTCGTTTCCCAGATCTGCCAGTTGTAATTCAGCGTTGTGGTATCCACCGGTTTCGGCTTGCGGATCACCACATAAGGCAGACCAAACAGATTGGCCAGACTGGGATTGTGATAGCCTGTCTCCATCATCCGCACATGGGGAATGAAATCACCGGGCATGTAAAAGCTGGCAAACTGAATGCCATACTCATACTCCTTTACCACATCAAATACTCCGGCCGCGATCCGCTGGGTCGTCTCCCCCTTGTCATATCCGGGAAACATCCTGTTGATATCGGTATTGTCAATGGGCCAGAACCGTTTTCCGATATTCATGGAATAATGATTCACCGACGGTATCACCATGATTTCCTTCCCGGGCAAAATGGCATTGTGTTTTTCCAGAGCAGTCAGTGCCCGGACCAGGCGGGAGCATACATACAGCTGCTGAATCTCGTTGCCCCGGATCGGACCCACGATGCATGCTGATTTTTCCCCTTCTCCAAAGGTATATCCATAAATATTCATGTCCTCGCGGTACAGGGATTTCAGAGAATAGACGATCTTTTTATTCATGGTATTCACCTCCCAGAACCCGTGCGATCAGGGAACCGCTGACCACAATGGGATATTCACGCAGGGTAAATACCATACCGTCCATGGGGGACAGGACCTCCTGTTCCACTCTGCCGGTCAGAGGATCGACGATCTGACCCAGCAGCGCGCCTTTTTTGATATCCTTCCAGTGTTCCACACAGGGAATAAAAAGACCCGATACATCGGCATTGACAAATCCCACTTCATGATCGGTGGATACAATGGGTTCCTTCACTGCCGGCCGCTCTTTGCTGTCCCAGATTCCCAGCTCGATCATCAGATTGAAAATACCGTCAATGAGCTGATTGCCGTATTCCTTCGTGATCCGCATGCCTACACCCATTTCCACCACCAGAGTTTTCACCCCGCGGGAATTGAGACTGTAGGCCAGAGTTGCCTCCAATACCGTAGATGCACTGTGCACCCACACATAATCACAGTTCACCAGTTTTGCGTAGGGCACCAGCTCCCGGGCTGTCTTTTCATTGACCCGCACCTGCGGGATCTCTCTCAGGTAAATATTGCTGGCATGGATATCCACAGCCATATCGGCTCCATCTATATCCTCAACCACCCGGGCTGCCACATACTCCGGCAGAGCACCGTCTGTCAGGGAACCGGGGAAAATCCGGTTCATATCCAGATCAAACATGGGAATTCCGCGGGTAATCGAATCGATTCCCAGCGGATTAATGGCGGGATAAATATCTACTATGCCTTTCAGCTTTTCTTTTTGTGCCTCAATTCTTCTGATCAATTCGTAGCATACATACTGGCCCTCCAGTTCATCGCCGTGAATGCCCGTAACGATGCAGATTCTTTTCTCCTGCCCGGTCAGAGTCTCCGGCTGAAGACGGTTTTTCTTCACAACCAGATTCTCATCCACCGGCAGTCCGACAGATACAACTGTTTCTATCATCGGTGTTTCTCTCCCTCATTTTCCGGCACATGCTCCGTGACCACTACTTTAACCCGATTGCTCTGGGTTGTCAATCCCCGGAACACACCGCGTTCCATGGGACAGTCACAGGCGTCTCTTCCATGTGCAACTTTAATATAATTATCAGTAATTGTCCTGTCGTGAGTCGGATCGAAACCGTACCAGTATCCGTTATCATAAATCTCAATCCATGCATGGGTCGCTCCCTCGCCGTCCAGAAATCCTGCCACATAGCGGGCGGGAATCTTCTTCATACGACACAGGGCAATGAGAATGTGTGCATAGTCCTGACACACCCCTCTGCCCAAAGCAAACGCTTCTGCCGCAGTTGTAGACACACTGGTCACACCTGCTTCATAGGAAAACGATTCATATAACAGATGCATCATCCCCCTGACCTTTTCCCACACCGTACCCTCCGCCTCAAAAAGCGGCTCACATTTTTGCGAAAAAAAACGGCACAGTCCTTCATCCGGCCGGGTATAATCCGTAAAATACTCATAACAGGGATCCAGTTCTTCTTTCTCCAGAGCATTCACATCCACAAAAGCAGTTCCTTCGGAAATCATGTGGAAATGGCTGTGAAAGTCCTGCATACGGCAGCTGATCACAACATTCCCCTGTCCATCCACTTTCCTGCTGACATAGTCAGCATCATCGATCTGCACCCGGCTGCCGTAAATCTGCTGACAGGAATTGACAGCCGGAACACAGCGCAGATTCACATAATGATCCCACACGGCGGGATCAAAATCCGCTCCCATTTCGTATTTATAATAAAGCTTTTTCAAGAAATTCACCTTCCTTGAAACCATCATACATGATTCGTATTTATTTGGCAAGCTTTCTTTACCAAAGAGGAGCGCTCCTCCGAATCGGAACCGTAACCCGGATGATCCCCAAACAGGATCTAAAATATGCCCTGAAGCGTGACAAGCATCCTTCTTCTCAGTTCCTCATACTCATCCCTGCGGGCAAGCAGAGCAGCCAGTTCCTGATACTTCTCACGATTATAGCCGATACGCACCCGCTCCAGACGATTGGAAAATTTGGCAAATTCCTTATCGATGGACGCCCAGCCGTAACCCAGTCTCAGATACAAATCCATCCGTTCCACATAACGGCCGCATTTGACAATGTTGCGGTTCTCTTCATCCACGATACAGTCATCAATGCTGCCCCAGAACGCGTAAATATCATCAATCACCGACTGCAGTTCAAACAGGGGCGCTGCAGAACCTCTTGCCTTGCGGATTGCCTGCAGACAAAGTTCCAGATAAGCCATGGATTCTGTGCTGACATCATCACGGCTCACCAGAGCATTCTCATAAGCCCGCTTCATATTGGAAATAATGGAGTCCGGATTATTTTCATCCAGTATGTAATTCTTAACAAAATTTTCCCTGCTGCCATACACATCGGGAATGGACAGATCCATGCAGAATTTCTGATAGGCATCTTCATTCTGATCGATCATCCTGTCATAATATTTAAAAAACATCTTTACCGTTGTAAAAACTCTTTCTGTATAACGGCCCAGCCAGAACAGGCTGTCGGCTCTGTCTAACGAGATAACACCCATGTGTCCTTAAAACCTCCTCCCTGAGATGAATTGACTACAAATGAATCGGGATTTCTTGAAAATCTGGTCAGTCCCGAAGGCCATACTCTTGTCTTCTCACCTGAAAGAACGAAAGCACGCAGATCGGCTTTTCTCTCCACCTCTTCGTTTCCGTCCATCACCTTCAGATCCAGGAAATCAATCACTTCCTGTGCGATAAATCTGCGCGATTCATTCGTCACGATCTGCTTCAGATTCTCCAGCTCCTCAGCAGAAAGATCACGTCCGAAGATAACACCGTATCCGCCGGCCTCCGAAACATCCTTGATGACAAGTTTCTCCATATTGTCCAGAATATACTTCCTGTCCTCTTCATAAAACGCCAGGTAGGTAGGAGCATTTTTCAGAATCGGTTCTTCATTCAGATAATATTTAATCATCTTAGGTACAAAATAATAGATGCCCTTGTCATCTGCCACACCGTTGCCCGGTGCGTTCATCATGGCAACGTTGCCTGCCCGGAACACATCCATAATGCCGGGAACACCGATCAGGGAATCCGGCTCAAAAGTCAGAGGATCCATGTATTCATCGGAAACACGGCGGTAAACGGCACCCACCTGAATCTTTTTGCCGGTATATTCCTTGTAATACAGGTGATCATCTTCCACCACCAGATCGGAAGGCATGGCCAGAACTGCGCCCGACCGTTCCGCAAGGTAGGAATGTTCAAAGAATGCCGAATTGTAGCGGCCAGGCGTCATAACCACATTGATACCGCCCGTGCTGGCATAATCCATACATTCCTTCAGCATGGAAGCATAATTCCGGTTGTCATACAGCGGATTCTTTTTAAAGGCCTCCGGAGCGGCGCGCCTTGCCAGTTCTCTGGCTATCATGGGGTAGGACGCACCGGACGGAATCCTCAGGTTGTCCTCCAGTATATACCAGGTACCATCCTTTGCCTGAACCAGATCGATTCCTGAAATATGGCTGTATATTTTTCCGGGAGGAACAATCCCTTCACACTGGGGCAGATAGCCTTTTGATGAAAAAACAAAATCCGCGGGAATCACACCATCCGCAATGATCTGTTTTTTATTGTACACATCGTACAAAAAGCAGTTCAGCGCATCGACTCTCTGAATCAGACCTTTTTCCAGATAATCAAACTCCTGTTTTGTGATAATTCTGGGAATTGCATCGTATGGAAATAACTGCTCTTTAAATTCGTTATTCTTGTAAATGCCAAATTTGACACCATATCGGGCAAGCAGGTAGTTAATGCTGTCCGCATGATCAATTAAATCTGTATAATCGTTCATTTCTCTCTCCTCCACAGTTCATATTACGCAGGCCGGATTTCTGGTGATAAGGTGATACATGAAATATCCTGCTAAATCAACAAAAAGGGCGCCAGTGTAAATACACTGACGCCCTTGCCCTTGTTATGTAGTGATTATAAAAGATACAACTTCGAATGTCAAGGATTACTTTACTGTTTTAAAATCAGCCCGTTCCAATCAGCCGAATGCCTTCTCGATTTCTTCCATGGTGGGCATAACGCGGAGCGCGCCTTTCTTCACCGTGATCATGGAAGCGGTCTGATTGGCTTTCACCAGCATCTCCTTCATCTGCTCTTCTGTCAGATCCATGCCGTGATCCAGCACGTAGCTGATCATGCAGGCACAGAATGTATCACCTGCACCGGTGGTGTCTACCACATGTTCCACCTTCACACCGGGAGCATATACCTGCCTGCCGCCGCAGAATGCATAACTGCCGTCCTTGCCTGCTGTTGCGCAGATCAGCTTCGCGGAGGTCATGCCCTTCAGAATCTCAACACCTTTTACGATGTCGGATTCGCCGGTCATGAATTCCACTTCGTTATCAGAAATCTTCAGCACATCACAAAGCTGCATGCCACGCGCGATCTGCTTCTTTGCCTCTTCCTGGGAATCCCAGAGAGGAGGACGCAGATTGGGATCGAAGGTAAATACCGCACCCGCATCTTTGGCAATCTGAATTGCTTTGTAAGTGGCTTCTCTAACCTTCTCATGGGTCATGGATAAGGTACCGCAATGGAAAATCCGGGTATTCTTCAGCAGATCCTCATTGAGTTCCTCTTCGGTCAGCATCATATCAGCGCCGGGATTTCTGTAGAAGGAAAAATCCCGGTCTCCGTCTTCTTTGGTGTGAACCAGTGCAAGGGTAGTGCGCACATCCCTGTCATAATGCAGACCGGATACATCGATGCCGAGCTTCTCGACCGTATCGCCCAGCATATGCCCGAAGAAATCATCGCCGACTTTTCCGATAAAACCTGTCTTCTTACCTAAATTGTTCAGCATGGCCAGCACGTTGCAGGGAGCCCCGCCGGGGTTGGCCTCAAACATCAGGTTGCCCTGCTCACTCATGCCGTTCTGTGTAAAATCAATCAACAGTTCGCCTAACGCAACAACATCCATTTTTTTCATCGCTTAATCCTCTTTTAATTAGTTTTTACCTGCCTGACAGGGGGCGCCAGACAGAACTGGTGTGTTAAAAATATTTTTTGGTTCCCCAGAGATTTCTCCGTTTCAGATCCAGATACTCGTTATAAGCTTTTTCGAGAATCTGCTTTTCATTGGAAAATTTCAGCAGATGATACGCTTCAATAAACTTATAATAACCGGAGTCCACAAAGTACTCTTCTCTCTGAGGCTTTGAATAATAACTGTCCGCCATCATCAGATACCAGTGCACCTCTTTTTCCACCACATCATCCGGAGTGGTGAAGGAATACTGACTTTTGCCAATATACTTGATAATCGATGCATCCGCATCCGTCTCTTCTTTCACTTCACGCAGAGCCGTTGTCTTGAAATCTTCCCCCGGCTCCACCGTGCCTTTAGGCAGGACCCATCCTTCATACTTGTTCTTGTAATTCTTGTAAAGAACCAGTATCTTTCCACGAAAAATAACCACACCGCCGCAGCTGGTCGCATGACTCATGCAAAATCCTCCTTTAATAGCGCGCCGGTCGATCAACAGAAACTGAAAGCATTCCTGTCTTATCACGCAAATCTGAGTTAAGTATAACTCAATTTATACTAATCTGCAAGGAGGGCATCAAAAATCTTTTTCACAATGGGTCCGCCAGCTTCGGAGCCGGCACCGCCTTCTTCCAGGACGATGCTGACCACGACCTGAGGATTATCTGCAGGCGCATAAGCCGTAAGCCATGCATCCGTTTCCTTATCACTGTCCGTCTGCGCGGAACCTGTTTTGGCTGCTGCCTGATAATGGTCAGACTGAAGAACCCTTGCCGTACCTTCATTGACAACTCCGGTCATCATCTCACCCAGAACAGAAGCCTGCTCCGCTGTCATCACCGATCCCAGACTCTCCGGTTCAAATGTTTCAACTTCAGTCCCGTCCACACTGACAACCCTGTCCATATAATAGGGCTTCATCATAATGCCGTCGTTGGCTACCGCCGCCGTAATCATGGCATTCTGGAGCGGTGTCTCCAGCGTACTTCCCTGCCCGAAAGAGGTCTGCATCACATCCCAGAGGGAGGAATCGCCGTCCAGAGCAAATTTACTGGTGGCTGTGGAAAATCCGGTAGGAAGCTTCTGATTGAATTGCAGACGTTCCGCGGTTCTGCGGAAATCATTCAGATCCAGTGAAACTCCCAGGTTGATAAAAGCCCCGTTGCAGGACAGTTCGAACGCTTTTTTCAGATCCACGGTTCCGTGAGAATTGCCGTGGGAACACCGTATCGTCTTTCCGTCTATCGTAATGGAACCTTCGCAATTATAGGTATAATCCTGCCAGTCGCCGGGATGCTGATCAAGAAACGCAAGCGCTGTCACGATCTTGAAGGTGGACCCCGGTGAATACAGTCCCTGGGTTGCCCGGTTCACCAGATTGGAGTTGGAAGAATCCGATACCAGGCTGGCATAATCTTCTTCCAGCGTATTGGGATCAAAATCCGGTTTGGAAACCATGGCCAGTATCTTCCCTGTCGAAGGCTCCAGAACAACACAGGCCCCCTGATATCCTTCCATGGCGTCATAAATAATCTGCTGCAGCTCGGAATTCAGCGTTGTGTATACCGTATCTCCGGTCGCTTTCCTGTCAGTCAGTTCCTTGTACAGCTTATTCAGCCTGGATTCATGGGAATTCAGCAGATAATAGCTGGCAGCTGATTCCATGCCTGCTTCTCCGACACTGGTATATCCGATCACATGGGAAAATACGGAACCGAACGGGTAATTGCGGCTTTCCTCTCCATCATCACTCAGCCTGGAAACGGCCAGTGTTTTGCCATCCGCAGACACGATCTCACCGCGGACACAGGTCTCATTGAGCTTCTCAAGCCGCCCGTTATAGGGACTGTTCACCAGATCAGGAGCTTCTTTCCAGGTAAAATAACACAGATATCCTATAAGACCTGCAAACAGCAGAATAAAAAGATATACCATGCCAAGAATATAACCATTGATCCTCTTCTTCGCTTTCTTCTCTTTCCCGACTTTTTGGCTTTTCAGATCTTTTTCCTGTTCCATCTGTTCCTCCTTACCAGTCCTCCATCTTAATCTGTGCCTTGCGGGCCGCGGATTCTCTGGAAGCCTTCCTGGCAGCCAGTTCCGCTTTTTCCCTCATGAGACGTTCATCTTCCCGCAGCTTGTTCATATAAAGTCCTTCAAATATACCGAATATGAAAAATGTACTCAGCAGTGAACTTCCTCCGTAACTGATAAACGGCAGCGTAATACCTGTCAGAGGAACCAGCTTGACAACGCCGGCCACGTTGATCAGAACCTGGAAACCGAAGACACAGGCCAGTCCGAAAGCCGTAATCTTGTAAAACATCTGCTTCATCCAGGTGGAAATCCACAGGAAACGGATCAGAATCCCCAGATAGATACACAGAATGCAGCAGCCGGTAATAATACCCAGTTCCTCACACATGGCAGCAAAGATGAAATCTTTTTCGGCCACCGGTATGACGCCGGGTGTTCCTCCCGTCAGCCCCATGCCCAGCCAGCTTCCCGTTCCGATTCCGAACAGGGACTGAACGATCTGCCAGCCGCTGTTGGTGATATCCGCCCAGGGATCCAGCCACACATTGACACGGACCCGCACATGACTGAACAGGAAATAGGCCGCAGCAGCAGCGATTCCGCCGCAGCCGAATCCGGCCAGAACATAGAGAAACTTCTCCGTAGCCACATACAGCATAAATACATAAGCAATAAAATAGATCAGAGCGGTACCAAGATCCTTCGAAACAACCAGCACCAGCACATGAGCAGCCGCCACTGCCGTCGTAATCACAATCTGCTTAAACTGCAGGCTCCGGTGATACATCCCTGCCACAAACAGCACCAGCGTAATCTTGACAAATTCCGACGGCTGAATGGAAAATCCGGCAATCCCGAAGGAAAGTCTGGCACCGTACTCGGTACGCCCCGCCACCATAATCGCAGCCAGAGCCGCCAGACCGCCAATACCGTAAAACCAGGTATAGCGATACAGATACCGTCTGCCGTTATCCAGAATCTTGGGAACCACCAGAGTGATAACAGCCGCAATAATCAGCAGAAGCAGCTGCTTATAAGCTTTATTGACCTTCAGGCGCGCCTGTATCGTCAGTCCCAGCATAACAAGAAACATGACATTGTTCAGCAGATGCCGGTCTGCCCGCTTGTAGATGGCAGGATAAATCTTCTGGTACAATACAAACACCAGCAGCGAAACAATGTAAAAAATCAAAATGGAAACATCCTCATAATAGGAAAACAGAATCACACTCATGAGAAACTGCAGCACATACATCAGAAATGCCTGTACGCTGACCACACTGTTTTTGCCCCGTTCCGTCTTCTTTGAAAAATAGTAGAAATCCAGCAGTGTATACAGCACGATCAGCACTGTAATCACATACCGAGAAATTCTGACCATCAAATTGAGCATGTCACAATACTCCTCTCGTAAAATGTCCCCTTGTTACAGGGAATGTCTGCTGTCCGGCCTTCTCAGCGTCCCGGCACCGGGAATCCATAAACCGGTCCAGGTCCGCAAGAACAGCCTTCACCTGCTTTTCTGACTCCACTGTAAAGGACAGCCGGACCGCGGCCGGATTGAGCCGTGTGATCTCTTCCTTTTTGTCCAGCAGATAACAGGGCAGGGAATTGTAAATGATATTATAGCAGTATTTACAGCAGCAGTCTGCAGTAAATGAAATTCCTTTCCGATCGGTAAGAACCACAGGCTCTCCTTTGTGATTGCAGCAGCCCGTCGTTTTCCGGATACAGCCCGCCGTAACCATCATGGGCAGATAGCCGTAGACCATCAGTTCCGAATCTTCACAGCCACGGTCCGCCAGTTCCTTTGCATTCAGCTCCAGCGGTGCCGTCAGGCGCAGGATGTCCAGCTTTTCCGCACCGGGAAGCAGGCGGATCTGCTGTTTCGCTTCCCGATTCCAGCTGTACAGCGTATGGTCGATCACTACAGGAAACGGCCACTCACGCCGGATCAGTTCCTGCAGCACATCCAGCGATCCCGCGGTGATTCCGTCAATGGATGAATGAAGCAGCAGATCATACTTTTCATCCCATTCCCTGATTGCCGGCTCTCTCCAGATCCTGGGTGCCGTCAGAAACAGTTTTTTCCCTTTCTCATGGCAGCGGGCAGCAATCTGCCCCAGCAGGTCTATCTGCACGCCAGCACTGTCCAGATAGACGAAGTCCACATGACGGTTGTCAAGTACCGGCTGAAGCTGCCGCAGATTGGAAATCTGTACCACAGACACAGGCCGGTACTCCGATCTGTTCTCATTCTCTGTGCCAATACGCTCATACTCAGCAGCAGTCTGTTCAGGAAGTTTCCGGTGATACTGACCGATAACCGCTGTCTCCAGCTTTTCCAGAGCATCTCTTCTCAGTTCATTCATGGCCTGAACCGGCATAAATGCATCCTCCGACAGAATTACCTGCAGATTCTCCGCCACAAACGGAGTACCGCCTGTTTTTAAAAACTGTTTCCGTACATCCTGTTCCGTAAGCGGGCGTTTCAGGGCAGGAGCCGCTGTTTCGCGGCTTTTTGCGCAAATCTGCACAGACCCGCATTCAAGACACATGTTAGCATATTCCCCTGTACAGATTGTTACAGTTCCGCTAATTTTTTCTTTCAATTCCTGTCCCAGATATTTCTTTTCTGTTTCTTTCATCAACTCCGGATCCGGTTTGCGAAGCTTCGCTTTTTCCTTTAAAGCCATCATTTCCCGTCCGTTGTGGCCGGTCAGATAATGGTCAGTAAAACCGCCCCGGTCAAAATACTGGGACAGGGCATAGAGATCTTTGGGCTCCACCTTCCAGCCTGCCCGGCCGTGCTCCAGATACCGGTCCAGATATTTTCGGTAAATGCTCACAACTCCTGCCGTATACAGAGGACTTTTCATGCGTCCTTCAATTTTAAAGGACATCACTCCGGCTTCCGCCATATCAGGCAGTGCTTCCAGCGTACACATATCTTTCAGACTGAGCAGATAGGAATCCGACTTTTTATTCAGCTGCTTTCCCGAAATATCGCAGGCAGTATAGGGAAGGCGGCAGGGCTGAGCACAGCGCCCCCGATTTCCGCTTCTTCTGCCGATCACACCGGAATAGAGACACTGACCGGAGTAACAGTAACAGATGGCTCCGTGCACAAAAGCCTCCAGTTCCATCCCCGTTTCCCGGTAAATCTGCGCCAGTTCTTTCAGATTCAGTTCCCTGGCCGCCACCACCCTGGCAGCCCCAAGGTTTTTCAACATAACGGCACTGGCTGCACTGGTTACTGTCATCTGAGTACTGGCATGAATCGGGAGATCAGGAAACTCCCGCCGAAGAAATGACAGCACGCCCAGATCCTGCACCAGAACCGCATCCACACCGCGTTCATAAAGGGGCGCCGCATACCGGTACAGTTCCTGCTCCAGTTCCCGCGGCTTCAGCAGCGTGTTGAGCGTCAGATACAGCTTTTTTCCGTGCAGATGAGCATAATCCAGAGCCTGCTCCAGAGAGTCCGCCTCCGACGCACTTTCCGCATAAGCTCTTGCTGAAAAACGGCTTCCGCCCATGTACACAGCATCCGCTCCCGCCTGGAAAGCCGCCTTAACCCCTGCAAGAGAACCGCCCGGTGCAAGCAGTTCCAGACGATTCCCACCGCAATTATTCATAATGATCCTCCTGCAGCTTGAACTTCAGGCTGGCAATCTCCTTGTCCTTCTCATCGATCAGATCCAGATATTCAATCATGTCATTTTCGCTGTCCCTGATCTTATCACTCAGCTGCTGAACCTTCTGCTGCAGCTCACGTTTTTCCTTCAACAGCTCGCCGTTCTCACGGAACAGTTCCGACTTTTCCTCAGCAGAATGTCCCTGAAACTCCTTCGCCTGCTCCGCCAGCTGCTTCTCATAGCTTTCTTTCTGCTCCGCCAACTGTTCCTCGCAGTTCTTCTTCTGCTCTGCCAGCTGTTCTTCGCAGCTCTTCTTCTGCTTTGCAAGCTGCTCCTCACAGTTTTTCTTCTGCTCTGCCAGCTGCGCCTCATATTCATTTTCCTGCTCGGTGAGCAGATTTTCATAGCCGGGTTTCATGGAGGAGATGCGATTCTCGTATTCCGCCCGCATTTCCACCAGCTGATCCTCGTATTCCGCCTCCTGCTGGTCAAACTGCTTCTGAAATGCTTCCAGTTTCACTTCATAACCGGCTTTCATGGCTGCCAGCTGCTTCTGCATCTCCGCAGCTCTCGTTTCGTTATCTGCCTGAAGAGCTGCCAGCTGCTTGCGGGCAGCCGCCAGTTTTTCCTCCTGCGCACTCTTCTCCAGATTCATCTTTTCCTGCAGGGCTGCCAGCTTACGGGCCTGTTCCTCCCTCTCACCGGTCATCTGTTCCTCGAAGGCGGCAATTTTCTCATTCTCTCCGCTTTGTGCGTCCTCCAGCTGCTTCTGCAGACCGGCCAGTCTGGCTTCATAATCGCTCTTCTGTCGCGAAAGCTGCGTCTCATACTTATTCCTCAGCAGTTTTTCTTCCCGTTCTCTGGCCGCAGCCTCCTTCAGCTGCTTTTCCACCTGCTCCGCATTCTTCTCATAATCTGTAAGCTTTCTCTTTAAAATGGAAATCTCCGTCTTATAGCTGTCCAGTTCTTTTTCCAGACCTGAAATTCTGGTTGAAGAATCCCTGTCTCTGTCCGCCAGACGTTTCCTTTCCTCCAGCGTAACCTCCAGCTGCCGTTTCAGAGAAAGTGTTTCCTCACTGCGCGACGCCTGTGCTGCCTCTGCCTGCTTTCTCGCCTCCACCAGCTCCATCTTCAGACGGTAAATATCTTCTGCTGCCTTCGTATCCGCTGCTGCCTGCTTTTCCTCAGTCCAGCCGCTTTTTTTCAGATATTCATCTGCCAGATTCAGATACATCATCATAGTCTGATAATCATGACTGCGCCCGGTAAAGCCCGGCAAAGCCCGCAGTTTTTCATACATTCCGTTGATATACTCCGCTACCTTCTGCATATACGCAGGACTTTCATTTCCGCTCAGCCTGCATTTCCTGCCATTGATGATGATCTCAACTGTATTTCGGGTATCCATACCTGCACCCCTTTCTGTTCTGTACTGTATTTTATTTATCCAATCGGTTCCTGAAGTCCCAGATGTCTGTAAGCTGCCGGTGTTGCCATCCGTCCTCTGGGCGTCCGGTTCAGCAGTCCGTTCTGCAGCAGATAGGGCTCGTACACATCTTCCATGGTTCCGCTGTCTTCTCCTACAGCTGCGGCCAGTGTATCCAGCCCCACCGGTCCTCCGTCAAACTTTTCTATAATTGTAAGAAGAATATTCCTGTCATTCTGATCCAGCCCCAGCGTGTCCACCGCCAGCAGATCCAGTGCCGTCACAGCCACCTGTTCAGTGATCACGCCATCGTAACGGACCTGTGCAAAATCCCGCACCCGTTTCAGAAAACGATTTGCCAGACGGGGCGTTCCTCTGGAACGGCGGGCAATCTCCGCTGCTCCCCGTTCATTGATCTCCACCTGCAGCACCTGGGCGGAACGCATGATAATCTGTTCCAGTTCCTCCGGCGTATAATATTCCAGTCTGGTGACCAGACCGAAACGATCCCGCAGAGGAGCAGTCAGCATGCCGGCCCGTGTCGTGGCACCTACCAGGGTAAAATGCGGCAGATTCAACCGCACGGAGCGTGCAGTGGGTCCCTTTCCAATCATGATGTCAATGGCAAAATCCTCCATAGCAGGGTAAAGAACCTCCTCCACCTGCCGGTTCAGCCGGTGAATTTCATCCACAAACAGAACATCACCTTCCGCCAGACTGTTCAGTATGGCTGCCATCTCTCCCGGTTTTTCAATGGCAGGACCCGATGTGATCTTCAGATGGCTGCCCATCTCATTGGCAATGATCCCTGCCAGAGTCGTCTTGCCAAGCCCCGGAGGACCATAAAAAAGCACATGATCAAGCGGCTCCTTTCTCATCTTTGCGGCTTCCATAAAAACCTTCAGCATCTCCCTTACTTTCTGCTGACCCACATATTCCTCAAGGCGCTGCGGCCGAAGTCCCGTTTCCAGTGTTTTATCTTCTTCCGTAATATCGGTTGTAATCATTCTCTTTGCCATAATTTAAACCATTTCCGTTTCTGTTGCGTAAAATTAATGTAACTGTTCAGAGCCAACCTCGAAAACACTTTGTGTTTCCGCTTAGAGAAGATGGGTCAGAGCCAGACGAAGCAATGTTTCCACATCGGCATCTTCCTGCAGACCGGAAGTGCATTTTCTGACAGCTGCAGCTGCTTCACTTCGCCCGTAACCCAATGCCGTAAGCGCTTCCACTGCTTCCCCCTGCACTTCCCGAAGAGAACCGCAGGTGCTGTCTGTCTTTTGGACATTTCCATTCTGTCCTGCCGCCGTTTCTCCGGTATCTTCTTCTTTTAATTTGTCTTTTAATTCAATAATCAGCTTTTTTGCTGTTTTCAGCCCGATTCCCGGTGCTGTTGCAATCAGCTTTGCATCCTCCACGGCAACTGCCAGCCTGAGTTCGTGAGGTTCAATCACCGACAGAATCCCCAGTGCCCCTTTCGGGCCGATTCCGCTGACCCCGATCAGAAGTTTGAATATCTCCAGCCCCTCTCTGGTAAAAAATCCGTACAGCATCAGCGCATCCTCTCTCACATAAAGGTACGTATAAAGCTGCACCTCCTCCCCGATGAGAGGCATCTTCCCGGTAAGTGAACCCGGTACCAGAATCTCATAGCCGATTCCGTGGTTTTCCACAACGATCCGGTCAGAAAATACATCTGCCAGTGTTCCTTTTATATATGAAATCATAACTACCACCTGTACAAAAAACTGAGCATCCGTCCAGATACAATGCAAAACACTGCCCTGTTCTGAACAGCTGCAAACTTGACATAAATTAAACTTTATCATAACATAGAATCATTATGCTGTCAAAAAACAGAACAGACAGTACGGAGGAATTTTATGATTACAGTAGATGAAGCATTTACACCGGAACAGTTTTACCCGGGTATCTGTCCGTCTGACCGGAAAATGCTCTTTTTTGATATTGAAACAACCGGTTTTTCCAGAGAATACCACATGATCTATCTGATCGGTGCGGCTGCTTTCCATGACGGTCAGTGGAGACTTCTTCAGTGGTTCGCCTGTGGGCCGGAGGAAGAAGCGGAGGTCATCCGCGCTTTTCTCGAATTTTCCCGGAATTATGACACGCTGATCCATTTCAACGGACAGCGGTTTGATCTTCCGTTTACCCGGGCAAGAGCCGAATTTCACCGGATTCCGTGGACGCTGGAATTTGAAGACAGCATTGATCTGATGAACCTGATCAAGCCCTACAAAACCCTTTGCCATCTGGACAACTGCCGCCAGAAAAGCGTGGAACAGCTGCTGGGACTTTCTTCCAGAGAAGACGTGATGACCGGAGGTGAACTGATTCCTGTTTATCATCATTATGTACATAAAAAGGATGACCGAAGCCTGCAGCTTCTGCTTCTTCACAATGCCGACGATGTCCGCGGCATGACCGGCCTGACTCAGGTTGCTCTGTGGCCTGATTTTTTCCACAGCAGGTTCCGATTCACCCATCGGGACGTCACCGGACAGGGCGTGGTACTGCATTATGAAAATGACGGCGGTCTGCGTATGCCCGTGCTGCTTCAGGCCGAGCTGGAATGCTGGCAGCTCTGTGCCGGTGGGAATTCCCTTTCTCTGGGAATCCGTTTTACAGACGGAGAGATGAAGCATTTTTATAAAAATTACAGGGATTATTACTATCTTCCCGAAGAGGATATGGTTGTCCACAAAAGTGTCGCCGGATTCGTCGACCAGTCGCACAGAAAAAAGGCCACACGCCAGAACTGCTTTGTCAGACAGGCAGGGCGTTTTCTTCCCCAGCCGGTTCCGCTGATCACACCGGAATTCACGGAAAAACCCGGTGACAAACTGACATTCTTCCTCTATGATGACCTGAAATCCGGAACCGGCACGATCAAAAATGAGGCAGTGGAAAAAAATCCGATAGAAAATGATTTGATGGAAACGTATCTGAGAGAAGTTCTGAAGCGGTGCATCAAAGACTGCTGATTTAATTGTACCGCTGATTTAATTGTATCGCTGATTTAATTGTATCGCTGATTTAATTGTACTGCTGATTTTACCGTATTGACCTTTTGCGGATTTTGTGTCAGACTATAATGGTTCCGAAGAGCTGTTCCATTGACAATTAACAGTATTTTCGGAAATACCACAAATAACTCAAAGGACAATTTTAAAATGATACTGAAAGACAAAATTACCATTCCGGCGCTTTCCGGCGACGTTCCCCGCAGAATCTATATCTATCTGCCGCCGGATTATGAGGAAAGTGCGGAATTTTACCCCGTGTTGTACATGTTTGACGGACACAATGTGTTTTACGATGAAGATGCTACCTACGGAAAAAGCTGGGGCATGAAAGAATATCTGGAACGTGAAAATCCGGCTCTGATCGTGGTCGCCGTGGAATGCAATCACGAAGGGAACCGCCGTCTGTGCGAATATTCTCCCTGGAGTTTCCAGGATAAGCGTTTCGGCAAAGTCGATGGTGTCGGCAAAATCTACATAGACTGGCTGACAGAGGAACTGAAGCCGCGCATCGATACCGACTTCCGCACAAAACCGGAACGTGAATTCACCGCCATCTGCGGCAGTTCCATGGGCGGTCTCATGACAGTCTATGCACTGATCTCCTACAATCATATTTTCTCAAAAGGTGCAGCTCTGTCACCCAGTCTGTGGTGCGGCCCCCAGAAAATTCTGAATCTGATCCGCCGCACTTCCTTTGCAGAAGAAACGATTCTGTACATGGATTACGGCAGTATGGAGATGGGAAATCATACCGGCATACGCAATGCGCTGAAACGAACCGCCGGAGCATTTATCGATCAGGGAGTTTATACCTGCCTGCGCATCGTACCGGGCGGAGAACACTGCGAAGCCTGCTGGGAACAGCAGATTCCGATATTTATGAATTGTCTTGAAATAAAAGGACGCCATTGAAGAACGGTTCCTTAATGATACAGAAATAATGCAGAGCGGGTTCTGACTGTTTCCGGCAGCCGGAGCCCGCTTATCAGCTCAATTTTATTACTCTTTATTTTTCCTTTCAGCATTCCTCCGGTTTACGCGCTGCTTTCTGTCACCGCCCTGTTTCCCATTACATATTATGTACTCAACTTTCCCACCGGCAAAGCCGGTATAAATGCCTGATTATTCAGGTTTAAT
>JBJELO010000222.1:0-8396 GCA_051879195.1 Lachnospiraceae bacterium
ATACCCTCTGCGAGCAGGATTCGGATGATCTGGAAGCAACCTTCCGGGCATTTGAACAGAAATTCGGTTCTTATCTGAAGCAGATCAGCTGGCTGAATCTGGGCGGAGGTCATCATATTACCAGACCGGGATACGATCTGGACAGGCTGGTGAAACTGATTTCCTGTATTAAAGAAACCTACGGGCTGGAGGTTTATCTGGAACCGGGAGAGGCCATTGCGCTGAATGCGGGCTATCTGGTGACAGAGGTGCAGGATATTGTGCATAATCAGATGGATATTCTGATTCTGGATGCTTCGGCGGCCTGTCACATGCCCGATGTTCTGGAGATGCCCTACCGGCCGCCTCTTCAGGGAGGCTTTCCCGCCGGCGAAAAGCCGTACACGTACCGTCTGTCCTCCATGACCTGTCTGGCAGGCGATGTGATCGGTGATTACAGTTTTGAGCGGCAGATTCAGGTGGGAGACCGGCTGGTCTTTGAAGACATGGCTATTTACTCCATGGTAAAAAACAATACATTCAACGGAATCGGCCTGCCGGCCATAGCTCTTCTGAAGGAAAATGGAGAGATTCAGATGGTAAAAGAGTTCGGATATGAGGATTTCAAGGAACGGCTGTCGTAGGAATGACGCGGGAATGGAGCAGGTTTGATTTATGAAAAACAGAGTACAGAAATATAGCGGATATCCGTCGGCAGACGGCTTTTATATGCCCGGTGAATTCGAACCCCACCGGGGCTGCATTATGATCTGGCCGGAGCGGCCCGGCTCCTGGATTTACGGTGCTGCGGCAGCCAGAAAAGCCTTCCGACAGGTCATTGCTGCCATTGCGGAAAGCGAACACGTATATGTGGCAGCAGGTCAGGCGGGCATTGCCTCAGCCTGTGACATGCTGCTGGGCAGCAGTGCAGTCCGGCAGAAAGACGGGCAGATTTATGTCTGCGAAGAGGGAAAAGAGCAGTTCCCGTGGCAGAAACAGGTTGAGATTTTTCAGATGGAAACCGATGATGCATGGGCCCGTGATGTGGCGCCCACTTTTGTAGTTCATGTGCCGGATGAAGGTGTCTGTGCACAGGATGAAAGGGTTCATGCGCGGAATGAAGGGGTTCGTACGGTCAACTGGGAGTTCAATGCCTGGGGAGGTCCGGTGGACGGACTGTATGCCTCCTGGGAGAAAGACAATGCATTTGCAGCCGGATTTGCGGAAAAATACGGTTACGGCCTGTACGATGCGGCTCCTTTTGTGCTGGAGGGAGGTTCTGTACACAGCGACGGCGACGGTACACTGATGGTAACGGAAGCCTGTCTGCTGAGCGGAGGCAGAAATCCGTCTCTTTCAAAGGAAGAAATCGAAGACCGGCTGAAACGGTATCTGGGTGCGGAAAAGGTACTGTGGCTGCCCCGGGGCATTTATCAGGATGAAACCAACGAGCATGTGGACAATGTATGTGCTTTTCTGAAACCGGGCGAGGTGGTTCTGGCGTGGACCGACAACAGGGAAGATCCTCAGTATGAGCTTTCCGCAGCCTGCCTGTCTTATCTGGAACAGGAAACCGATGCCCGGGGTAGGAAACTGCTGATACACAAACTGCCCGTCCCCGATCATCCCGTGTGCCTCACGCAGGAGGAAGTGGACGGATATGAATTCGAAGAAGGAGAGGATGAGCGGGAAGCCGGAGAAAGACTGGCAGCATCCTATGTGAACTTCTATTTTTCCAATGAAGCTGTGGTTATGCCCGTATTCGGGGGAGAGAACCGGGAAAGTGATGAACGGGCCGTTTCCCTGATGAAAAAGTGGAATCCGGGAAGGAAGATCATCCCTGTATATGCCAGAGACATTCTGGTGGGTGGTGGGAATATCCACTGCATCACGCAGCAGATTCCGGCAAAAAGCAGGAAATCGAAGCCTGCAGACAGATGAAAACAGCAGGAAATGCAGGCTGCAGAGGAATAAAAACAGAAGGAAAATACGGCTGGCAGGAAAACAAGCCGGCGGGAAACAGAAAGGAAAATTTATGAGAAACGTTAAAGCAGCTGCCATTCAGATGCGGTGTGTGGAAAATCCCGCAGAAAACCGGCAGAATGCAGAGGAAAAGGTCCGCCGGGCGGCATCGGAGGGAGCGCAGATCATCCTGCTTCCCGAACTGTTTGAGCGGGAATATTTCTGTCAGCAGCGCCGGTATGATTTCTATCATTATGCAAAACCGGTACTGGAAAATGAAGCGGTTCAGATGGGTATGCGTCTTGCCGCGGAACTGGGTGTGGTCCTGCCTGTCAGCTTTTTTGAAAAGGACGGGAATGTGCTGTATAATTCCCTGGCCTGCATCGACGCAGACGGAAGCCTCCTGGGAGTATACCGGAAAACCCATATCCCCGATGACCACTATTATCAGGAAAAATTCTATTTCACACCGGGAAACACAGGATTTCAGGTGTTCAGAACCCGGTTCGGTACTATTGGATGCGGAATCTGCTGGGATCAGTGGTTCCCGGAAACTGCCCGCTGCATGGCCCTGAAAGGAGCAGACCTGCTGTTTTATCCCACCGCCATCGGATCGGAACCAATCCTGGAATGTGACAGTATGCCCCACTGGCGCAGATGCATGCAGGGGCACGCAGCTGCCAACCTGATGCCCGTCATCGCCGCCAACCGCATCGGTAAAGAATCCGTAGAGCCCTGCGAAGAAAACGGAGGCCAGAAATCCTCCCTGAACTTCTACGGCTCATCCTTTATGACCGACGAAACGGGAGAAATCCTGCAGAGCGCCGCCAGAGACCGGGAAGAAATTCTGACGGAAACCTACGATCTGGATGAACTTGCCGCAAAACGGCTGGAATGGGGGCTGTTCCGGGACAGACGGCCGGAATGCTACGGGGAAATCTTCGGAAAAATTTAAAAAGTAATTGACAAGCAAACCTGACTGTGCTATTATATCACAGTCGGGTTTGCGCCTGACAGGTACAGGGGTGTAGTTCATCGGTAGAATGGCGGTCTCCAAAACCTCAGAGAAAGGTTCGACTCCTTTCACCCCTGCTCGATATGACAGTAACCGAACTCATTTATGAGTTCGGTTATTTTGCTTTTATGCGGATTTGTGATAGAATAGTGCTATAGCCGGACAGAAAATTACAGGTGACGGGAAAGGAGGCAGCAATTATGGGCTTTTATCTGAACAGCCGGGCAGCATATACACTTTATCAGAGTGAAGCCGGGCAGCCGTATTTTGTGGATAAGACGAAGATGCTGGGAGAATTGTTTCCGTTTGTAAAAACCGGAAACAGACATATCTGTCTGACGAGACCGAGAAGGTTCGGGAAAACGATGATAGCGAACATGATTGCCTCGTTTTTTACAAAAGCATGTGATACAAAAGAGCTTTTTGATCGGCTGGCGATTGCCGGGGCACCGGAATATGACAGGTACAGGAATCAATATCATGTTGTTCATATCTCTTTTAACGATGTACCGAGAAACTGCAGGACCTATTCACAGTATATTAACAGGATCGAGGATCTTCTGATCAAAGATCTTCAGAGAGAATTTCCTGATGTGGCTTTTGATGCGGAGGGGGCCGTATGGGATGCTTTCATGATGCTGTATATGGAACATTCTGACGTCAGGTTTATATTCGTGCTGGATGAATGGGATTTTATTTTTCATCAGGATTTTGTGATGGAAGCAGATAAGAAGTCCTATCTGGGATTTTTAAGGGGACTTTTAAAAGACCGGCCCTATGTGCAGTTTGCTTATATGACCGGTATTTTGCCGATATCGAAATATTCAAGCGGCTCGGAACTGAATATGTTTGCAGAATATACGATGGCAAAAAGCAGGATGTTCAGCGAATATTTCGGATTTTCTGACAGTGAAGTGGATATGCTTTATGCCAGATACTGTGAGAATCAGGAAGAACCACGTTATGTTGACAGGGAAGAACTCAGAAGATGGTATGATGGTTATGCAGCGCCATCGGGAAACAGAATTTATAATCCACGTTCTGTGGTACTGGCGCTTGTTAACAACAATCTGGACAATTACTGGACAAGTTCCGGTCCTTATGATGAGATTTTCTATTATATAAGAAATAATGTGGATTCTGTCAGGGATGATCTTGCATTGATGGTATCCGGAGCTTCCGTTCCGGTAAAGCTGCAGTTGTATGCCGCCACTTCGCAGAATCTGAAAACGAAGGAAGAAATCCTCTCTGCAATGGTAGTGTATGGATTTCTGAGCTATGAAAGTGGGGCAGTTTCCATTCCGAATAAAGAACTGATGGATAAATTTACTGATATGATGATGCGGGAAGCGTCGCTTGGATATGTGTATCAGCTGGCAAAAGAATCTGAGAGGATGCTGAAAGCCACACTTGCCGGAGATACAGATACGATGGAAGAAATCCTGGAACTGGTTCATGATACGGAGACACCGATTCTTGCATATAATCATGAAACAGAATTAAGTGCAATTGTAAATCTGGCTTATCTGTCTGCACGCGATGCATATCGGGTAGAGCGCGAAGAAAAAGCAGGAAAGGGGTTTGTAGATTTTATTTTCTATCCTGAGACGCCCATGGCATTGGATGGAATTATTCTTGAATTAAAAGTGGGGCATTCTCCGGAAGCGGCAATTGCTCAGATTAAAGAAAAAAATTATGCAGTGAGATTTAGGAAGAAAACAGGAGTTCAGGAGAGAATATCCGGTCGAATCCTTCTGGTAGGCATCGGTTATGATAAGAGTACAAAGAAACACAGATGTAAGGTGGAAATCGTAATGCCGAAATAATAATTTTGTCCCATTTCCTCATTGAATTTCCGCTTTTTACCTCGTATAATGGAATTACAGTTTCCGGTTTTCCGGGGAAGGTAACGTTTTAAATATATGATGGAGGTAAAATCATGAAGAAGATTATTAACGGTGTTGATCAGGTTGAAGATGAGATGATTCAGGGCATGGTTAAGGCATATCCTCAGTATCTGAGGAAGCTGGACTGCGGCAATGTTGTGGTACGTGCTGAGAAAAAAGAAGGCAAAGTTGCCCTGATCAGCGGCGGCGGCAGCGGACATGAGCCGGCTCATGGGGGATATGTGGGCGAAGGCATGCTGGATGCGGCTGTGGCAGGTGCTGTATTTACTTCACCGACACCAGATCAGATTCTGGAAGGCATTAAGGCAGTGGCTACCGATCAGGGTGTGCTGATGGTAATCAAGAATTATACCGGTGATGTTATGAACTTTGAGATGGCCGGGGAGATGGCTGAGATGGAAGGAATTCCGGTTAAGCAGGTGGTTGTCAATGATGATGTGGCTGTAAAGGACAGTCTGTACACGGTGGGACGCCGCGGTGTGGCAGGTACCGTGTTTGTACATAAGATTGCCGGCGCCAAAGCGGAGGCAGGTGCTTCTCTGGATGAAGTTCAGGCTGTTGCTCAGAAGGTTATTGACAATGTGCGCACCATGGGCATGGCAATCAAACCCTGTACCGTACCTGCATCGGGCCAGCCCGGTTTCGAACTGACCGATGAAGAGATGGAAGTGGGTATCGGTATTCACGGTGAGCACGGAACGCACAGAGAACCTCTGAAGAAAGCTGACGAGATCGTAGATATGCTGCTGGAGAAGATTCTGGCGGATATCGATTACACAGGACAGGAAGTGGCTGTCATGGTCAACGGCTCCGGTGCAACACCTCTGATGGAATTATTTATCATCAATAACCATGTAGCGGATGTTCTGGCAGAAAAAGGTGTTAAGGTTTATAAGACGCTGGTGGGCAATTATATGACTTCCATCGAGATGGCAGGTTTCTCCATTTCTCTGCTCCGTCTTGATGATGAGATGAAAGAACTGCTGGATGCAAAGGCAGATACCCCTGCATTTAAAGCCTAAAACGTTAGATATACAGCCGACCGGAAGATAGAAGATACTGGAAATGTTTTGCCGGGCGGCTGCAGGACAGTATAAATCAGGCAGGTGACACAGACATGATCAATAACAAGGAAGTAATTGATATTTTAAATAAAATCGGTGATAAAATCATCGAGGAAAAGGATTTTCTGACAGAGCTTGACCGCCCCATCGGCGATAATGATCACGGCATCAATATGGCCAAGGGATTTACGGAAGTGAAGAAAAAGCTGGAGGGTATGGCGGATGCCGATCTGGGTACGATTTTCAAGAATACGGGCATGACGCTGGTTTCCACGGTGGGAGGTTCCTCCGGTCCTCTTTACGGAACGGCATTTATGAAGATGGGTATGACTCTGGGCGCGAAAAAAGAGATAAATCTGGAAGAATTTCTGGCTGCTCTGCAGGTCGGAGTAGAAGGCGTCGGCCAGAGAGGCCGCTCCACCACAGAGGAGAAAACCATGCTGGATGCCATGGTTCCGGCTCTGAATGCCATGAAGGAAGCATGTGCGGCCGGTCAGGATGCGAAAACCGTTCTGGCAGCAGGTGTGCAGGCGGCACAGGCTGGTGTGGAGCATACGAAAGATCTGATTGCGACCAAGGGACGTGCCAGCTATGTGGGTGAACGGGGCATCGGTCATCAGGATCCCGGTGCCACATCATTTACCTTCATGCTGGAGACGGCGGCAGACAATCTGCCTTTGGCACAGTAGGAGGCTCGTATGGTTGGAATCGTAATCGTATCCCACAGTAAAAATCTGGCGGAGAGCATTGCGGAGTTTACAACACTTATGGCTGACGGGGCCAATGTGGCCGCTGCAGGCGGTACCGATGACGGCGGCTTCGGAACCAGTTTTCAGAAGATATACGATGCCATTGATTCGGTATATTCCGATGACGGCGTGATTCTTCTCATGGATATGGGAAGCGCGGTCATGACGGCGGAGATGGTTCTGGAGATGTACGGCTCCGACAAGGTTGTGATGGCGGACTGTCCCGTAGTGGAGGGCGCCGTGGTGGCCACTGTCAATGCACAGGCCGGCATGAGTCGGGAAGAGATTCTGGAAGCTCTGAAAGATGTGGGGAAAACACCAAAATTCTGATAACAGCATAACGGCGAACCGCAGCGTACGGGGTATATGATACCGGGGTACGGTCTGCGGTTCGTTTTATATAACTGCGGATACGCCGTACCTGGAAACAGGCAGTGTTTCCGGGGCCGGCTCTGAACAGTTATTTATAAAAATAAAATTCCCATAAAGGACTATGCCTGTCTTAATTTACCAATTTTTTATTAGACCTGACTGAAGAGTTGGTGTATACTATAGCTGATACTGATTGAATGAGAATCATACGGAATCAGGGAGGAAGTATGGAACAATGTGTAGAATTTCTTGAAGGATTCCTGAAGGAACTGGGCAGATACTGCGATGCGTCTGCTCAGACGGACAACTGGTATGACAGCATGAAGAAAAAGCTGAACAAGGATCAGGAGATGAAGAGAGTCCGCAATGAAGATAATTACCGGCAGCAGCAGGCTTCCTTTAAGGCGATGCAGGAAAAGACTGCAAGAGAACGCAGTGAAACACAGGAAAAAATTCGCGGCAAGATTTTCCAGAAAAAGGAACTGATGCGAAAAAGTATAGAAGAAAACTGTAAAATCCGTGACAGAATCCTCAGCCGTAAGAATGAGATCGTCAGGCCGGAATATTTCCAGTATGCTTACAGATACCGGGAATACGGGGATTTTTTCCCTCAGGTGACCAGGCTGGAGGATTACAGGAATCTGAATCTGGATGAGATGATCGAGAAGATCAACGACGGTAAAAGCGGATTATGGCTGAACCGTCTGAAAGCTCTTTTCAAGAGTGAAGATATGATGGTGGAGTACGCTTCTTTTGCCAATCTGATCGGCAAGGCACGCTATCTGTGCGAAGTGGACAACGATGCACTGAGGGAGAAGGGCCATGCGGAGATCCTTCAGCTGGAGAAGCAGCTGGATGAGGCCGAAGAACGTTTTATGGCCAATGCTGCCGATGCCATGAGGAGGCAGAAGAAGATTCAGGCGGAGAATGAAGAATATCAGAAGATGTTTGATCAGGCCTGTGAAGCGGAAACCCGTCATCTGAGAGAGGATTATCAGAATCGTCAGCTGAAGAATTATGAGGATCTGCGGAATCTGCTGAGAGAGAAATATCCGCCTGAAGAGATGGCGGAGGTCTATCGGAAGTTTGAAGAGGCTCTGAAGGCGCAGACAAGATTTATCTGTGCAGACGGTGTACCGCTGCCGGCAAAGCTGGGACGTTTGTGGTTTGAAGGGACGGAAACCCTGAAGAATACCTATGTGAAGCAGCTTCTGGAGAAGGATTATGCATTCATGATCCGTGAAGGCAGATTGTCCATCCCGGGTATTGCATAGGTCAGAGAGGTGCAGATAGATGATTATACTTGAAGGACAGAAAGATATTTACATGCCGGTCCGCCAGCTGTCGG
>JBJELO010000223.1:0-1888 GCA_051879195.1 Lachnospiraceae bacterium
CTGTACTGCATCAAAGAAGAAAACATGGTTTATCCGCAGTAAAAGCTGAAATTTGCCACGCCCAAATGATATATTGGTAAACCCTTACCACATGTAAAAATGACAGGAGAATTTTATATTTTATGCAAGAAAGAGAAAAGTTTAGTTCACGTCTTGGATTCATTCTGGTTTCTGCCGGCTGTGCGGTCGGTCTTGGAAATGTCTGGAAGTTTCCTTATATCTGCGGTGAAAATGGCGGTGCAGCATTTGTTCTGATTTATCTGGTATTCCTTGCAATTCTGGGGCTGCCGATTCTGATCTGCGAATTTGCCGTTGGACGGGGCAGTATGAAAGGACCTGCACGTTCCTTTAATATACTGGAAGAAGAAGGAAGCAAGTGGCATCTCTTCAAATGGGCATCTATTCTCGGCAACTATCTGCTGATGATGTTCTACACCATGGTCGGAGGATGGATGCTGAATTACGTCTACCAATCTGCATCAGGAAATCTGACGAATAAAAATTCCGAAGAAATTGCATCTGCATTCAGCGACATGCTGGCATCTCCCGGAACAATGACTTTCTGGATGATCATTGCTGTAACTGTTTCCCTGGGAGTCTGCGCTGTCGGCCTGCAGAACGGTATTGAAAAAGTTACCAAAATCATGATGACCCTGCTGATCATATTGATCGTCGTTCTGGCTGCTCATTCACTGGTACTTCCCAATGCCATGACGGGTGTTAAATTTTATCTGGTTCCCAATCCGGATGCCCTCCGTGAACGGGGTCTCGGTACCGTTGTATTCGATGCCATGACCCATGCATTCTTTACTCTGAGTATCGGTATGGGATCCATGCAGATTTTCGGCAGTTATCTGAAAAAAGACAACACCCTGGTCAACGAAGCTGCCAGTGTTGTTCTCCTGGATACGTTTGTAGCTCTGATGGCAGGATTCATTATTATTCCCTCCTGCTTTGCATTTAACGTACAGCCGGATGCCGGTCCGTCTCTGCTGTTTATTACCCTTCCAAGTGTATTCAACAATATGAGCGGCGGAAGAATCTGGGGAACCTGCTTCTTTATTTTCATGTCATTTGCAGCACTTTCCACCATTATTGCTGTATTTGAAAATATCGTTGCCTTTTATATGGATCACCTGAACTGGAAACGTTCCAGGGCAGTTCTCCTGAATATTATCCTGATCCCGATTCTGTCAATGCCTGCCATACTTGGTTTCAGTGTCCTGTCCGGAATTCAGCCCATGGGTGCCGGCAGCACCATTATGGATCTGGAGGATTTTCTGGTATCCTACAACATTCTGACTCTGGGAAGCATGGTATACGTACTCTTCTGTACCCGCAGAAACGGATGGGGATGGACAAATTTTCTGGAAGAGGTCAATACCGGAAAGGGACGCAGATTGAGCACCGCCCTGAAATTCTATATGTCCGTTATCCTGCCCGCTGTCATCGTTGTAATCTACCTGAAAGGATATTATGATACCTTTGCATCCAAAGGAACACCCACTCTGATTTTCTGGATGCTGTTTGCGGTAATGCTGCTGGCAGCGATCTATGGAATTGTATTTTATAAAAAGAAAAAGTAATGCATTTTTGTGATACTGCACATCTGCAATCGCATCTGCTCAGAGGATTCATGCTGAAAACCGGTATGAATCCTTTTTAACCTGATTCATTTCTCAATTGCCGAAGCAGTTTTCTTTTTCTCCCATTTAAGTAAGTATTCATGCTTACAAAATAGATTACGGAAGAAATCAAAATACTTCCCAATATCGCAGTATCGCTGTGCCATATCGCCCCTGCTCCGATGCCGAAAACCAGAGCCACGGGAATAATCAGAAAAAAGTAATACAGTTTCGCGCAGAAAAAGCTGACTTCCAGACCGGCA
>JBJELO010000224.1:0-33085 GCA_051879195.1 Lachnospiraceae bacterium
TTCGGAACTGCTCTTTTTTGAGGCTCTGAATCTGATACTTTCCTTAAGAATTATACAACTATGTTGTCACAAAATGGGCTATTTTTATAAAACTATAATGTAATCAGACAGGAAAAGCAGAAAAAAGAAAGCAGCGGAATCCAGGCAGATGTTTGGGATTTGGAAAAGTTACCGCAATCTGTCTGGATTCCGAAAACGGGATCATACGGCTTCCTTGCAGGAAAGGGGGAAATGATGGCAGGAAAAATGAGCAGACTGGAAAAAATCGGTGCGGAACTGGAAAAAGCCCGGGCGAAACGGGCAGAATGGGACCGGCGGGTCAAAGAATTGGAGCGGAGTTACCGGGAGGAGGAAAACACGCAGATCCATGAAATGGTTCATGCGGCCAATCTGACCCCGGAACAGCTTGCGCAGCTGATCCGGCAGGCGACAGCTTCTATGCCGGGTGTGGCAGAAAAACAGCAGGAAATGGAGGAAAGAGAATATGAAGAATAATCAGAAAAAGAAGGGATATCAGAAATGGCTTGCCTGTCTGATGGCAGGAATCGTAGGAAGTTCCCTCTGGGGAATGACCAGTCTGGCTGCCGGAATGACTGGAGAAGAAACTCCGATTCCGACCAGTTCCTACCAGACAGAAACCGGACAGGAAGAGACCGAAAAAACGAAAGAATCCCAGAAGGAAAGCCGTGACAAGACGGGGGAATTACAGAAAGAAGAAACCGGAAACAGCACGCCTGCGAAGAAAAATGGCGCTTTGACTCCAGAAGGAAATCTGTCCCTGGAAGATGATATCGGTCCGATTACCGGGGAAGGAAAGCAGTTTATCACACTGGCAACGAAAGCAGGCAATTATTTTTATCTGATTATTGACCGGGATGCAGATGGAAAGAATACCGTTTACTTTCTCAATCAGGTAGATGAAGCAGATTTGCTGGCACTGATGGATGAAGAAGAAGCAGAGCAGTATACCAGCAGTCTTTCAGCACAGGAGCAGGAGGACATCACTTCCACGTCTGATCCGGAACCGGAAACCGCTTCCATTGTGGAAGAGACGAAGGCGGAAAAAGAATCCGTAAAGAAAAAGGAATTATCCGGCAATATGGGAGCCTGGATTGTACTTCTGGTATTAATGGCCGGTGGCGGAACAGCAGGGGTGATGAAGTGGAAAGGCAGGCAGCAGAAACGGAAAAATGTGCAGGACCCGGATGAGGAGTATGCGAATGCTCTGAAGTATGACGAAACAGATTATGAACTGCCGGAGGAAATGGACGAAGAGGATGATATGGATTGTGAGCAGATGTAGGGAGTGACAGGTAATGCTGGGGCAGCTTTGGGGCTGCCTTTTACATAATGTGGGATTAGAAATTCTATTTGAAACAGATTTAGACAGAGATCTGATTTTATGAATTGGCTGAAATGGATAGATATGGAAGGAATAAATTTTCTGTGCTATACTGAATTCAAATAAATGATAGGAATGGAAATGCAATAAAATCGGGATTTGAGGTGGAATTATGGCGTCAAGCAAAGAATATTTGCAATTCATTTTAGGGCAATTATCCGAATTAGAAGAAATTACATACCGAGCTATGATGGGAGAATTTATTCTCTATTATCATGGCAAGATTGTAGGTGGTATCTATGATGATAGATTACTTGTAAAAGCAATAAAATCAGCGATTAGTTATATGCCGACAGCTTCATATGAATTGCCTTATGAGGGAGCAAAAGAAATGTTGTTGGTAGATGAAGTTGATAATAAAGAGTTTTTGGCAGGTCTGTTTAATGCTATGTATGAGGAATTACCAGTGCCAAAATGGAAAAAGAAGAAATAGACAATCGGAATTTCTAGATTAAGTAAGAAAATGGTCTGTCATTGAAAAATAAGTATTTGTGAGGATTTTATTATGGCGGTTATAAGTAAAGGATAGATAATGAAGTTGAAGATATGGATTTTCAAAAAAGATGTGTAAAAGTGAGGTAGATAAAAATGCGTATAGTGGATGTCATTCAGCAAGATAACCTTTTCCCAAATTCTGAGAATAGTCATAAACATAAAGAGAAAATTCTTTATGCAATGGTTGCCCCCATTCTTTTTGGACTTCTCGTTGGATTAAAAAGCGAAGTAGTTGAATCTTGTCATGGTATAGATAAAATATTACTTCGAGAATTAGCAAGAAACTATAGAGAAGGTGATGGTGACTGTGGCATATGTTTTGAATATGCAGTTCATTCTGCTATACGGAATAATAATCCTTTAGTAATTGAACGAATTCAAAGTGCATTGTCCATGTGCGGAATAGAAGGGAAAAACACCACATCTATACTTTTAGGGTTTGAAAAATCAAAATTATTACAAATAAATAATGAGCTATTAAACACATTAACAGAAAACTCAATACTACTAAGTGAACCCTATGGTGAAAGAATTAAAATCAAAAAGTATTTAGAAAGAATACAAAAATCTTTTCGGTTCTATAACACACGGAATAATTTGCCTGTGCGCATAAATGGTATTTGGAAAGCTGACTTGTTTGTTGGTAATACTGATACAGATATGTGGGCTGCAGCTTCTGTTAAAATTAATCCTTTAGCACTAAGGTACGCAAAAGGTCTTGCAATTGGTATTGTACCATCAAGATGGGAGCAAGAGAAACCATGCCAAGTTAAAAACGGTATGATAATTTGCCCACTGTTATACGAAAACAATTTTATGAATTATTTCTATTCAGCATGGAGAATTGTATACTTTTTTATAAAGAATGATGCTAAAATACCACATGAAAGATTTCTCGCTGGAATTGAAGAGTTACGGGTTGCTAAATATTTAGAACAAAAAAGAGATGTTCCAGTTCTTGAACTTGTTGATGATGATTTAAAAAGACTGGCACATCCTACTTTGCTTTCGGCTAAAAGCAAGCAAATTGTAACAACGGATATCTATAATAATTTCTCTGATCAGGAGGACACTAATAGTACAATCATTGTGCCCGATCCAATTTTGCGGCCTGTTTTTTAGACATTTTTATATCTAAGAAAGTTTATGAAATGTGGGTTATACAAATTCCAGTTGTGTGTCCAGCTAAGGTTTTGTAACCTAATCGGTAGGAAGCTGATTTATCCGAGATCTAGACAACGAGATAATAGCGAGTCTTAGGAGGCTGTTGGTAACAATAGTTGCCAAGCGTAGACAGAATAAAACGAGAGAGCACTGGAATTCAATCATTCTGGATGGAAGCATACCGGATTCGGAGATCAGGCGTATGATTGCAGAGAGCTATGACCTGATTACAGGCAGGAAGGGGTAGTTTATGAACCGGCAGAGAATTCTGAATTCCAATAAAAAATATAAGGAACTGAAACAAAAGCAGAAAGCGAAGATTTCTGATTTCATGTACCAGGAGATCAGCCGCTTTCTGGAAGAAAACCAGCGGATACCTGTTTCGGAGCAGGAGTGTGAAGTGGTGGTTCAGCGGGTTTATGCCCGCATATCCGGCCTTGGATTTTGGATTCCTTATGAAGAAGTATATCAGCAGTACCGGAAAAAGCGGCTCCATTATGAAAAGCGTCTGGAGGAAAAAGGGCTTCCGGAGCATCTGCTGGAGAAGAAAACGACGGTTTCAGAGGATAAAAAATCTCTGGCTGTAAAGAGCCGGAAGAAATCAAAAAAGAGAAAGCAAAAAACCGAAAAAATACCGTCGGTGGAGCAGGATGATCGGTTCTTTTTCATTGCCGGGTATACTTCCGGAGGGGCACCGTATGGTGTGACCTGGGAAGAAATGGGATTTGCGCCCTGGGAAGAACTTTCCTGATCAAAAACAATCAGATGACCGCGGTAGGGGTCACCCTGTCCGTACATCACAGCCTTGTACATCCGTATAGGGCTGTTTTTCTTTTTCGGAAAGGAGTGGATGCGATTGAAACTGGTTCTGGCGGAAAAAACTTCTGTTGCCCAGGGGATTGCCGGAGTGCTTGGGGCAGGAATGCGGAAAAATGGCTATCTGGAAGGGAATGGCTATCTGGTCAGCTGGTGTGTCGGCCATCTGGTGGAGCTGGCTGGTCCGGAAGCTTATGGGGAGCAGTACCGGAAATGGTCGTATGAAGATCTGCCGATTCTGCCCGGACAGTGGCAGTATCAGGTATCGGAACGGACCCGAAAACAGTTTCTGGTGGTGAAGCAGCTGATGGATCGGGGCGATGTGGAGAGCCTGATCTGTGCGACCGATGCCGGGCGGGAAGGGGAGCTGATCTTCCGGCTCGTTTATCATCAGTGTCATTGCCGGAAACCGTTTGAACGGCTGTGGATTTCCTCCATGGAAGAAGATGCCATTCGGGAGGGATTTTCCCATCTGAAACCGGGAAGCCATTATGACTTGTTATATGAAGCAGCCCTGTGCCGGGAGCGTGCCGACTGGATGGTCGGGATCAACGCCACCCGGCTTTTTTCCGTCCGTTACCGGCAGACTTTAAACGTGGGACGGGTCATGACGCCGACGCTTGCGCTGGTTGTGGACCGGGAAGCAGCCATTGACGCATTTCAGCCGGAGCCGTTTTTTAAAGTCCGTCTGACACTGTGCCATCCGGAAGATGCTGCCGTCAGTTTTTCCGCAGAAAGCGAGCGGATGGCGCAGAAAGAGCAGGCAAAGGTATGGAAAGCGGATTGTGAAGGGCAGGAGGCGGAGGTCATCCGGGTGGAACAGAAAGAAAAAACGGAACATCCCCCGGCCCTTTATGACCTGACCAGTCTTCAGCGGGATGCCAACCGGAGGCTGGGATTTACGGCCCGGCAGACCCTGGATTATGCCCAGAGTCTGTATGAAAAAAGGTTGCTCACGTACCCGCGTACGGACAGCCGTTACCTGACGGAGGATATGGAGAAAAAACTCCCGGTTCTGACCCGGCAGGCGGCAGAGGCATTTGGATGGATGGAGGCGTTTGAGGCTTCCATTCCTTTCGGGATGCGTTCCGGGCAGGTGGTCAACAGCGGTAAGGTGCAGGACCATCCTGCAATCCTCCCCACCGGCCGGCTGCCGGAAGTGGATTTAGCCACGCTGCCTGCCGGGGAGAAAGCGTTGCTTGCGCTGGTTGCCGGCCGGCTGCTCCGTGCGGTGGGAGAACCCTGCCGGTATCTGGAAACCGTTCTGGAGGTTTCCTGCGGCGGGCATGTTTTTACCGCAAAAGGAAAAACCGTTCTGCAGGAAGGATGGCGGCAGATGGAACAGAACCCGGATTCTGCCTGGGAGAGGGAAGCCGCCGGGGAAAAAGAAGGTCCCCTGCCACTGCTTTCTCAGGGAGCGGTTCTTCCGGTTCAGCAGGCTGCCGTGCAGGAGGGAAAGACCCGTCCGCCGAAGCATTTTACGGAAGATACGCTTCTGGCTGCCATGGAGTCTGCCGGGGCAGGGGAACCGGCGGAAAAGGTGGAGCGGAAAGGGCTGGGAACCCCAGCAACCCGGGCGGGAATTCTGGAAAAACTGATCCGGATCGGGTTTCTGGAGCGCCGGAAAGAGAAAAAACGGACGGTGCTGATTCCGACAGAAAAGGGAAACGCATTGATCCGGGTGGTCCCGGAGCAGATCCGGTCCGCTGCCATGACCGCACAGTGGGAAGAAAAGCTGCTGCGCGTGGAACAGGGCACGTATGAAGGGGAGACCTTTTTAAAGGAAATCAGGGACATGGTCACCACGCTGGTGAAAGCAGAGAAAGGCGTGCCGGATGCCCGGATGCAGCTTTCGTCTGACCGAAAAGCAGCCGGCCGGTGTCCACGCTGCGGAAAGGAAGTGCTGGATGGCAGGAAAAGTTATTTCTGTTCGGACCGGGACTGCCGGTTTGTGCTCTGGAAGGAGAACCGATTTTTTGCCAGTCTGGGGAAGACGCTGTCTGCTTCCATGGCAGAAACTTTGTTAAAAGAAGGGAAGATCCGGCTGAAAGGCTGCCGGTCTGCGAAAACGGGGAAAACCTTTGATGCCGTGGTGCTTCTTCATACGGAAACCGATGGCAGGGTACAGTTTCAGCTGGAGTTTGAGAAAGGGGGAACGAACGCATGAATAGAGGCAGGATCTGCGGCAAACGGGCAGCAGAGAAAGGGAAAGCCGGTAAATATACCGGCAGCAGAAGGATGGAGGCGGGACGGTGAGCCGCCGGGGGCTGTCTCTTGCAGAACAGGAGACCATTTTCTTATGGGATAACGAACAGGATACGGCCCGGGTCTATACCCATGACCAGCGTCTGATCCACAAACTGAAAGCCCTTTCGGAACAGTATCCGGGACAGTTTGTGCTGGTCCGGCGCGGTCCCTCCCGGGCGGTCACGTATCAGGTCCCGAAAAAATGCATCGGGATCCGCCCGCCATACAGCGATGAGCGGAAACAGCAGCAGAAGCAGGCGGCCCGGGAGAACGGGCTGCCGTTTCTGACAGGCCGGAGAGAAAAAGAGGAGTAACCGTTGGGAATCGAATGGAGGAGTGTTATGGCACAGGAAAAAATCAAACGCTGGGATGAAGTCCATGGAAAAGATGCTTCTGCGGATACACTGGAGGTGTTTCTGGACAGCCGTACAGACTGTTATGCGATTTTGCAGCTGCGGCATACGGAAGAAACCAGGGATGAGCAGTTTGCTTCCTATGAATGGCTCCGGAGACAGGGGAAGGAATCGGAGATCGACCACTATGAGGTCGTTTATACCGCACCGCTGCCGGTGGTTTCCAGTCTCGAGGATACGCTGGAGTCTCTGTATGTCACGTTTAATCTGCACCATCCTTCTGATTTTACCGGGCACAGCCTGTCGGTCAGCGATATCGTTGCGCTGAAGGTGGAAAACCGGGTTTCTTCCTACTATGTGGATTCCATCGGGTTTGTGGAACTGCCGGGTTTTCTTTCCGCCCGGAATCCCCTGCGGAGTCTGGAGGACAGCCTGGAGCAGAATGACAACCAGCTGGACGGCATGGTAAATAATCTGCCGGAGCCGGCATACCGGTCGGAATGGTTGGAACAGGAGAAAACTTCCGTGCTGGAACAGCTGAAAGAACAGTCCGGGAAAGTCCGGACGGGGACGGATCCGGAGAGAAGACCGGATTGGAATCCGGCAGAGCGGACTCTGGAATAACAGGAAAAAGGGAGGCAGATATGGCATCCAAGTTTGCAGTTTATTCCAAAATGGCGGAAGAAACCGCCAGACGGATCACCAGCAGCCGGGAACAGTGGACGGCCTTCCTGACCACCGCGTCCCGGCTATATAAATATTCCTACCCGGACCAGCTGATGATTTTCGCCCAGCGCCCGGATGCCACCGCCTGTGCAGAGTACGACCTGTGGAACCGGACCATGCGCCGTTATGTGAAACGGGGCGCAAAGGGAATCGCTCTGGTGGATACGGAAGGGGATGTGCCGAAACTCCGCTATGTCTTTGATGTATCTGACACCGGGGAACGGAAGAATTCCCGTCCGGTCCGCCTCTGGGAATTTCAGGAGGCACACCGGAGGCCGATTCAGGAAGCCCTGGAACGGGTCTTTGGCATTTCCGGGCGGGACGGGCTGGAGGTCCAGCTGTCGGAAACCGCCTGGGTGCTGGCAGAAGATTACTGGGAAACGTACCGAAAAGAGATCCTCGACATCGTTGAAGGAAGCTTTCTGGAGGGGTATGATGAATTTAACATCGGGGTCACATTCCGGAACGCGGCGGCAGCCAGCATCACCTATGCCCTCTGTACCCGGTGTACCGATCATCCGGATGCTTATCTGGAACCGGAAGAATTCCGGGATATTCTGGATTTTAATACCGGACCGGCTGCCAATGTGCTGGGGACGGCGGTCAGCACGCTGTCTTCCCGGGTGTTCCGGGAAATCGAGGCTGCGGTTCGAAGCTATGAACGCAGCAGAGAAGAAGAAAGGAGAATCAGCCATGAAGAACGAATGGACTTACACCAGGAACGGGGATTACCTGATCCCGGATCTGAAACTGGAAGTGAACGTACAGAAGCCTCTGGGCAGGTACGGAAGGATGCGCCGGAGTTTCCTTCGGGAGAACCATCCCATACAGTACAACGAACTGGTGCTGACCGAAAAGCTGTACCCGCACCTGCGGGAGATCGAGGAGACCGCAAACGCGAGAATGGCCCGGCTGATGCGGGAACTGCTGGAGAAAAATCCGGCACCGGACAAAAAGAGCGGTCAGCTGGCATGGGTCCAGCATATGAACAGCCTGAGAGCGCAGGCAGAAGAAATCATTCTGGAGGAACTGATCTACAGTTAAGCTTCTTTCCTTCCGAAGCTGAACAGATCCGGCAGATTGACCGGATGGCGGAGAGCGAAATGCCCTCCGCTTTTTTTGTTTCTCAGAAAGAAGTCGAGCAGATCCTGCGGCAGGGCTCCGGGTATGCGGATGGAAAACTCCGGATCCATCTTTTATATCAGCAGGAGCCGGATGCCGGAAAACGTGCAGAGTATCTGAGGCAGGAGTATGGGACCGGGGGACGCAGCCACCGGTTTTGGGATGGCAGTTCCGGGTTTGTGGACTACCGTGCAAAGGGGATGCAGATCCGGAGATCGGGAGACCCGCAGGAAAAGCAGCTGACCTGGAATCAGGTGGAACAGGTGCTGGAAACACTGGAACGGCAGGACCGGTATCTGGATGCGGCAGACAGGGAGAAACTGCGGAAACTGGAGCAGGCGTATGCCGGAAACGGCGGGGTGCTGCTTCCGGCTCCGGCCCATGCATTTTCTACTTTGGAATCTTCTCTTTTGAAGACTAAATCGGATCAGATCCTGCTGGACACCGAGGAATCGAGCCCAATTGGAAAAACAGCAGACCAACCTCTCAAATATGCTCCGGGAACGATGACCCGTCGGGGGGATACCCTGATTCTGGGAACCGGTGAACCTGCGCAGGAACTGGAGATTCCGGTTTCTGACGGGGAATGGGAAGAACTCCGGCGTGCCATTCCCGATTCTTCCCCGATTCCTGCCCGAAACTTCCGGATTACGGATGACCACCTGGGAGAAGGCGGTCCGAAGCAGAAATTTGAACGGAATCTGGAGGCCGTCCGCATGTTGTTTGCGCTGGAATCGGAAAACCGGAATGCCACACCGGAGGAACAGCAGGTCCTGTCCGGGTATGTGGGCTGGGGCGGCCTGCCGGAGGCATTTGACCCGGAGCAGCCGTCCTGGGCGGCTGAATACCGGGAACTGAAGGAGCTTCTTTCGGAAACCGAGTATGAGAGTGCCAGGGCTTCCACCTTAAATGCCCATTATACCAGCCCGGTGGTGATCCGTGCAATCTATGAAGCGGCAGCACGGATGGGATTTGTGTCCGGCAACATTCTGGAACCGGCTTGCGGGATCGGCCATTTTTTCGGGATGCTGCCGGAGTCCATGCAGGGAAGCCGCCTGTACGGGGTGGAACTGGATTCCCTTTCCGGACGGATTGCACGGAAGCTGTACCCGGAGGCGGAGATTACCATCGCCGGTTTTGAAACGACGGACCGGAGGGATTTTTACGATCTGTCGGTGGGGAATGTCCCCTTCGGGAACTATAAAGTCAGCGACCGGTCTTATGACAAGCTGAACTTTTCCATTCACAATTATTTCCTTGCCAAGGCACTGGACCAGGTGCGCCCGGGAGGGCTGGTGGCTTTTGTGACCAGCCGCTATACCATGGATCAGAAATCCCCGGAGGTACGCCGGTATCTGGCACAGCGGGCAAAACTGCTGGGGGCCATTCGGCTTCCCAGGGATGCATTCCGGGCCAATGCCGGTACCAATGTGGTGTCCGATCTCCTGTTTCTGCAGAAACGGGAGTATCCCATGGAAAAGGAGCCGGACTGGGTGCATCTGGGGCAGACGCCGGAAGGATTTGCCGTCAATTCCTATTTTGTGGAGCATCCGGACATGGTTCTGGGAACGCTGCACGCGGAGAGCACCCCGTATGGAAAACAGGAAGTCACCGTCCTGCCGCTGGAAGGCGCTGTGCTGGCAGACCAGCTGGAAACGGCAGTCCGTCAGCTGGAGGGGAAATATCAGGCAGCTGCCCTGCGGGAAGCCGGTGAAGATGCCACAGAACCGGACCGGGAGCCCGGACAGCAGATTCTTCCGGCGGTCCCCGGCGTGAAAAATTTTTCCTATACGGTGTGGGAAGGGGAGGTTTATTTCCGGGAACATTCCAGGATGCACCGTGTGGATCTGAACGAAACGGCCAAAGGAAGGGTTCGGGGCATGGTGCAGCTGCGCGGGATTGTCCGGGAACTGATCGACAGCCAGCTGGAAGATGCACCGGAGGAAGCGATTGCGGCAAAACAGCGGGAACTGTCCCGGGCTTATGAGGCATTCCGCAGTTCCTATGGCCTGATTAATTCCCGGGCCAATTCCCAGGCATTTGCCGAGGATTCGTCCTACTATCTGCTCTGTTCGCTGGAGAACCTGGATGAGAACGGGAACCTGGAAAGTCTGGCAGATCTGTTTACGAAACGGACCATCCGCCCGGATCGGAAAGTGACCCGGGTGGATACGCCCGGGGAAGCCCTGGCGGTTTCTATTGGGGAACGGGGGAAGGTGGACCTGCCGTTTATGGCACAGCTTCTGGGAACCCCGTGCGGGTATGACGGGATGATCGAAGGGCTGCGCGGGGTGATTTTCAAAGATCCCCTGGGAGAAGGGCCGTGGGAATCCGGATGGCAGACGGCGGATGCGTATCTTTCCGGAAATGTACGGGAAAAACTGCGCACAGCGCGGCTGGCAGCGGCGTCGGATCTCCGGTTTATGATCAACGTGGAAGCTCTGGAACAGGCACAGCCGAAATACCTGGATGCTTCCGAAATCGAAGTCCGTCTGGGTGCGGCCTGGATTGACCGGGCATATATTCAGCAGTTTATGGAAGAAACTTTTCAGCCCCCGTTTTACCTGCGCCGGGTGCTGAAAGTGAATTATTCCTCCATCACGGCGGAATGGCAGGTGACCGGGAAAGCCGCTCCGTCAAAAAATGATGTGATGGCGTATGTCACCTATGGCACCAGCCGGGCCAATGCCTACCGGATTCTGGAGGATTCCCTGAACCTGAAGGATGTCCGGGTGTATGATACCGTGGAGGATGCGGATGGAAAACAGGGGAGAGTGCTGAACCGGACCGAAACCACGCTGGCCCAGCAGAAGCAGCAGGCCGTTCAGGATGCGTTCCGGGACTGGATCTGGAAGGATGCGGTGAGGCGGAATGCGCTGGTCACCCGGTATAATGAGCAGTTCAATGCGGTCCGTCCCCGGGAGTACGATGGGAGCCATATCCGGTTTGCGGGGATGAATCCGGAGATCCGGCTCCGTCCCCATCAGCAGAATGCCATTGCCCATATCCTGTATGGCGGGAATACCCTGCTGGCGCATGAGGTCGGGGCAGGAAAGACCTTTGAAATGGCGGCGGCTGCCATGGAGCTGAAACGGCTGGGGCTCTGTCAGAAAAGCCTGTTTGTGGTGCCGAACCATCTGACCCTGCAGTGGGCCAATGAATTCCTCCGGCTTTATCCCAGTGCGAAGCTTCTGGTTGCCGGGCGGAAGGATTTTGAGACGGCGAACCGGAAAAAGTTCTGCGCCCGCATTGCCGCCGGGGATTACGATGCGGTCATCATCGGGCACAGCCAGTTTGAAAAGATCCCCATTTCCCCGGAACGCCAGGAACGGCTGCTGCGCCAGCAGATCGGGGAGATCGAAACGGCACTGGAAGAAATGAAGCGGGGCCGGGGGGAACGGTTTACCATCAAGCAGATGGAAAAGACCCGGAAATCCCTGCAGGTCCGGCTGGATAAAGTGATCAGCAGGGAGCGGAAGGATGATGTGATCACGTTTGAACAGCTGGGGGTGGACCGGCTGTTTGTGGATGAGGCCCATGCCTATAAGAACCTGTTTCTGTATACGAAGATGCGGAACGTGGCAGGACTTTCCACATTCGAAGCCCAGAAATCCGCCGACATGTTCCTGAAATGCCGCTATCTGGATGAGCTGACCGGCGGGCGGGGGATTGTGTTTGCCACGGGGACTCCGGTGAGCAATTCCATGACCGAACTGTATACCATGATGCGGTATCTCCAGTACGATACCCTGCAGCGGCTGGGAATGACCCATTTTGACTGCTGGGCTTCCACCTTTGGGGAAACCACCACGGCCATGGAACTGGCACCGGAAGGGACCGGCTACCGGGCACGGACCCGGTTTGCGAAATTTTTCAACCTGCCGGAGCTGATGAACCTGTTCCGGGAAGCAGCGGATATCAAAACCAGCGACCAGCTGAACCTGCCGGTTCCCAAAGCGGATTTTCAGACCATCGTGGTCCCGCCGTCTGCCCATCAAAAAGCCATGGTGGCTGAATTGTCAGAACGAGCAGCGGCCGTCCACAGTGGGATGGTGGATCCGTCGGAAGACAACATGCTGAAGATCACATCGGACGGGCGCAAGCTGGGTCTGGACCAGCGGCTCATGAATCCGCTCCTGCCCGATGACCCAGGCAGCAAGCTGAATGCCTGTGTGAACCGGGTGTTTCAGATCTGGGAGGCAGGAAAGGAAGAAAAGCACACCCAGCTGCTGTTCTGCGATTTATCCACGCCCAAAGGGGACGGCACCTTCAATGTTTATGGGGACATCAAAGGGAAGCTCCTGGCAAAAGGGGTACCGGCGGAAGAGATCGCATTTATCCATGACGCGAAAACGGAGGTTCAGAAAAAAGAACTGTTTGGCAGAGTCCGGGCCGGGCAGGTCCGTGTCCTGCTGGGCAGCACCCAGAAAATGGGGGCAGGCACCAATGTGCAGGACCGGCTCATTGCCATCCATCATCTGGATGTGGGCTGGCGTCCCTCGGATATGACCCAGAGAAACGGGCGGGGAATCCGGCAGGGAAACCGCAATGCCAAAATTCAGATCTTCCAGTATGTGACCGAAGGCACTTTTGATGCCTATCTGTACCAGACGCTGGAAAATAAACAGAAATTCATCAGTCAGATCATGACGAGCAAATCCCCGGTGCGTTCCTGTGAGGATGTGGATGAACAGGCCCTGTCCTATGCGGAGATCAAGGCGTTATGTGCAGGGAATCCCCTGATCCGGGAGAAGATGGACCTGGATGTGGAGGTGGCAAGGCTGCGGCTATTAAAAGCAGATCACCAGAGTCAGCAGTACCGGCTGGAAGACCGGCTCCTCCGCTGGTTTCCGGCGGAAATGGAAAACCTGCAGGGCGTGATTCATGGTCTGGAGGCAGATCTGAAAACCGCTTCTGCCCATCCGCTGCCGAAGGAGGGCTTTGCGGGTATGGAAGTGCAGGGACAGCTGCTTTCGGAAAAAGAAATGGCCGGTGCCGCCATTCTTGCAGCCTGCAGGGAATTGAAAGGAACGGAAGCGGTGCCCTTTGGCAGCTACAGGGGCTTTCAGATGGAGCTGTCGTTTGACAGCTTCAGCCGGGAATACCAGATGGTTTTGAAAGGGAAGATACGCCATCCGGTGACACTGGGTTCGGATCCGCGGGGGAATCTTCTCCGGCTGGATCATGCCCTGGCAGGAATCCCGGTGCGTCTGGAACAGGCGGGAGCCCGGCTGGCAGACCTGCAGAACCAGCAGGAAGCAGCCAGGGCAGAACTGGGGAAACCGTTTCCACAGGAATCTCTGCTGCGGGAAAAAAGTGCCCGGCTGGCGGAACTGGATGCCCTGCTTAATATGGAGGAAGGAAGGGAAGAGACGGAACATCGGGAAAACAGAGAAGACCGGCCTTCGGTACTGACCGGCCTGAACGTAAAAACGGTTCCGCATCCGTCCGGGAAACAGCGGGAAACCCGTGAGGAGGTGCTTTGATGGAAAAGAAAGACCAGCAGATTCATTTTCTGGCCACTGCCGGGGAAGTGGAGCGAATCCGGGAGAAAATGAACGAAATGGGGATCCAAAACCGGGCAGCGTACCTGCGGAAAATGGCCCTGGATGGGTACTGTGTCCGGCTGGATCTGCAGGAAATCAAAGAAATGATCGTCCTGCTCCGGCGCTGCAGCAATAACCTGAACCAGTATGCCAGAAATGCAAATGAAACGGGAAGGATTTATGAGGCCGATATCCAGGACCTGAGAGAACGGCTGGATGCCATCTGGAAGTGTGCCAGAAACATCCTGGTGAAGCTGTCCGCAATCTGACCGGATCAAAAGCATTTTTTTAAAAATCTGGAAACACAACCGAAAATCAGATCAGAAACTGCTCCACATCCTTGCAGATGAAAATCAGAACCGTTACAATGAAGGCATCAGGTAAAATATGGAAAGGCGGGTGTGCTTATGTGGCTGTTCAAACTTCCGTTGAAACTTCTGGCATTGCCGGTGATTCTGGTCCTTCTGCTGGTTTCCCTGCTGGGGAACATCGCCTTGGAACTGTCTTCGTATGTATGGGGACCGCTGATGCTGTTTGTATTTGGCTGCGGGATTTCCAGTGCAGTTCAAAAGGACTGGAACGATGTCCTTCTGTTATGCGGAATCGAAGCGGCCGGTTTGCTTCTTGTGTTTGCAGCGGCCTGGCTGATTGGGACTGCAGATGTCCTGCGGGGCAGGCTGACCGGTTTCCTGCATTCCTGATAAAAAATGAATGAGGAGGCCGTCATGGACAGAGAATTTATGGAGCAGTATTATGACCTGTATGAAGATCCCATTGGAACCGCTGTTGAGGGAAATGAAGCCTACGAACAGCTGTCGGATGTACAGCATGAAATGGAAGAAGAATTTGCGAAATGCATCGGAGGCGTTGGCAGTGAGAACTGGAAGCGGTATGAGAAAATGATGATGGTGTATTTCAGCAAAATCAGTGTGGTGTCAAAATGTTCTTATCTGATGGGAGCAGCAGACCGGGAACGGATGCTGCGGTAAGATGTGGGAAGGAAAGGGCTGCAGGAAACCTGCGGTCCTTTTTTCATGACATTGTCAGATACCGGAAATCCGATCAGAAGTGATTTTAAAGCAGCGGGAGGAATGGAAAATGGCGGCAACCCGGTTGATTTCCCTGCACCTGAATAAGGGAAAAACGCTGGCACAGTGTCTGGCGGAGCGGACAGATTATTCCCAGAATCCGGAGAAAACAGAGGGGGGAAAATGGGTCAGAGCCTATGAATGTGATCCCATGACGGCAGATGAGGAATTTCTTTTATCCAAACGCCAGTATCAGCAGATCACCGGGCGCAGTCAGGAACGGGATGTGATCGCGTATCAGATCCGCCAGTCATTCAAGCCTGGTGAGGTGACGCCGGAAGAAGCGAATCAGATCGGATACGAACTGGCGCTGCAGTTTACCAAAGGCCGCCATGCGTTTCTTGTCGCCACGCATGTGGACCGTGCCCATATCCATAATCACATCGTTTTTAATTCCACGTCACTGGACTGCAGCCGGAAATTCCGGGATTTTCGCCTTTCCGGTCTGGCACTCCAGCGGGTCAGTGACCGGATCTGCCTGGAACATGGCCTGTCGATTATTACGCCAAGACCTTATTCGGAGCGGAGCAAACGGACCGTTTATCCGAAAAAGAAAACGCATCGGGAAACGATCTGTGCGGCGATCGATGCGGCTCTAGAAAAGAAGCCGGAAAATTTTGAAGCACTTCTTGCTCTGCTGGAAGAAGCCGGGTATGAATGGAAACGGGGCAAATATACGGCTGTTCGCGGTAAAGGGCAGAATCGGTTTATTCGTTTTCGTTCTCTGGGAGAGGGCTATACGGAGGAAGACCTGCGGGCGGTACTGGAGGGTAAGAAAGCCCATCATCCGAAAAGCAGAAGCGGACCGAGAGGTGCGGACAAACCATTCGACCTGCTGATCGATATTCAGGAAAAATTAAATGCCGAAAAAGGTACAGGCTATGAACGCTGGGCGAAAGTTTTCAATCTGAAACAGATGGCGCAGGTGCTGTGTTTCCTGCAGGAACAGGGAATTCATGATTATGAAGAACTGGTCAGAAAAACAGACCAGGCAGCGGTGCAATTTGAGGAACTGTCTGTCAGCATCAAACAGTCAGAGAAACGGCTGGCAGAGATTACCACTCTGAAAAAGCATATCATCAACTATTCTAAAACGCGGGACGTTTATGTGGCTTACCGGAAAGCAGGGTACAGCAAAAAGTTTCTGGAAGCACATCGGGAAGAAATCACCCTCCATAAAGCCGCGAAAGAAGCATTTGAGCAGCTTCAACTGGATCAAATCCCCAGAATCAAAGAACTAAGTGATGAATATACCCGGGTGCTGGCGGAGAAGAAACAGGCGTATTCCGAATATCGGAATATCAAAAAAGAGATGAGGGAATGGCAGATTGCCAGAAAAAATGTGGAACTGATGCTGGAAAAAGAATCTACAGAAATACAGAAAAAGCAAAAGTGCCGGGAGATGCAATTGTAAAAATATGGATAAGGAAAGAATCGTTCCGGTTCGGAATATGGGAAAAAGAAGATAAAAAAGCGTTCGACTGGAACGCGCAGCCAGCATCTTCAGATGCTGTTCTTCAGGGGATTGGGGATGTGCCACAACAAGAAGATTTCGAGATTTCTGACGGGAGCAGAAATCTCGAAATGATGCGAACCTGTACCGGTTTGCCCTGCTTGCAGCGATTGTACCGAATGAAATTTTTCATATGCATTCATCATATTATTTTCCATCGCTTTTTCATTCTATCATGTTTAATATAATCAGACATTTGTACTGATTTTGCGGGTGGTTATGAGCTTTTTCAGATTATACAGGTATTCTGGTCGCTCTCACTAGACCTTATTGAAAATTAGAAATCTGGTGATGATGGTAGTTTATTCGGTCAGATACCGAATGTAATCGACTGAGGCATTTTTCCTCTGCGAATTGGAAATGATACCCATATATATCGAATCATTATATCCTGCTGTGCCTACTTTGCCAATTCGGGATAAATCCAGACCGACAGGATATTCTTCTGTAACGGCCTCGTAAGCGACTGAGGGATCCAGCACTGTATCAACTGAATTGTCTTCCAGAATGATCGTATTTGTTATCAGATAAGGTTTTAGCTGGTTGTACAGAGAAGTATCTTCAGCAGCAAGTAATTCTTCCAGATTGCACAGATATCCATTTTGAGAAAAAGAATCAAAGGCCTCTTTGTCCATAAGGACAACATCCAGTTCTTTACTGTTGATGGATGCTAGGATCTTCATGCGGGAGGCATAAGTATATTCATGGTATGGGCTGTTCTCATCATCAGTCAGGTAAAGTCCAGTATACAATTCCAGCTGTTCTTTTTGCCTGTCCGCTTTTACGAAATCAAGGAAGCCGGCATTCAGCTGCTCTGTAAGCGTCTCACCGGCAGATACGTTTACCAATGCCGTACAAAGCAGCGTTTCTTTATGGGTAAAATGCCCGTAAAGAATATAACCGATGACATACAGAAGGATACAGATCACTGCCAAGGGAAGCTTGTAGTAATCCCAGATATACTGCAGCTTCTGCCGTCCATGAAGTGCTTTAAAGGTTTTCTGATCCTGCGACCGTTTCATAGTTCGCTTCATGACAACTCCTCTTCTGCATCTTCTGATGCTTCAGGTGTACTCTCGGCTTTTTCTTGGCACATCAGCAGGATATTGGAGAGCAGATAAGAGCACAGGAAAGCACAGAGTCCTTCTCCGAAAATAACGGCTGGCGTAAAGATATTAATGATTACAAATGCCATGACAAAATAAATCACAGCCATTAGTACGGTACAGAACAGGAAACGCATGCCGAGCATGATGGAATTTTTAAACATGGCGGTAACGGTATTATCAAATCTGGACAAGAGTGGGAAAATATACATCACTACAATTGCATATGCAACCAGTGCTACGATAAAAACCGCCGAACAGATTGTCCAGAAGGCATTCTCAAACCGTATATGATACAGAACATATCCATCGATTCCCAGAATCATTCCAAGAACGAGGAGAATCATCCAGATTACGGTTCCCTGTTTAAAATTATCTTTGAAAGAATGAAAAAATGCTTTTGTAATGTTCCCTTCTTCATTTTTGGCCATTTTTAAGGTTACGTAGAAAAGTGCTGTAGTGGAAGCTCCGATTGTAACAATGGGAAGGGAACATACCAGCCACAGAATGTTGAGATAAACACAATATACAATTTTTGTGATGAATTCCAGAACCGGATTTTCCGGGTTTAATAACTGATTCAAATGAATTCTTCCTTTCTTTCTAAGTATTGTTTTTGATAATTCCTGTTTTTGGGTTTATTTAATCTTTTGTAGATTCCCTGTAAATCAGGGACGTTTCCGTGTGCATGGTGCGGTAATTCAGCGAAGGCTCCTTAATCCGGGAAACCAGAAGCTGCACAGCGGAAAATCCCATAATCCTGCTGTGGATGTGGACGGTTGTCAGGGATGGGGTAATGACTTTCGATTCCGGGGAATTATCAAATCCGCAGAGAAGGACATCATCGGGAACAGAAATCCCCATTCGTTTGAAAACCTGCAGGGTATCGATGGCTACAAAATCGTTGGCACATAAGAATACATCCGGCAGTTTTTTCAGGTTTTGAAAATGGCTTTGGAGATACTCCTGATAATCCATGGAGCCGGGATTGATGACGCTTTTCTTGTTTTCAATCAGGCAGTACTCGTCCTTACATGGAAGGCCCAGAATGTACATGGCCTGTCGATAGGCCATATAGCGTTCAAAGAAAGACTGACAATGCATATATTCTCCGATAAACCCGATGTCCTTATATCCGCGCGATGCCATTTCCTGAACCAGTGCATGGACATTAGTATAGTTATCCATATACAGGCAGTCTGCTTTTAATGTAAAATTCCCCGTGTTTACAGGACTGTCCACAAACAGCACAGGGATCCCCAGATCACAGATCAGAGTGCTGTATTCAGGATGGAAAACTTCCAGACATATAATTCCATCTACCCGATCTGCATGAAATGTAAATGGAAGCTTCATCTGGTCAAGTTCATCCTGACGAATCAAATGTATGGTCAGTGTATATCCCATCTGTGAAATCTCTTTCTGAAAATTATCCAGCATGGGAGAGGAAAAATGGGAATTTCCCAGCATGCTTGTAGTTAACAGGGCAATTTCCCGATTGGGGCTGGGAGGCTGGGATACAGCGTCCTTAATTGAAACATAGGAAAACTGTTTGTATCCCATTTCTTTTGCTTTCTGTAAAACTTTAACTCTTGTGGATTCTGCAAGAATACCGGTATTATTGATTGCTTTGGATACCGTATTTCTTGAAACGCCTAAGGCATCTGCGATATCCTGTATAGTTACTCTGTCGGACATATTGATCTCCTTAATAGTTTTATGTTGAGTGCTCCTTTATATTGAATTGGTTCAGAAAACATCTGTAACTTTGTAAAATAAATTAAACAATCCGAATGAATGCGGGTTTTACGTTTGCCCGAAAACAGAAGTGGATAGGAATTACATTAATATTACAAAATATGTTATGAACGCAAAAATATATTACATATATTATAAAACACAAAACATAGTGTGTCAAATGCAAAAATGTAAAAAATGGTGAAGATTCCTATTAAGAAACCTGAGTGAACTATAGTTTTTGTTGAAATGCACACTATTTGTATTTGATTTTGTAAAATAAAGAGTGCAAATATAAAAAATATATTGACAAATAACGACGCATTTGGTATATTTGAAGCACGTAAAAGCCTGGTTGAAATTTTACATTAACTCAATATAGGTGCATTTGTAAAATATCAGGCGAAAAAATGAAAGGAGGAGAACATGAAAAAATCTTCTACATCACCTTCGGCTAAAACGCTGAAGAAATCAACAGGATTAAAAGGTACGCTGAATTATGTGGTTACTCACTGGCAGCTGTATGTGATTTTCCTGTTGCCGGCTCTGGCCCTGACCCTTATTTTCAAGTACATTCCCATGGGCGGTATCCTGATTGCATTTCAGGATTACAATCCCATACGCGGAATTCTTGGAAGCAGATGGGTTGGCTTGAAGTATTTTACCCGGTTCCTGTCATCGCCTGATTTTATGACGTATCTGGCGAATACTCTGAAGCTGAGTATCTATGGAATGCTGTGGGGCTTCCCCATCCCCATATTACTGGCCTTCCTGCTGAATCGGATCGAGAGTAAGGGAATCAAAAAGAAAATTCAGCTGGTGCTGTACATGCCGAACTTCGTGTCCGTCATTGTATTGTGTGGTATGGTACGAATTTTCCTGTCCGTTACCGGTCCTGTCAACCTACTGTTTGGTTCAAGCATCAACTTCATGACCATGCCGGAAGCATTCAGAACCATCTATATCGCCAGCGGTATCTGGCAGGGGGCAGGATGGGCATCCATCATGTACACGGCATCCCTCTCCAATGCCAGCCAGGATCTGCGGGAAGCAGCAATTATCGACGGAGCGAACATTTTCCAGCAGATTAAGACAGTGGAATGGCCGGCCATCAAGGATATGGTTATTATCCAGTTTATTCTTCAGGCCGGAAACATCATGAGTATCGGTTTTGAAAAGGCCTACGCTCTGCAGACAGACCTGAACCTGGGTACATCGGAAATTATTGCAACCTATGTGTACAAAAAAGGTCTGCTGGACGGCGATTACAGTTTTTCAACGGCGGTGGGTCTGTTTAATACCGTAATCAATGTCATTCTTCTGGTAGCAGTGAACAAAATAGTAGCCCGGATGAATGAGGGCAAAGGATTGTAAGGAGGCAGAATATGAAAAAGAAAAGCAGATTTGCCAGATATTCTTTACAGGATAAGGCATTGCTGATTACCGGATATGTTTTGCTTGGTCTGTTTGTCGTTGCAATCATTATCCCCATGATTTATATCGTTGTAGCATCCTTTATGGATCCGGTTGTTTTGCAGAACAAAGGTCTTACATTTGATTTCAGTAAATGGACGCTGACTGCATATGAACGCGTAATGTCCAATGCATCCATCTGGATCGGCTTTAAGAATGCGGTTATTTATTCACTGGTCTTTACATTTGTGTCGGTGTTTGTTACCCTGCTGGCCGCATACCCCATGTCAAGGGCTGATTTTAAGGGAAGAGGATTTTTCAATGTAATCTTTGTGATTACCATGTTCTTCGGAGGCGGTCTGATCCCTACATACTTATTGATCAGTAATCTGGGTCTGAAAAACAGCATGTGGGCGATCATCCTCCCCGGTGCGTTCAGTGTGTGGAATATGATTATTGCAAGAACCTATTATCAGGGAATTCCTTCCGAACTGAGAGAAGCAGCTGAAGTGGACGGTGCCAACGAGATGGTTTATTACTTTAAGATCCTTCTTCCGGTCTGCACACCGGTTATCGCAGTACTTGCACTGTGGCAGTTTGTAGGTATGTGGAACAGCTACTTTGATGCGATGATCTATTTGAATGATGCAGCCAAGCAGCCTCTGCAGCTGGTGCTTCGTTCCATCCTGATTCAGAACCAGCCGGAATCCGGTATGATTTCTGACATGCAGAGTACTGCTCAGCGTGCACAGCTTGCAGAATTGTTGAAATATGCAACTATCATTGTTTCCAGTTTACCTCTGATCGTGATGTATCCTTTCTTCCAGAAGTACTTTGATGCAGGTATTATGGCAGGTTCCATCAAGGGATAAGCGTTTTCTGAAGGGACAGGATGATTTAAGTGTTACGATGATTTAAGAAATGAAAGAGCAAAAAGAAAAGGAGTTTAGCATGAAAAAAAGCAGAATATTTAAGCGTGTTGCGTCGGCTGTTCTGGCAGCTGGTATGGTATTTTCACTGACAGCCTGCGGCGGAGGCAAAACAGAACTGAATAACGGAGAATTTCAGGAAGTTGATAAAGCGGAACTGGCATTTCCTTTAAAAGAAGAAACCACGCTGACTGGTATGATTAGCTATCCGCCCAGCACGGAATCAAACCCCAACAATCGTACCATTTTCAAACGTCTGCAGGAAAAGACCAATGTGAAGATTGAATGGAATGCAATTCAGTCTGATCAGTGGGGCGACAAGATTTCTCTGGCAATGGCTGATGTAGATACACTGTCTGATTTTATCTTCAGTGCAGGTTTCGGTGACAGTGACCTTCTGAAATATGCAGATCAGGGTGTTATCATTCCTTTGGAAGAGTATATTGATGCTTATATGCCCAACCTCAGTGCTGTATTTGAAAAATATCCGGAATACAAAGCTATGTGTACAGATTCAGAAGGCCATATTTGGGCTTTACCTTGGATTGAACAGCTGGGCTCTGAAAAGACTGCTATTCAGACAATCGGCAATATGAGCTTTATTAATAAGAAATGGCTGGATTTTCTGAAACTGGATATGCCCACAACAGTAGAAGAATTTGAAAAGGTTTTGATCGCTTTCCGCGATAACGCTTCCAAACTTCAGGCTGAATTTAACATTGACGGCAGTATTATTCCCATGTCCTGTATCGTAAATGACGGTGACCAGGATCCCAGTATCCTGATCAATGGATTCGGCGAAGGCTACGGCGATGCAGATAAGGGCAGACATATTGCAGTTACTGACGACAAGAAAGTTATCTGCAGTGCAACTCAGGAAGGCTACAAGGAAGGTATCGAATGGCTGCACTCCCTGTATGAAGAAAACCTGATCGATCCCGAAGCTTTTACACAGGAATGGTCCACCTATGTTTCCAAGGGTAAATCTCATCGTTACGGTGTATGCTTCAGCTGGGATGTTGCAAATATCGATAATCTGGAAGATTTCGTTCCCCTTCCGGCTCTGACAGCAGATACCAGAAACATTACTCCTCAGAACGGATCTTTTACCAGTGGTTTTGACCGCGGACGCTGTGTAGTAACAGCTGTTGCGAAAAACCCTGCACTTGTATGCGCATGGCTGGATCAGATGTATGATCCTTTCCAGTCTCCTCAGAACAACTGGGGTACCTACGGCGAAGATGACGATTTCGATATCTTTGAACTGGGCAAAAATGAAAATGGCGAAGATATGCTGAAACATGCTCCTCTGGGTGATGCATCTCCTGTAGAAGTAAGAGAAGCAGAATCTGTTGGCGGACCTCTGGCGATTCTGGATGAATATTACGGCGTATATGTAACCTGCCCTGATGATGCACAGTACCGTCTGGACTGGATTAAAGATTACTATACACCTGATATGAATACAAAATATGTATATCCCAATGTATTTATGAGCCGTGAAGATACAGAGGAACTTTCCAATCTGCAGGCAGATATTCAGAAGACTATCAATGCCAAGAAATCCGACTGGATTATGAACGGTTTCACTGATGCAGACTGGGATCAGTATCTGAAAGATCTGGACGCTTACGGAATGGAAAAATATCTTTCAATTTTCCAGAAATATCTGGATGCTTATTTTGAAAATATTACAGAATAAAACATTGAAATAAGGAGTATTTAAAACAACATGACAAGTCAGACATTACGTGAAGCGCGGAAATATGAAGAAACTTATGAGAAGAGAATAAGTGAAGAGGAACGGCCCGGGTTTCATTATTCAGCCCGCGTTGGCTGGCTGAATGATCCCAACGGATTCTCATACTATCAGGGAAAATATCATCTGTTTCACCAGTATCATCCGTATGATCCTTACTGGGGACCGATGCACTGGGGACATGCTGTAAGTGAAGATCTGCTGCATTGGGAGTATCTTCCGGCTGTACTGGCTCCGGACCAGACATATGACAGGGATGGCTGTTTTTCTGGAAGTGCAGTAATGCTTCCGGATGGAAGACAGCTGCTGATGTACACAGGTGTACAGAGAGTACCGCGGGCTGATGCAGAACCTGTCGATAAGCAGACTCAGTGCCTTGCTGTAGGTAATGGATTGGATTATGAAAAATATGAGCATAATCCGATCCTGGATGAAAAAGACATACCTGCAGGATGCAGTGAAGCGGATTTTCGTGACCCGAAGATGTGGCAGAATGGGGATGGAACGTACAGTTGTGCAATTGCCAATCGTGCTGCTGACGGAAGCGGACAGATATTGCTTTATACCAGCCGGACAGGATTTGACTGGAAGTTTAAAAGTGTACTGAAAGCGAATAATAACCGCTATGGCGTTATGTGGGAATGCCCGGATCTGTTCAAACTGGATGGAAAGGATGTAATTCTCTGCAGTCCCATGGATATGCTTCCGGAAGGCTTTGAATATGACAACGGCAATGGAACCTTGTGCCTGATCGGGGAATTAGATGAAGAAACAGGTACTTTTAAGGATGAGGCAAATCAGGCTGTAGATTACGGAATTGATTTTTATGCCCCTCAGACGATGAAAACACCGGATGGCAGGACAGTAATGATTGCATGGATGCAGAACTGGGATACCAGCCGTCTTCATCCGAAGGAAACACGCTGGTTTGGCCAGATGACTTTGCCCAGAGAATTGTCTTTGAAAAACGGCAGACTGATTCAAAAGCCGGTTCGGGAACTGGAAACGCTGCGCAGTAATAAAGTAGAGTATAGAGATGTTATATTTGAGGATACACTCAAGCTGGAAGGCATTGAGGGAAGACAAATCGATATGGAAATCGAGCTTTCTCCCGGAGATGAACAGAATATCTATAAGAAGTTTGCTGTTTATTTTGCACAGGATTCCGGCATTTATACAACTGTCAGCTTCCGTCCCCATGAATCTGTTCTGAAGGTGGATCGAAAGTTCTCCGGCTCCAGAAGAGCAACACTTCACAACAGAAGAAGTCAGGTTTGTTCTGAAAACGGAAAGCTTAAACTGCGTCTGATCCTGGATCGCTTCAGTGCTGAGCTGTTTGTAAATGATGGCGAACAGACGGTTACAACGACAATTTATACGAATCTGGCTGCAGACGGTATCTCTTTCTTTGCAGACGGCAGCGTAAAGATGAATGTTGTAAAGTATGATTTAATTGGATGACATGTAATTGGTAATGTTATATCGTCTGATCTTTAAAAAGGAAAGGGGCAGCAGAAAAATGCTGTCCTTTTCTGAATTCTTTGGTAATGTATTGTCAAATACAGGGATTTAAAAACAATTCGGAGGAATTTTCGTTATGAAGAAAAAGAGTACCGCACCTACCATGAAGGATGTGGCGCGCGAAGCCGGAGTCGCTTTGGGAACCGTATCCAAGGTTGTGAATGGGCTTCCTGTAGGAGAAATATACAAGCAGCGTGTAGAAGATGCTGTAAATAAACTGGGTTACCAGGTTAACAGCTATGCACAGGGGATGAAATCTGACAAAACTTATACAGTAGCTTTATTGATACCAAATACAGTTAATCCCTTTCTGGCAGAGTTGGCAAACTATATAAATATTGAACTTCAGAAGCGAAAATATCGCATGCTTCTATGTACGACTGATGAGAATCCGGAGATGGAACAAGAGTATATTACCATGGTCAGGCAGAACAAGGTGGATGGAATTATCGGACTTACTTACAGCGATAACCTGCTTATAAATGAAGATTTGCCTTTTGTATCGATTGACCGCATTATAAACTCTTCGATTCCCTGCGTATCCAGTGACAACTTTGCCGGAGGACAGATGGCTGCAGAAAAGCTTGCTGACCTGGGGTGCCATAATGTGGCTTTTCTGCGGATTGGTTCCTCTCTGAGTAACGAACCAAACAAGCGAAAGGCAGGTTTTGAGAAGGGATGCCTGAAACGAAATCTGAAATATACCATGAAGATTCTTGATGATAGTGAGCCGATGGAACATTTTTATTCCTTTTTTGAAGAATATATGATCGACGGAAAACTGGAATTTGATGGTCTGTTCTGCGTAACGGATTATGTAGCACATTATGTAATGAATATACTGACCAGGCTACATGTTCGTGTTCCGGAGGATGTCCAGATCATCGGTTTCGACGGTATCCGTTATTTCGGAGATTCGGAATATATTTGTTCCACCATTGTTCAGCCGATTCCGAAACTGGCTGAGATGTGCGTGGAACTGCTGTTTCAGGAAAATACTCAATGCAAACCTCCGTTAGTCTGTTTGCCGGTCTCTTACGCTTATGGAGGTACTACTCTGGAGTCAGGCCAATCCGTGAATAACAAAGTATTATAACAGGAGGTTGTAAAAGATATGAAGAAGTATGACGTGATCGCATTGGGAGAACTGCTGATTGATTTTACGGAAAATGGAACAAGCAATCAGGGAAATCCTTTATGTGAGGCAAATCCAGGCGGTGCCCCCTGCAATGTACTGGCAATGCTGACAAAACTGGGACACAAAACCGCATTTATCGGAAAAGTTGGGAATGATTTTTTCGGTAGACAGTTAAAAAATGCAATTACAGAAGTTGGTATTGACTCTGAATATCTGTATATGGATGAACAGGTCCACACTACACTTGCACTGGTTCATACTTATCCGGATGGTGACAGAGATTTTTCTTTTTACCGCAATCCAGGTGCCGATATGATGTTGACAGAAGCAGAAATACCCGAAAGCCTGATAAAAAATTCCCGGATTTTTCATTTCGGCACCTTGTCCATGACACATGAAGGAGTACGTGCAGCTACTAAAAAAGCTGTCGTTGCAGCAAAGAAAGCAGGAGCGCTAATATCCTTTGATCCGAACCTGCGTCCCCCTCTGTGGGAATACATGAGTGAAGCAAAGGAACAGGTTTTATACGGTCTGGAATACTGCCATATTTTGAAAATTTCAGATAATGAGATTCAGTGGCTGACCGGGAAATCCGATTATACGGAAGGCGTGAAGTGGATCAATGAGCGATATCATATTCCGCTGATTCTGGTGTCCATGGGAAAACGGGGAAGCAGAGCATATTATGAAGGAATGATGGTTGAAGTAAATCCGTTTCTGCATGAAAATACAATCGAAACTACAGGCGCAGGCGATACATTCTGCGGATGTGTGCTTCATTATATCTGCGAGTATGGACTTGACGGATTGACAGAAGAAAATCTGCACGAAATGCTGACATTTGCCAATGCCGCTGCATCTCTGATTACAACACGGAAAGGTGCTTTAAGAGTCATGCCGGAGCGGCAGGAAATTCAACAGTTAATAGAAAAACGAAGATGACACTATCCGGAACGAAAGTAACAGTAATGATTTAGTGATTCTGCAGTTAAACCGGTTTCAGAAATGTTGGTTTAATTGCAGGAATCTTTGTAGATATAAGAAAAAGAGGTTTTAGTTTTACCGGAGAATGTGTTTCTAATCATTGAAGTAGGAGATTATTGTGGATAAAAATCAGTTTTTTAGCAAAGATATCACATCTATGGAAGTTGCCTCTGCGGTCAGACGGAGATAGATTTTGCAAATATAAGTTGCAATTGTGGGATTGATAGAGCAATCATATTTTCTGCAACAGAGATATTTGTTTCTGTATGTTGCACAAGAAATTCTGAGACATCTTATGCAATCAGTTTTGCACATTTTTCCTGATATATTCCGAAAACTCTTGCATAAATAGTCTGAGTATAGTATAATAAAAACTATACAAATAGTCTAACGATATCTTTTATTATTTATATATTTCACTGCCGATAACCAGGTAAATTGCCTGTGTCTGATTGTGTCTGTTAATGTATTCCTATTAGAAAATTTAATGCCAGTTTATACTGTTCAGAACAGCATATAGTTTGTGCTGATTTATTTGTACTACATATCAATGACAAAATTTCTATTGATTTAGAGTTGTTTCTGAATAGATACATCTTTTTATTGTATTTCCATACTGGGAATTTACAGTTTGAATTAGTATGATACAATACCTGAAATCGGAGGAGAAATATGGGAAGGAAAAATTCAAAAGCCATGAATCAGATTCTGAATTATTACCGGATATATGATCTGGATGTGGATTCTGTTTATCAGGTAACGAAGCTGATACTGGAAAAATACCGTGGTGCCTGCTGGTCTGCCGCTGACCGGGCAGTTGTGTTGAAGAATGAACTGGAAGAATACTGTGGTTCAAAACTGGAAGATGCATTGATCCCTCTGGAAATTTTTGCTTCGGAAGCGGACAGGGCTTACTATGAGTCCAGTATTAACAGTTTATATCAAACCGGTTTTCTTGCGGGTACTGTGGTGTTTGCCGTCAGGCAGTTGAAAAATTTCCCCAGGCATGGAACATTGTATGCTGATATTCTGACCATGTGCTATCTGAGTAATACATGTTATGGGGAAAAGAACATACTGATGGCACTTGATCTGGAGAGAAGCCGGTTTTATGACCGGAAGAAAGAAGCAATTCTGCTGCTGGGTTATGTTCTGAGCGGACAGCTTGTGGAGAACTTAAAAAAGTACTATGCCCCGTGCACTTCCATGCTGGATAAAAGTCCGACTAAAATCCGACAAAAGTCCGATGATTTTCCTACTGAAAGTCCGACCTGCAGGAAGGTATACTGAATACGCTGGGAGATTGCAGCATACGAAAATTGAATAATGAATCAGTAAAATGCAGGCTGTCCCGTGTCCATTTATTTGGATGCGGGATTTTTTTGTATGGAAATCAATGGTTGCCGGGATTATATTCCGCTTCCTGATTGCATACCGCCTGTACTGTGCTGCATCTGCCGGACATTTGGCGCAGGAAAGGACTGGGATCAGAAGAATCATACTTCTGGTCCTTTTTTTGATTGCGTCTTCAAGGGGGAAGGCAGATGCGCGGATGGCTCTGGTATTACGCCAGATATCCCTGAACTCCGGAATTTTTGAAACGTTTTGATTTTTCAGAAATTTCGGAGGTATTGGGTGGGATTCAATTATGCAGTCGAAAAAATGAAGTTTGAGAAAAGGTGGAACAGGCTTCGTGTGGAGTATGCAGAGGCTGGTATGAGTGCAGATAGTATTCAGCTGATGTACGAGTATGACTGGAATGAGTTTAAACGGGAACGGGTTTACAGAAGACATAACCAGTGCGGCATGTCTGTATCCATGGATGGAAAAACGGATGAAGGAATCGGATCGATGCTGTTGTATCGTTACTCTGATCGGTTGAGTGTTCCGGCACAGGAGTATGATACAGAGCGGCGATATGGCTGGATTGACAGTCTGGAACTTCCATCCCTGCTGGATCTGGTTCTTCATTTGAGTAAAACAGATCTGGAACTGCTTACCCGTTGGGCAATTGAAGGGTACAGCGCGGCAGAGATTGCTTTGCTTCAGGGGATTACCCCGCAGGCAGTGCACAAAAAGATCAGGAGGATGAAAAAAATATTTGAAAAAGTTTTGGATGAGGGTTTAAAAATGGGCTTTCTCAGTGCCTATACAGTAGAAGGGGAAACTACTTCCCCGGAAGCACCTTGAAAACTGAATAGCCAGTTCATCAGGTACGTTCCTTCTGTGGGCGTCGTCGAAAGCGCCAGCCACATCAGCGGTACGCCATGATATGCAGAGGTCAGGGAATTATTTTTATACGCGGAAGCGATTTTAACAGGACCTGGGCATGAGCGAGCAATACCGGCGTGTAAATATCGGGCAGCTCCCGGTAAGGCAAGGAAACACAGAAGGGATAATGATACTTCCGTCCACAAGGCGGCTCGGAGAGATCCTCGGAGGGGTTGGATTCCCATGGAGCAGTAAGCTGACTGCCGCCTGATGAATTCCCAGCGGATGAAAATCCGTTTTCCCAGGGGGATCGAGGATAAATATGGGAATCACGCAATATATGGGGGCTGCTGTCGGTTCGTGGATGCAAGATCGTAACGGGCCGGCAGCAGCAGTACATAGCGGAAACTGCTCTGAAAACAGGAGAAGTTTCTGCGGAAACAGGATGGCTTTCTTTTGTTTGGAAGGAGATTGCAATGAAAAAAATGATACATGACTCCATTCAGAAAAGCAGGATGGAATTGGAAATGACCGGAAAAGAACGGGATGAAAGACTGCGATTCCCTGAAAAAGTAACTGTTTTTCAGAATGTCGGTTATCTGAAAACAAATCCTCCGGCTCTGCCGATGGACATTTACCGGCCTGCAGGAAACAGAAAGATACTGCCGGTGGTGATCAATGTACATGGAGGCGGTCTGGTCATGGGAAATAAAGAATTTAACCGGTTCTTCTGTGCGGAACTCTGCCAGCTGGGATTCCTGGTGTTTGCCATTGAATATCAGCTTGTACCGGAAGTACAGGTCTATCAGCAGTTTGCTGATGTGAACGCGGCGCTGGGTGTGGTATCGAATCTGATTCCGCTTTATGGCGGGGACAGCAATCATCTGTATATGGTCGGGGACAGTGCCGGTGCTTATCTTGCTATTTACACAGCAGCCATGCAGAGAAGTTCTGTATTGGCCGAAGCAGCCGGAGTGAAAACAGGAGGCCTTCCCATCAAGGCACTTGGCCTGATCAGCGGCATGTTTTATACCAGAAAAATGGATTCCATCGGTCTGTTTCTGCCGAAACTTCTCTATGGCAGGGATTATAAAGAACATCTATTTTTTCCTTATATTAATCCGGAACACCCGGAGATCGTAAAAAATCTTCCACCCAGTTATCTGATCACAAGCCGCAATGATCACCTGCGACGGTATACGACTGATTTTGCCAAAACATTGAAGAAACAGAAAGTACCGTATCAGCTGAAGGATTATCCCGCAAACAAAAAACTGACACATGCATTCAGTGTCTTTGAACCGCAGATGGAAGAAAGCCGGGAGGCAATAAGAGAGATGGCGGATTTTCTTTTGAAATACAGAGAAGGTTAGGAAACTGACAGAACCGGAGGAGAGGGAGGGGATATGTAGCATGATGGGAAAGGAATGGGTTTATCGCAGGGGAGATATTTATTATGCGGATCTGGGTTACCGGACCGGATCGGAGCAGGGAGGCAGACGCCCGGTTGTAGTGGTGCAGAATGATACGGGGAACTTTTACTCACCGACTGTAACCGTTGTACCGCTCACATCCAACCTGAAGAAACTGAATATGCCGACACATTATATCCTGAAGAATGTACCGGGACTGAAGAAGACATCCATGGCATTGGCGGAAGCAATCGACACAATTGATAAGCAATGGATTTTAAAGTATATTGGTAGCATAAATGAAGAGCAGCTGCAGGGAGTGTATCGAGCACTCGAAAATCATTTTGGATATGAAATACCGGTGTGTGTTGAAGCACCTTAATAACCGGCATGTTAGATTGATTTCGTCAGGAGGTTTGCAGATGGAAAACGTAAAAATTGATAGTTATACTGCCGCCCTGAAACTGATAGAAATATTATTCAAAAATGGGATGATTAATCAGGCAACGTATGTAAATATCAGGAAACATGCCAGCAGGAATGTTTCCAAAACTGCATCATAAATACAGGAAATTTGCAGAAAATGGAGGTATGATATTATGAATATGTCGGTAGATTCAAACCAGTATAATTATAGATTTAAGTTGACAGATTACGCCATGTTTGACAGGAACAGACCTCGGAAAGTTGCGATTTACGGGCGTGTTTCGACGGAACATGAGGCACAGTTATCTGCTTTGGAAAACCAGATGCAGTGGTACGAAGATCAGGCACGTTACCATCCGAACTGGGAAATATGTGAACGCTATATTGATGAAGGGATTACAGGAACGCAGGCAAAAAAACGTCCGGCATTTTTGAAAATGCTAGGGGATGCCAGACAGGGACAATTTGATCTGATTGTTACCAGAGAAGTATGCCGTTTTGCACGGAATGTGGTAGATACTCTTGTTGTCACCAGAGAATTAAAAGGAATTGGCGTTGAGGTTTATTTCATTGATGACAATATCTGGACAATGGATGGAGATGGGGAACTTCGGTTATCTTTGATGGCAACACTGGCTCAGGAAGAAAGCCGTAAAACGTCAGAGCGGGTAAAGGCAGGACAGAAAATCAGCCGTGATAAAGGTGTTCTTTACGGCAATGGAAATATACTTGGTTATGATCGTGTTGGCGAAACATATGTTATTAATGAAGAACAGGCAGAAACTGTCAGGATAATATTTGACTTGTATTTACATGGTTATGGATCCATGAAAATTGCAAGAATGCTGACAGAGCAGAAACGGAAAACTGCTTCCGGTCTTGTGAAGTGGAGCGTATCGAATGTAATGCGTGTGATCAGGAATGCTACCTATACAGGAGTAAAAAGCTATAATAAGTCAAGAAGCAATAATTTTCTGGAGCAAAAACGAATAAACAATCTGGATATGTCCACTTATGAGTATGTGGAAGGTGATTTTCCTGCAATTATTTCCCAGGAAATATGGGATGAAGCGCAGAAAATGAGGGAGAGTAAAGTAAAACCGTCGCTTGTATCTGCAGCAAAGATTAAGCACAGTAAACGTGATTCATCTGATATATGGGTCAATAAACTGCGCTGTTCCTGCGGATCATCGTTCCGAAAAAACAGATGGCATACCAAAACAGATGGAAAGACTTCTTATGGCTACCAATGTTATAATCAGATTAATAACGGTACAAAAAGAAAAAGGAAAGAACTCGGCCTGGATACGGAAGGTTATTGTGATATCCGAATGATAACAGACTGGAAACTCGATTTTATGGCGAAAGCATTACTGGAACATCTGTGGACGGATAGAAAAGATTCCGTACTGATTGCGATTGATCTCGTAAAGAAGTACTACAAAGAGGAAAGAATAAGTGACAGCGCTAATAGTACGGCGGCTGTTGAAAATAAAATTGCCAGATTGAAAAATCGAATAACGAATCTGATAACCATGAGAGCTGATGGAGAAATTTCAAAAGAGGAATATCAGAATCTGAAAACACCGCTTGATAATGAATTAAAGCAGCTGCAGGAAACATTGAATACAACTGATGTTGAAGAGACTCTGGATGGTGCAATGAATCTGGATCGCATTATTGAAACTTTAAATACACTTATTGATTTCACCGGAAATAAAATAAGTGAGGATATTATTAACCAGTTTGTTTATATGGTAATGCCTGTATCAGATACTAAATTTTGCTGGTATGTTAATTTAAGCCACAATGTTGATTTAAAAGCCACGTTTACGGCAGAAGGAAGAAAATGCCGTGCGGTTATCAGGCTTGAGGAAATCGAAAGGATTTCCTCATTACATAGAAACGCAGATGAGGACAATGTTCATTTCATTAAAAACCCCATTGTATTTTCCTTTCTGCACAGGCAGCTATCGC
>JBJELO010000225.1:0-1862 GCA_051879195.1 Lachnospiraceae bacterium
GCATCCTCATTGAAACGGTCTTCTGCGCTTCCCACACAGCGGACGATACCTTTTTCCAGATCCTCCTGCCCGCCAAACAGATCCACAATTCCCAGTTCAGGGCTGTATGCCATGGCATTGATGGTAAAATCGCGGCGGCGCAGATCTTCCCGCAGATCGGGGGTAAACTGCACCTCTTTCGGGTGTCTGCCGTCCTCATATTCGCCATCGATCCGATATGTGGTCACCTCGAAACCGATGCGGTCTTCCATAACCGTCACCGTGCCATGCTGGATTCCTGTATCGATTGTCCGCTTGAAAACAGCCTTCACCTGCTCCGGTCTGGCAGATGTTGTGATATCCCAGTCGTTGGGCTTTCTCCCCAGCAGCGCATCACGGACGCAGCCTCCCACCGCATATGCCTCATATCCGTGCTGGCGCAGGCGGTTGATAATAAACTCCACCTGCTTTGGAATCTCTATCAACACATCTTTTGCCCGGCTGTTTTCCGACAATCTTTTCTCTGTCTGTCCGCTTTCCAGCTGTCTGACATCCATCTTACCGACCTCTCTTTCTGGCTATAGCATCTATCACCTTACTGCCTCTGCTTCTTTTTTCTGTCTCCGATTATACCCAACACCGCTCATTTGCGCAACCGTTTTCACTGCAGACAGATATGGATCATGCAATAAAGGTTACCGTTCAGAACCATTCCCGAAAATACTGTGTGTAAAATTGTATCGCTGCTGATTTTATGATAGAATATATAAGAAAATTACACTGTCTCATTGATTTCGGAAAGGATGAACGCTATGCCCTTATCAGAAAAACAAAGCTGTACAATTGATGATATTTATGATCTTCCCGACGGTGTTCGCGGTGAACTGATCAATGGAAAGATGTACATGATGGCACCTCCCGGCAGAATCCATCAGGAAATCTCCCAGTATCTTTCCATGATGATTGGCAGTTACATCATACAACACCACGGAACCTGTAAAATTTATCCCGCTCCGTTTGCAGTCTTTCTGAATCAGGATAATTTTACTTATGTAGAGCCGGATATTTCTGTAATATGCGACCACAATAAGCTGAATGACAGAGGATGTCAGGGCGCACCTGACTGGATCATCGAAATTGTTTCTCCTTCCAGCAAAACAATGGATTATTACAGAAAACTGGCTCTATATCAGTCTGCCGGTGTCCGCGAATACTGGATCGTAGATCCGATGAAGGAAATTATTCTCGTATATAACATGGAATACGGTGATGCACCTGTCATTTACTTCTTCCAGAATACGATTTCATCTTTTGTGATTCCGGGACTGGATATCGACTTTTCTCAGCTGATGCTGAAATAAATGAAAACAAAGCTGCCCCGAAGCAGATGCAGGAAGTTTTCTTCCTTCTCCTGTCTCCGGGGCAGGTTTTCGATTGTCCTGTTATGTGTTATTACTATATCTTCCCGCCAAACTGTTGACAGTGTTCTCAGTCAGGTTTCCGGTATAAGCCACATCTTAATATGCTTTACCCCAGAACACCATCTTCTTTGCAGGCCTGCCGCAGACAGGGCATACATCTGTAATCTGTTCCTGCTCAAAAGGCATACATCTGGAGGTTGCTGTGGTATCTTCTTTGATCTTCATCTCACATGCCTGATCTCCGCACCACATCATCTTGATAAAGCCGGGTTTGTTTTCCACAATATCCTTGAATTCATCATATGTTTTGGCCTCGTAAATATGGGAAGCCAGATGCGCTTTCGCACGTTCCAGCATATCATTCTGCATGATTTCCAGTGTTTCACCAATCTTATCGGCCAGTTCGTCCAGAGATACCACCAGCTTTTCTCTCGTATCACGGCGGACGATGATTGCCTGACC
>JBJELO010000226.1:0-1858 GCA_051879195.1 Lachnospiraceae bacterium
TCATCTTATTATTTACAATGGCCGGCGCCTGCCTCATCGTCTTCCTGGTTCCCGGACTTTTCGTCCTTTTTCCCGGAATCCTCTGCGGCATCGCCAGCCATCTGATTGAGCCTGGTTTAAAAAGGCTCTTGCTATTGATTAATCCAGTTCTTTATAGTCAAAACTGCGGAATTCTGCTGTCTGATCGTATCCGGAGTAGTCCACGCATGCCATGCCGACAAATGCTCCGGTGAAGAATCCACCGTATGACTGGAGTACGTAATCATCGGACAATACAGCGGCATCCAGTGTGCCCGGAATCTCTGTATAGTTCTTTCCGTCAAAGGAATACTCGTAGCTGTAAGACTGCTTTCTTACTTTTGTGCGAAGCCATACAAATTCAACATCATCCGGTACCGGAATCGCATCGTCGCGAAGGAACGAACGATATCCGCCACGATTGCACTCTGCCACTTCGATCACGCGGCCATTTTTCTCGTTCCACGTAACGAAAGCGAATGACCAGTGCTTATCATTGTAAAAATTTGTCAATCCAGCCATCTGCTGATAGTTGAACGGATCAAATTTTACTTTCACTTCGGCATCAAAGTTAAATGCCTGCCAGCGTTTTGCCACCAACGAAAGCTCATGCTTATTGCTGAGGGATCCTTTTCCGACCAATGTCAGCCTGCCATCCCCTGTCGTACCCATTTCCTCGGTAAATGGTACGCGGAGGGTATTCCACTCATCATGAAGTTTTGGTGTGTCAAATTCATCATGCATCGAATGATCTGCAGGTGCTTCTGTCAAGATTGCATCTTTCGGCGCATCCACAAGCACTTTTCCGCCATGTCCGCCCTCGATACGAGGCCAGCCTTCTTCATCCCAGTATACTTTCTGAATTGCCGTCTCACGGCCAAGCGGACACCAGCCGCGTGGGTCGATCGAACTTTCATTTTCGTGGTGCCACGGTCTTCCACACAAACTTGCATAATACCACTCACCGCCGGGGGTCTCTACGAGAGCACCATGTCCCTGCTTCTGGATCTCAAGTTCCGGCGTATCAAAGTTTGTAATAAACGGATCGCCAGGCTCTGTCTCAAAACTCAACGCATCTAACGTCTTTGAACGAGCTACTACTTCCTGATGTGTCCAAACGGTTCCACCCTGTGCAGCAAACAGATAATAATATCCGTTGATCTTATACAAATGTGGTCCCTCAACCAGTTTAACGTCCGTTCCGGCGTAGATCGTACGTGCTGTCTCCGGTTTTAATTTCATTGTCTCTGTGTCAAATTCTGTCACTGTAATACCGTCAAAAGCATGGTGGTATTCGCGATGATCCCATGTCTGCTGAACAAGGTATTTGCGTCCGTCATCATCATGGAACAACGATGCGTCAAATCCCACACCATTGATACGGATCGGATCCGACCATGGTCCGCGGATATCTTCTGCCGTCGTCAGATAATTGATCATATCTTTGAACGGTCCTTCGGTTACTTTTACATCCGTATAAATCAGCCAGAATTTTCCATCTGCATAGGAAAGATCCGGCGCCCAGATACCTCCCGATGACGGATTTCCTTTCATATCAAGCAATGTCGTAGTGGACAATGCGGATGGAAGAAGATTCCAATGTACTAAATCTTTTGACTCGTGCAGACGAACTCCCGGAAACCACTCAAACGTAGAGTTCGCAATGTAATATGTATCATCCACACGGATAATAGATGGATCTGCATTAAATCCCGGCAAAACCGGATTTTTAATTTGCAACATAACTGTATGCCTCCTTACTGTTAATCTATCTCTATCATACAGGAAAATGGGGGGATTTGCAAAGGGAAAAAGAAGAAAAAGAAGAATTTATTCATCC
>JBJELO010000227.1:0-1857 GCA_051879195.1 Lachnospiraceae bacterium
GCGAGTCCTTTGAAACCGTAAAAGCCGCCGTGGGAGTATCTTCCGGAACAGCGAACAATACCACTGACGTTTTGAACGATGTCATGGGGACACTGACCGAATACCGGCGCCGGATCCGCAGAAAAAACAGGGACAATGAAATGCTGCCCGTCATTTTCAATGATTACATGAACTGTCTATGGGGAAAACCGGAGGCTGAAAAAGAGTATCCGCTGATTCGGGCAGCCGCTGACGCAGGCTGCGAATACTACTGCATCGACGCGGGCTGGTATGCTGACGGCGACTGGTGGGACAACGTGGGTGAATGGAAGGAAAGCGCCCTGCGTTTCCCTGAAGGTCTTCGGAAAGTGACCGACTACATCAGAAGCTTCGGTATGGTCCCCGGCGTGTGGCTGGAGCCGGAAGTGATGGGGATTCACTGCGATCTGGCGTCAAAAGTACCGGATGACTGGTTTTTCGTCCGTCACGGCAGACGGGTCTATGACCGGAGCCGTTTTCAGCTGGATTACAGGAATCCTGCGGTCCGCCGCCACATGACTGAAGTTGTGGACCGTCTGATCCGAGAATATGGTGTGGGATATATCAAGACAGACTACAACATCGAGCCGGGCATCGGAACGGAACTGTATACCGAAAGCTGCGGTGAAGGAATGCTGGAGCACGAGCGCTGCTATCTTGCCTGGCTGGACAATCTGTGGGAAAAATATCCCGACCTGATCATCGAAAACTGCTCCAGCGGCGGACTGCGCATGGATTACGCCATGCTTTCCAGATGCAGCATCCAGTCCACCAGCGATCAGGACGATTATCTGAAATACGCGGTCATCGCTGCAAACGCTCCCACCGGCGTAACCCCGGAGCAGGCGGCCGTCTGGACTTATCCCATGAATCATGAACAGCCAGCCGATGCGGAAGAACTGCGCCGTGAAACCGTATTCAATATGGTCAACGCCATGCTGCTGCGCATCCACCAGAGCGGTCATCTGGCCCAGCTGGATGATGAACGGAAAAATCTGGTCAAAGAAGGGATCCGGATCTATAAAACAATCCGCAGCGATATCCCCCATATGCGCCCCTTCTGGCCCCTGGGACTTGCCTCTTATGAAGACACATGGGTATGCATGGGGCTTTACGGCACAGATAAAGCTTATCTTGCTGTATGGAAACGGAAAGATGAACCGCAGGAGGTCGAATTCCCCCTGACAGATTTGATCGGGAAATTTACTACAAAAGGAAAAGAAATATCGGTTTCCTGTCTGTATCCTTCTGAAAACCATATGAAATACGCATACGATTCCCGGAAACAGACGATGACCGCAGCCACCCGTGAAAATATCGCGGCAGCTTTATTTGTAATCCGTTGTGAACAATAAGAACGCAGCTGTTCCGGGCCGGACGCCAAAGCTCGGTGTTTTTTCTCTGCCTGACGGTGTTTCTTCTTTGCCCGACGGTGTTTCTTCTCTGCCCGACGGTGTTTTTTCCATGTCCGACTCTGAACAGTTATTAATATGTAAAGGATTCAACCAATGAAACAATTATCACTTAACGGCCTCTGGTTCATGAACCGAAGAGGCGAAGAAACTCAGTATGAAGGGCCGGTTCCCGGTTCGGTTCTGTCTTTTCTTCTGAAGGCAGACGCAATTCCTGATCCTTTCGACGGAAGGAACGAATATCAGGTCAGGGAATTCTTCCGGGATGACTACATTTTCCGGAGAGATTTTTATGTGGAGGAGGATTTCCTGAAAGCAGAACAGGTGGAGCTGGTCTGTGAAGGCCTGGATACCCTGGCGGAAATCTTTGTAAATGAGAAAAAAATCTTTTATGCCGACAATATGCACCGGACCTGGCGGATTCCGG
>JBJELO010000228.1:0-8208 GCA_051879195.1 Lachnospiraceae bacterium
TGGGTACGGATATTATTTCCATCTACATCTTCCTGCAGTTCTTTGAAAATCTGCCTGTTTCTCTGGATGAATCCGCGATTATGGACGGATGCACCTACTTCGGCGTATTTTTCAAGATTCTGTTCCCCCTGCTGAAACCGGCTATCGTAACATCGCTGGTACTGAAGGGTGTAGGTGTTTACAATGAATATTACGCATCCAACCTCTATCTGCAGACATCAGAGCTGAGAACAATTTCTACAGCACTGTATACATTTACCGGCCCTTACGGCAATCAGTACAACTACATCTGTGCCGGCGTTATCATTACCATCATACCGATCCTGGTTCTGTTCCTTATTTTCCAGAAACAGGTATACAGTGGTATGGCTTCAGGCGCTGTAAAAGGCTGATACAGGTAAATCCTATAAAAAGTAAATATTTGGAGATCAAACAATATGTGTGAAATGAATCATGTAAAAATTATCGGACCTGCGGTTCCCAATGTGCCCTGGCAGGATCGTCCTGCGGATGCAAAGGAATGGATGCCGGTTTGGAGATATCAGGAAAATCCCATCATCGGCAGAAATCCGGTGGAAGGTGTTGCCCGTATTTTCAACAGTGCGGTAATTCCTTATGAAGATGCTTTTATCGGAGTATTCCGTGGGGAACAGATTAATGGTATTCCCTTTATTTATCTGGGAAGAAGTCAGGACGGTATTCACTGGGATTTTGAAAAGGATAAAATTCCGTTTGTGGATGAGGACGGCAATGATTTTATGCCCGTCTATGCTTATGACCCCCGCCTTGTAAAGGTAGAGGATACCTATTATATCATCTGGTGTCAGGATTTTTACGGTGCTGCAATCGGTATGGCGAAGACAAAGGATTTCAAAACGTTTACCAGACTGGAGAATCCTTTCCTTCCATTCAACAGAAATGCAGTTTTGTTTCCGAGAAAAATCAACGGAAACTTTGTAATGCTTTCCAGACCCAGCGACAGCGGACACACTCCCTTCGGTGATATTTTTGTATCAGAAAGCAAGGATATGGAATTCTGGGGAAGACACCGCCACGTGATGGGCAAAGGCAGTGAATGGTGGGAATCCGTTAAGATCGGCGGCGGCGCAGCACCTATTGAAACCAGTGAAGGCTGGCTGCTGTTCTACCATGGTGTTACAGGTACCTGCAATGGTTACGTATACAGCATCGGTGGTGCCATTCTCGATATTGACAATCCTTCCATCGTAAAATACCGCTGTGAAAATTTCCTTCTGACTCCGGAAGAATGGTATGAAGAAAGAGGCTTTGTACCCAATGTGACTTTCCCCTGTGCTACCATTCATGACTCAGAATCAGGTAAAATTGCAATTTATTACGGTGCTGCGGATTCCTATGTGGGACTTGCATTCACAATGGTGGATGAAGTGGTGTCCTACATTAAGGAACACAGTGTTGTAACGGCAGCCGATACGGAGATTGGCAGACGATAAAAAGTAAGGCAGGATAATGACATGTTTGCAGAGGAAGTCAGAAATCATTTTACTCAGAAGCTGATTCCTTTCTGGGAGAAGCTGAAAGATTATGAAAACGGAGGATATTACGGCTATCTGGGGTATGACCTGAAGCTGGATCAAAAAGCGGTGAAGGGCTGTATTCTCAACAGCCGGATCCTCTGGCTGTTTTCCAATGCATATCTGCTCCTGGGGGAGGAAAACCTCCTCCGGGATGCGGAACATGCATGGAAGTTTTTAAAACAATACTGTGTGGACCGCGAAAACGGCGGCGTATTCTGGTCACTGACTTATGACGGAAAGCCGGAGGACACGACGAAGCATACCTATAATCAGGCCTTTGCCATCTATGCGCTGTCATCGTATTATGATGCATCAGGCGATAAAGAGGCACTGGAGCTTGCAAAAGAACTGTATGAACTGATTGAAGCGAAATGCAGGGATGAATACGGTTATCTGGAAGCGTTCAATATCCGGTTTGAGCCGGAAGACAATGACAAGCTTTCGGAAAACGGTGTCATGGCGGAAAAAACCATGAATACGCTGCTTCATGTTTTTGAGGCGTATACAGAGCTTTACCGGGTGACGAAATGGGATAAGGTGGCAGATAATCTGCGGTTTATGCTGGATCTGATTGCAGACAAGGTATATAACCCTGAAATCGGCCGTCAGGAGGTATTTTTTGACAGAACCTGGCATTCCCTGATCGATCTGTATTCCTACGGTCATGATATAGAAACGGCCTGGCTGGTGGACCGTGGACTGGAGGTTCTGGATGATCCGGTATACACGGTGAAGCTGAGTCCCATTACAAAGACAATCACTGAAAATATCTATAAGCGCGCTTACATCAACCACTCTCTTGTGAATGAAGCGGAAAACGGGATTGTGGATACGACCCGTGTCTGGTGGGTACAGGCAGAGTCAGTAGTCGGCTTCCTGAACGGATATGAGAAATCTCTCGGGAAAAAGGAATATCTGGAAGCGGCAGTGGATATCTGGGAATATATTCAGAAGTATCTGATCGATCCCAGAGAAGGTTCCGAATGGTTCTGGTCTGTGGATGAGAATGGCAAGCCGGTGGAGAAACCGATCGTAGAACCCTGGAAATGCCCCTACCATAACGGACGCATGTGTATCGAAGTGATAAGAAGAATGGAAAAAACCGACAGTCTGTCAGAATAACAGAAACCGTTGTCTGACGGAATGATCAGAAGGAGAAATCATGTTGCATAAACAGTATTATGTAGAACAGGCTAAAGTGGACAGACTGGTGTCCACGAAAAACCGGAAATCGGATTTTTACAACGGGATTTATGACCGGTATGAAAATCCGGTACTGACCCGGGAATTTGCACCGGTACACTGGAGATATGATCTGGATGAAGAAACCAATCCTTATTTTATGGAACGGCTTGGTATCAATGCAGTGATGAATTCCGGCGCAATCGAGCTGAACGGAAAGTATTATCTGGTTGTCCGCGTGGAAGGCAATGACCGGAAATCCTTTTTTGCAGTGGCAGAAAGTGACAATGGCATTGATGGTTTTCATTTCTGGGATTATCCCGTGGTTCTGCCGGATACCTGCCCGGAGGAAACCAATGTATATGATATGCGTCTGACAAAGCATGAAGACGGATACATTTACGGGGTTTTCTGTTCAGAAAGTAAAGATCGGAATGACCCGGATCTGTCTGCAGCTGTTGCACAGGCCGGAATTGTCAGAACGAAAGATCTGAAGACATGGGAACGTCTCGACAATCTGAAAACCCTGCGTTCTCCTCAGCAGAGAAATGTAGTGCTTCATCCTGAATTCGTGGATGGAAAATATGCATTCTATACCCGTCCCATGGACGGATTCATTGAAACCGGAAGCGGCGGCGGAATTGGATTCGGACTGTGTGACGATATTGAACATGCGGTAATTGACGAAGAAAAAATTATCAGCAGACGTATTTACCATACACTGACAGAGGCTAAAAACGGTGCCGGTGCGGTTCCTTTTAAAGGAAAGAAATGCTGGATCCACATCGCACACGGAGTGCGGAATACGGCAGCAGGATTGCGTTATGTATTGTATGCTTTCGGAACTGATCTGAATGATCCGTCAAAAGTGATTGCAGAGCCCTCAGGCGTTTTCCTGGTTCCTCTGGGAAGCGAGCGGGTCGGTGATGTATCCAACGTGGTATTTACCAACGGCGCCATTGCACGGGAAAACGGAGATGTCTACATTTATTATGCTTCCTGCGATACAAGGATGCATGTGGCAACCACAACAATCGATAAACTGGAGGATTATCTCTTCAATACACCGAAGGATCCTCTGCGTTCATCGGACTGCGTAAAACAGAGATGTGAACTGATTGACAGAAATCTGGAACTCCTGAAAAATAAGGTAATCTGAGATAAAAGCAATTTGAGATAATAAGGTAATCGGAAAGGACTGATGGAAATGATTCGCGAATACCTGCTTCACGTGAAAAATGATATTCATATAAAAACGGAAGGGATGAATTTCAGGGAAAGATGTGATTATGTGATCACATATTACTGGTATCATCTGCTGGGTATTTTTGCTTTTATTTTCCTGACGGTTTTTCTGATTGTACATTTCGCATTTGGAATGGATAAACCGGCATTTACCTGTGTGCTGGTCAATCAGGATATCAACCACAGCCGGGATGAAAAAATTGCAGAAGCCTTTGCGGAAGAAACGGAGTCGGATGCAGATGAAATCGTGATTGACTCTGACTTTAATATTTCCTATGGAGATGTGCAGCTGACAGGAGAAAATGAAAGCTCCTATGAAAAATTTTTCCTGAAATGGAGATATAAGGAACTGGATGCTGTGATTCTTCCGGAAAGTTTTTACAATTACTGTAAAGAAATGGGCGGCAGCTACGTCAATCTGGATGAAATGGATACCGGCAGTCTCCCCCTGTATACGGATCAGGACAGCGGCATTCATACCGCTGTCCTGGTTGAACAGACCTGGCTGAAGTCAGACCTGGTCAATGAAACAGGTGAAAAGCTGCTGCTCGTTTTAACAGAAGATGGAGAAAACAAAGAGATGTGTCAGGAATTTCTTACATTTCTTGCTGAAAAGGAAAGCTGAAAAAAGAACTGAAAAAGAAAAGCTGAAATGTAAATCGTGAGGTTATGTGATCGAAAAGTGGGGATGAGGTTATGGGAAAATTAAGCATTGATAATCCGTTTTTTGAATTTATGGGTAAACTGGGAGACTGGATTCTTCTCAACGTATTGTTTGTATTGACGTCGCTGCCGGTGATTACCATCGGCATGTCCATTACAGCGCTGTACAGAGTGGTGCTCAGACGCAGACGCGGCGAAAGCCGGTATGTAATAAGAGAATATTTTCAGGCTTTCAAAGATGAATGGAAGAAGAGCATGGAACTGGGACTCCTCTTTCTGCTGACAGGCGGGCTCCTTGTATTTGACATCCTGTTTGCAGGAAATCTTCCGTTTTACCTGAATACTGCCATTGGAATTCTTGTTGTGGTATGGTGCTTTGTTTTCAGCTATGCCTTCGCGCTGCACGCACGATTCGAAAATACATTACCGAATATTCTGAAAAATGCTCTGTATCTGTCTGTGAAGAATTTTCCGGTTACTCTTCTGATGGTTGTGCTGAATGCGATACCGGTCCTGGGCTTTATACTGGGAGAATTCTGGTTTGCATTGCTGATGCCGGTTTACATGACTGCGGGATTTTCTTTTACCGCAAAAATCAACAGTATTTTTCTCGATAAAATATTTTTTAGGTTTATGAGTGCGGAGAACGGCATTCTGGAAAATACAGCCGGATAATAGAAAAGAAAAAGCATCCGTGTCAACCCCCGGATGCTTAAATTATATACCTTAATATACCATGTCGGGATGATTAATGCAGAAAGGAAATGATTACAATGAGTGCAAGAGAAACATACGAGTTCTGGCTGCAGGCTCCTTATTTTGATGAGGATACGAAGGCAGAACTGAGAAGCATCGCCGACGATGCCACAGAAATAGAAGAACGTTTTTACAGGGATCTGGAATTCGGTACCGGTGGTCTCCGCGGAGTTATCGGTGCCGGCACCAATCGTATGAATATTTATACCGTGAGAAAGGCAACTCAGGGGCTCGCTAATTTTATCATTAAGGAAAAAGCGCAGGCAAAGGGCGTTGCCATTGCTTTCGATTCCCGCAACATGTCGCCGGAATTTGCCCGTGAGACAGCGCTGTGCCTGGCTGCTAACGGAATCAAAGCATATATTTTCCCTTCCCTGCGGCCCACACCCATGCTCTCTTTTGCATTGCGGGAGCTGAAATGCACAGCGGGCGTTGTGGTAACTGCCAGCCATAACCCGCCGGAATACAACGGCTACAAGGTGTACTGGGAGGACGGCGCCCAGATTACTTATCCGAAGGATAAGGAAATCATCGGGGAAGTCAATGCCATCACTGACTATGCACAGGTAAAGACCATGTCTCCGGAAGCGGCAGAGGCAGCGGGCCTTTACGAAGTGATCGGAGCTGAAATTGATGACCGTTACATGGAAGCGCTGAAAAAGCTGGCGCTGCATCCCGAGATTATCAGGGAGGAAGCAAAAAACCTGAAGATCGTGTACACTCCTCTTCACGGAACCGGCAATCTGCCTGTACGCCGTGTACTGAAGGAACTGGGCTTTGAACAGGTTTATGTGGTTAAGGAACAGGAATTGCCCGACGGCAATTTCCCCACCGTTTCCTATCCCAATCCGGAGGATAAAAATGCATTTGCTCTGGCGTTGAAGCTGGCAAAGGAAGTGGATGCAGACATCGTTCTGGCTACTGACCCCGATGCAGACCGTCTCGGCGTATATGCAAAAGATACAGCTACCGGTGAATATATGAGCTTTACCGGCAACATGTCGGGCATGCTGATTCTGGAATACATTCTTTCTCAGAAGAAAGCCATGGGAATTCTGCCGGAAAACGGCGCAGTGGTAACGACTATTGTTTCCGGAAAAATGTCAAAGGAAATCACAAAGGCATACGGTGTTAAGCTGATCGAAACCCTGACCGGTTTCAAATACATCGGTGAGCAGATCAAATTCTTTGAACAGGCAAAGGCACAGGGAAAAGAAAGCAATGAATATCTGTTCGGTTACGAAGAAAGCTACGGCTGCCTGGTGGGGACCCACGCAAGAGACAAGGATGCGGTTGTGGCTGTTATGGCTCTCTGTGAGGTGGCTGCATGGTGCAAGCACAATGGTGTGACCCTCTGCGACCGGATGCGCACCCTGTTTGATACATACGGATATTACAAAGAAGGCCTCTGCACCGTAACTCTGAAAGGACAGGATGGTGCAAAGAAGATTGCAGAAATGATGGAATCCATCCGAAACGATATACCTGAAACAGTCGGCGGTCTGAAAGTACTGCAGTTTCGTGATTACAGAGAGAACAAACTGATCAATGCCGGTTCCGATGAAGTGAAGGAAACAGGTCTTCCGAAGTCCAACGTGCTGTATTTTGAACTGGAGGATGACGCATGGTGCTGTATCCGTCCTTCCGGAACCGAGCCGAAGATCAAGTTCTATATCGGCGTAAAAGGCAGCAGCGATGCGGATGCAGATGCAAAACTGACTCAACTGACAGCGGCTGTGGAAAATCTGGCGAAATAAAAACGGGGGATCATATGAGCGTTTTAAAATTAAAGCCTGCCTGCAAGGATTATCTCTGGGGAGGACATCGCCTTGCAGAAGAATACGGAATTGAATATGACGGAGAAATTCTGGCAGAGTCCTGGGAGCTTTCCTGCCATCCCGATGGACCGTCCGTTATTGTAAACGGTCCGTTTGCAGGTCTGACTCTGGAAGAATATATTGAAAAAGAAGGCAAACAGGTTCTGGGAAATCACTGCAGAAGATTCCGTGATTTCCCGATCCTGATCAAATTTATTGATGCAAAGCAGAACCTGTCCATTCAGGTGCACCCTGATAACAAGTATGCCCTGAAAAATGAGGGACAGTACGGAAAGACCGAGATGTGGTACATCATGGATGCCAAAGAAGGTGCTTTCCTGTACTACGGATTCAAAAAGGAAATCAGCAAAGAAGAATTTGCAAAGCGGATCGAAGAGGATACCCTTCTGGAAGTACTGAATGCGGTTCCTGTGCATAAAGGGGATGTACTTTTTATTGAATCCGGTACCATCCATGCCATCGGAGAAAATATTCTCATTGCGGAAATCCAGCAGAATTCCAATGTAACCTACCGCGTTTACGATTACGGCAGAGTGGGGAAAGACGGCAAAAAGCGGGATCTTCATATTGAGAAAGCTTTGGCCGTCACCAACCGGGTTCCCATCGTAAAAAGCGGCAGCAGCTATCCCCATGTGGCGGACTGCGATTATTTTACCGTAGACAAACTGAATCTGGATGGCTGTATGATGAAAAAGATGGAGGGAACCGTAACGGAAGATTCTTTTGTCAGCATTCTGATGCTGGACGGAGAAGGTAAAATCACCTGCGGAGAAGAAACGGTTTCCTACAAAAAAGGAGACAGCCTGTTCCTTCCTGCCGGAAGCGGCCATTACGAGATTGAAGGCAGCTGCGATGCGCTGGTTACCTCCATCCGTGAAAAGGCAGGACCGGTAAGAGTCGGAATTGACATCGGCGGAACCGATACGAAGATCGGTCTGGTGGATGTGAATCAGAAGCTGCTGGCTTCT
>JBJELO010000229.1:0-1850 GCA_051879195.1 Lachnospiraceae bacterium
TTGAAACTTTTCATCTGCACGAATGTCAGCAGATACTGCAGAATAAATGCTGCGCAAAACAGAATAATCAGCGGGATAATATTCATGATGTCTCTCCTTTCAGAACCTGTATCAATCAATTCCAGACTTTTTCATCAGCTGCATGGCCATGTGCACTTTTGTTTTGTCTGATGAAATAATACAATATTTATTGTGAAATATTAATACATCATTTTTCCTGCTGGATGAAATATAAAAATTATTCCACAAAAGAAATAACTAATAGTAGTATTAGTTCGTAAAATTTCCACAAGCCGGAATTTTGCCGGATGAATTGCAGTCAGGTTGAGGATTTCTGCTTTCTATGATATATTTTTGATAAATACAGGAGGATGCGGCTATGAATGATATGATTGACAGAATCATCACTTTTTTTGGAGATACCATTTCATATGGAGGGGAGTTCCTGATCTCCTGGTGCACTAACATGATTCCCTCCATTTTTCTGGTGCTGATCTTAACCAATACCATCGTCCGGCTGATTCCTTCCCGCTGGATAGAAAAGGCAGCATCCGGGGCTTCGCGCCATGTGCTGCTGAAATATATGCTGATTCCTTTTCTTGGAAGCATCGTTCTGACGAACCCATCTGCCCTGACTCTTGGGCGTTTCATGTCGGAAAAGGACAAGCCTTCCTATTATGCATCCGCTTCCTTTTTCTGTCACACCAGCAACGGGATTTTCCCTCATATCAATTCCTCCGAGCTTTTTATATGGCTGGGTATTGCCCATGGCGTGGAAATGCTGGGATATTCCTCCGTTCCTCTGGCAATCCGGTATCTGGCAGCAGGCCTCGTGGCCAATTTTATCTGCGGAATCGTAACGGACCGCACAACGGCCTATTATTGCCGGAAAATGAATATTACATTGTCTGATGTGCCTGACTGGAAGCTGAATGTGCAGCCTGCATATGGAAAGCGGAGTACAGCTGAAAAACAGACTGAAGCGAAAGGACAGACTGCCGGAATGAAAACGGAGAATGATAATGGAAAAGCTGTCCTGAAAATGGCCGGGGAGACCCGATGGCGTCCTGTCTGTATTCGGGCGGGGAATGGCGGTTATGGCGGTCCTCTGATTCTGAAACCGGACGAAAAGCACAACAAACTGATCTATGTGGCCGGCGGAGGCAGAAAACCGGCTATTGTGGATAAAATTGAGGAAATTACCGGATGTACATCGGTTAACGGTTTTAAAGCGGGTATACCGGATGAAGAAATATTTCTTGCCGTAATCGACTGCGGCGGTACGCTGCGCTGCGGAATCTATCCGAAAAAACGGATTCCAACCGTTAACATCCTGCCCACCGGAAAAAGCGGTCCCCTGGCTCAGTATATTACGGAAGATATCTATGTTTCAGCTGTAACAGAAGACTGTATTTCCGAAGTGAAAACGGAAAACATGGAAAAGATGGAGAGGGATACGGAAGGAACTGAGATGAATATGGAAGAAACGGAAACATCCATAGAAGGCAGTTTTCCAGGCTCGGTTCTGCTTCAGCGGGCGACCGGTGTGATTTCCGCCTGGGGCAGGGGCTGTACCTGCGCTTATAAAGCAGCCCGGGACAGTGTGGATATTGTCCTTCATACGCTGCTGCCGCTCATGGGATTCATATCGCTGTTCACTGCTGTGATTGAATGCTCGGGGCTCAACAGTTTTATTGCGGACCATCTGACTTTTCTTTCCTCCAATATCATCGGGCTTTTTTTACTGGGAATCATCATATCATTTCCCCTGATTTCTCCAATTCTGTCACCCGGAGCAATCATTGCTCAGGTGATCGGAACAGTGATCGGAGCACAGATCGGAAACGGAA
>JBJELO010000230.1:0-5044 GCA_051879195.1 Lachnospiraceae bacterium
TGCCAGCAGCACAGCTGTAAGCCTCATAAAGCTTTTTTTCTTTGTCATCCTTATTCTCCTTTCGGGTAAAATAAAATAAAGAGAGTTTCCCCGTTGAAAAACTCCCTTGTTTTTATTAATTATACTGCATTATCGCCATTTTGCAATATTTTTCATGAATATTACATAAATTTTTGTATATTTCACAAAATAAAACGCCGTGTTTTTCACATTCTATTCATATTTATGCACAATGCAATTTATCTGTTTTTATAAATCCAGCTTTTTCGCTGCTTCCACAACCATCTCTTCAGTCACCCGGTAAGGGTAATGCTGCAAATCTTCATCCTGTACAATGATACCGGCAACTTTTTTCACATCCTCCACTGTGACGCCAATGTCTGACAGCTTTACCGGAAGACCTGCTTTCCGATTGAATTCCATCATTTTCCGGCACTCCTCGTCATTACCGTCGATGAGCAGAAGCATCAGGATTCCAAATCCTACTACCACACCGTGCAGGTGCTCTTTCCGGGTTTCGTCAAATCCGGGCAGACTGCACAGACCATAGAAAAACGCATGAGCCACGCCTCCGTTGTAATCCATGGTATGATCTCTTGCCACCAGCATGGAAACCCAGCCTGTGGTGATAATGATCGCCAGTGCCGCCTGTTCCAGTTCATAGGAAGCAATCTTCGCTTCATTATCTTTCAGAGCCTGTTCCCCATGCTGAACCAGCGTCTCCATACACATGCGGCTCAGATTAACACCCATGGCACGAAAATGCTCCAGCTGCTCGTCTTTCGCAGAAATGCTGACCTCATAATATTTGGCACAGGTATCGCCGATTCCTGCCCACAGATACTGAACCGGGGCCTTTGCCATAATATCCGTATCCATAAAAACATGGACTGCCGATTTCAGAAAATGCACAAACCTGCAGAAACTTCCATCTTCATTGTAAACAATAGATACCGAAGAAGATGCAGCGCAATTGGATGCAATCGTAGGAAATGCGGCATATGGTTTTCCCAGCTCCAGACTGACCAGCTTACATGTGTCAACCGCTTTTCCTCCTCCCACGGCAAATATTATATCCGCCTCCAGAACAGCCGGTTCTTCTGCCAGACGCTTCGCAGCTTCAAAAGTACATTCTTTTCCGTACCAGACGAATGCATTGATTTCCATATCAGTGCCTTTCAGTGCACGCAGCAGTTTTTCCCTGGCAGCAGCCATGGCTTTTTCTCCGCCGATGACTACAGCTTTTGTACCGTATATCCTGCAGAACTCCGGAATTTTCACATAAGCCTCCGGACCCACCGTATAGGAAGGAATTACAATTGAATAATTTTCCATAGAATCACTTTCCTCCTTGTCTTTCTCGCATTAACGTGTTAAAATCATCACCAGATAAAAAACTGTATGACTGTATTTTTTACAGTTTACAAATCCACGAGGTATCAATATGTTGAATCAACAATACACCAATATGCTGCATGAAAAAGATATTATCTTTGAAATTTTTAACTACTCTCAGAAGCGTGCGAAAGAAATCGGCGCTGAAAATGTATATGATTTCAGTCTGGGCAATCCTTCCGTCCCTGCGCCTTCTGCCGTACGGTCTGTCATGGAGAAAAAGCTGGAAACACTGGAGCCCCTTTCTCTGCACGGCTACAGTCCCAGCCTGGGAATTCCGGAGGTTAAAGAGAAAATTGCAGAGGATCTGAACCGTCGTTACGGCTGCCATTATGCAGCATCCCACATCTTTATGACGGCCGGGGCAGCCGGGGCTCTGGCCCACGCCCTGCGTGCCGTTACCAATCCCGGTGATGAAATCCTCACCATCGCTCCCTATTTCCCCGAGTACAAACCTTATACAGCCGGCGCCGGGCTGAAGCTGAAAGTCGTACCGGCCGATACCGACACGTTTCAGATTCCTTTCGAAACTCTGGAGATGATGCTCACGCCTGAGGTCTCCGCAGTTCTGATCAATTCTCCCAACAATCCCAGCGGTGTCGTATACTCCACGCCCACCATAAAGCGGCTGGCTGAAATTCTGACACGAAAATCCGAAGAATACGGTCATACCATCTTCCTGATCTCCGATGAACCCTACCGTGACATCATCTTCCGGGGAACCGACAGTCCTTATATTGCCAGTTTCTACGAGGATACAATTACCTGCTATTCTTTCAGCAAATCAATCTCACTGCCCGGGGAACGAATCGGATATCTGGCAGTCAGTCCCAACTGCCGGTACGCAGACCGGATCATCGAACTGTGCCCCCAGATTTCCCGAACCACAGGACATAACGGGGCCGCCTCCCTGCTCCAGCATACCGTGGGTGAAGTCTGTTCCATGACGTCTGAGCTGTCCGTATATGAAACCAACAAAAACCTGCTTTATCAGGCCCTCACCGAATACGGTTACCACTGTGTTGAACCCGGCGGAACCTTCTATATGTTCCCCCGTTCACCGGAACCGGATTCCATGGCTTTCTGCAAGCGTGCCATGGACATGGATCTGATGCTGGTTCCCGGTGACAATTTCGGCTGTCCCGGACATTTCCGGATTGCTTACTGCGTCCCTGAAGAGCGGGTGAAAAAAGCGCTTCCGATCTTTGGCCGTCTGGCAGAAAGCTACCGGTAAGCGCTTATGAAACGGTCAATTCTGAAAATATCTTTCCAGGAACTGCCTTGTGCGTTCCTCCCTGGGATTTTCAAATACCTGTTTGGGAGTGCCGTACTCGGCAACCGTACCTTTATCCAGAAACAGAACCTGATCTGACACATCACGGGCAAACTGCATCTCATGCGTTACGATGACCATGGTGGTATTCTTCTCCGATAAACCGCGGATAACTTTCAGTACTTCACCGGTCAGCTCCGGATCCAGTGCGGATGTAGGTTCATCAAAACACAGAATATCCGGACTCAGCATCAGTGCTCTGGCAATCGCCACACGCTGCTGCTGTCCGCCGGAGAGCTGGTGCGGATAATAATCCACTTTTTTCAAAAGTCCCACACTGTCAAGAACAGCACGGCCCTCTTCCTGAATTTCTTCAAGGATTTTCTTTTTATTCGTTTTGAAATCAGGGCGTTCCTTCGCCAGCAGTTCCTTTGCCAGAGTGACATTTTTCAGGGTCGTATACTGCGGAAACAGATTGAACGACTGAAATACAAGACCAAAATGAAGTCTGCGGTCACGGACTTCCCTGTCAGAAAGGGTTTTCTGATTAGCTGCATCAAATACCACATTCCCGTTAACCAGAATCTGTCCCTGTGTAGGTGTCTCCAGGAAATTCAGACAGCGAAGCAGCGTTGTCTTACCGCTTCCGGAAGCACCGATGATTGCCAGCGTCTCTCCCTTTTCCAGAGAAAAATCAATTCCTTTCAGGACTTTCAGATTGTCAAAGTCTTTTTTCAAACCTTTTACTTCAAGAATAGACATGATACACCCTCCTTATACCCTGTAATAATCGAGTTTTTTCTCCAGCCATCCAAAGAACAGTGTCAGTACACCGTTGAATGCCAGGAAGAACAGAGCAGATGAGAACAGCGGCCAGATCAGTCCCTGTTTTGTAAATGTATCTGCTTTCATCAGAATTTCCATAACACCGATTACACGTGCCAGTGAAGTATCCTTAACCAGAGTAATTACCTCATTGCCCATGGGAGGTACAATCCGCTTGACCACCTGCATCAGTACGACTTTGAAGAAAATCTGTGTTTTTGTCATACCGAGAACCTGTCCTGCTTCATACTGGCCTTTGGGAATACTTTCAATACCACCTCTGTATATTTCCGAAAAATAAGCAGCATAATTGATCACAAATGCAATAACGGCAGCCAGTACGCGGTTGCTCATGGGGATATTGAACAGCAGTCCGGGAGCATACAGTACAACCATTAACTGAAGCATCAGAGGTGTCCCCCGGATAATCCAAACAAATACCCGGGTCAGCCACCGCAGCGGGGTAAAGCGGCTCATAGAACCCAGTGCGATTACCAGCCCCAGCGGTATCGCCATCAGCAGTGTCATCACAAACAGCTGTATATTTTGCACAAAGCCCTCACAAAGGCTTATAATCGGTCCAGACATAAATCCATCTCCTTCTTCCTGTCAGATTTTCTTTATCCGGCGGTTCTGTTTTTCTGCCGTTTCCCTTTATCCGGCAGTGTTCTTTGTCTGTTTTCCATTCATCCTCCGGTTTCCGGATATTTAACAAACAAATCTCCATATGTTTGCCCATATGGAGATTTGCGTCAGATAAATATTTCAGATATATACCGACATGAATAGTACATCAATAATAAATATCAATTTATCAAACGGATCCGGAAATTATTTGATCAGCATCTCTGATAAACCATACTTCTCAGCGATCTCGTCAGCAACACCTTCTGCATACAGTTCTTCAAGAGCAGCATTTACTTTCTCAACCATATCGCTTCCTTTGCGGAATGCAATACCATACTCCTGAGAACCGAAATTGTTGTCAAGATTTACAACCAGATCTTCATAATCAGTGCCTTCGCCAACCATTGCCAGAGCACATACACTGTCCACGATTGCCAGATCTGCAGTACCTGCTTTTACTTCCATCAGAGCCTTTGCCATGGAGTCAACTGCAACATAATTGGAATCACCGAAATATTCTTTTGCAGATACTTCCACTGTATCATCATCCTCAATCGTACCCAGCAGCTTGCCTTCACCGGTGGAACCCTGTTCTGCAACAACGGTCAGGCCGGAAACATCCTTCATGATCTCTTCCTGGCGGTCAGCTTTCATAACGAGAGCCTGTGTATTGTGCAGGTAGGGATTGGTAATACCCATGTTCTGTTTCCGTTCTTCGGTAATGCACATACCGTTCCAGATACAGTCAATGTTCTTGGACTGCAATTCCACTTCCTTGTTATCCCAGTTGATCTGCTGGAACTTTACCTCAACGCCGAGTTTTTCAGCAACAGCCTTCGTCAGTTCGGTATCAAAACCGATCAGTTCGCCGTTCTCATCTTCATAATTCATAGGTGCAAACAGAGTGATACCAACGATCATCTC
>JBJELO010000230.1:5144-8153 GCA_051879195.1 Lachnospiraceae bacterium
TCAGCAGTTTATCACATCACAGTGGTATTATATACGACCTTGCCGAAAAGCGCAAGTATCTATCACCTTTTTTCCACATTTTATTCATCATTTTTGTCTATTATGCTATAATGGTCAAAGGGCTGCTCATAACGGCCCTTCAATAAAACAGATTAACACAGCGGCCCGTACCCGTGCCCTGTAGAAAGGAACTGTATGAAAAAATTTCTTCAGACTCTGATTCTCATACTCTGCATCTGTGTCTTCTGCTTCAGCGCATGGCAGCTGTACGGCATCTGGCAGGAATATCATACAGGTGATGAAATCTATAACTCAGTACAGGAAGAAGTATCGCTTCCCCCCTCCGGGGAAGGAGAATCCTCACAGGATGAACTGTCCGAAAAAGATTCTGCGCTCCGGATTCCGGATTCACTGGTCAATCTTGATGCTCTCCTGAAAATCAACAGCGACGCCGTGGGCTGGATCCTGATACCCGATACCAATATCAGTTATCCGGTTCTTCAGGCAGAAGATAATGAACATTATCTGCGCCGCACCATCACCGGGGAATCCAATAAAGCCGGCTGCATATTTGTGGACTGCCATACTGAAAATGCCTTTCAGGAAGCCAATACCATCGTCTACGGCCACAATCTGCTGAACGGAAAGATGTTCAGCAACCTGATGAAATATGAAGATCAGGACTGGTATCAGGACCATCCTTACATCTATATTCAGACTTCTGATGGGGTTCAGGCCTATGAAATCTATTCCTGCTACCGAACCCTGGACAGCAGCAGCACCTATACATTCGGTCTGGAAACCGATACCGAAGAATTTCAGGAGTATCTTGATGAAACTGTAAAACACGCTCTTTATTCCACCGGTATTGAACCCGGCAGCAGCGACCGCATTGTCACGCTGTCCACCTGCACCAACGAATCCGATGAAGAACGCTTCGTTGTCCACGGACGGCTGATTGCCCGATGACACAGCTGATTTTGTGTTAATTCCGATTCTACAAAGGATGTCCCGCCATTTCTGACAGATCCTTACAAAAATATCAGTCCGCCTGCACAGATAAGAATAATCTGATAGAATTTCTTATCCATGCAGGCATTTTTTATACTTTATTGCCATTTTGTATCATTATCATCTTACATTTCTTTGCATTTTTATTCCCTCACTTTTGTATTCTTCCTACCTATATGATATTATTTTAACAAATAGACCAGTCCGAACTCTTTCTTTTTCGCTGTTTTCCCAGTTTTTATTTTGATTATTGACAATTAATTAACAAAGTATTATGCTTTAGTCAGTTCCAAAAAAACCACACTACAAATCAAGGAGGTAACCTATGAGTCAGCCAATGGAATGGACCAACGAAATGATTGACGCTCACGTTGATGAGCTGGTAACGAAAGCACAGTGTGCCCTGGAAAAGCATCTCACTCTGGATCAGGAAGCTGTAGACTACATTGTAGCCAAATGCTCCGTCGCCGGCCTGGATCAGCACGGTATTCTGGCAGAAGCCGCTGTTAACGAAACCGGACGCGGTGTTTTTGAAGACAAGGCAGTCAAAAACCTGTTCGCCTGTGAATACGTAACATCCAACATGAGACATCTGAAAACAGTTGGCGTCATCAAAGAAGACAAACTGAACGGCATCGTGGAAATTGCAGAACCTGTCGGTGTAATCTGTGGTATCGTACCCACCACAAACCCCACATCCACCGTCATCTTCAAATCCCTGATTGCCATCAAAACAAGAAACCCCATCATCTTCTCATTCCATCCCTCAGCCTATAACTGTTCCGTACAGGCTGCCATCTGCATGCGGGATGCCGCGGTTGCTGCCGGTGCACCTGCTGACTGCATCCAGTGGCTGGGAATGAAATCCATGTATGCCACCAATGCTCTTATGAATCACCCCGGCGTGGCCACAATCCTGGCAACCGGAGGCAACGCCATGGTAAAAGCCGCTTACTCCTGCGGAAAGCCCGCCCTTGGCGTAGGTGCCGGCAATGTACCTTCCTATGTGGAAAAAACCGCTGATATCAAACGTGCCGTAAACGATATCATACTCTCCAAATCATTCGATAACGGTATGATCTGTGCTTCCGAACAGGCTGTCATCATTGATCAGGAAATCTATGCCACAGTTATGAAGGAATTCGCCCGTTTCAAAACCTATCTGGTCAATGCGGAAGAAAAAGCAAAACTGGAACAGTATATGTTCGGTGCAGTTGCCTACAGTGAAAATACAGCCGATGCGCACCTGAATTCAGAACTGGTCGGCAAACCCGCCGTATGGATTGCTGAAAAAGCCGGTCTCAAAGTTCCTGAAGATACACAGATTCTGCTGGCGGAATGCCGTGAAGTAGGTCCCTGTGAACCGCTGACACGGGAAAAACTGTCTCCTGTTCTGGCTGTACTGAAAGCGGAATCCACCGATGACGGAATTGACAAAGCTGCTGCCATGGTCGCATTCAACGGTCTGGGACACTCTGCGGCGATCCATTCCATGGACCGTGACATCATCCTGCGGTTCAGCGAAGCTGTAAAGGCAATCCGTATCATTGAAAATGCCCCTTCCACCTTCGGCGGCATCGGCGGTGTATACAATGCATTCATCCCCTCTCTGACACTGGGATGCGGTTCCTACGGACATAACTCCGTATCCAACAATGTCAGCGCCGTCAACCTGATCAACATCAAGCATGTGGGAAGGAGAAATAACAATATGCAGTGGATCAAGCTTCCTCCGAAAATTTACTTTGAACGCAACGCCATCCGTTATCTGAAAGATATGAAGGAAATGGAACGCGCCATGATCATCACAGACCGCGGCATGTATACATTGGGCTATGTGGCAAAAATCGAATCTGTCATCCGTTCCAGAAGAAACGACGTGGATATCGAACTGTTCTTCGATGTGGAATCCGATCCCACCATCCGCACCGTACGCAAAGGTCTGGAACTGATGAAAAACTTCCGTCCCGATACCATCATCGCTCTGGGCGGCGGCTC
>JBJELO010000231.1:0-1834 GCA_051879195.1 Lachnospiraceae bacterium
GTGGCAGAGACGGATGTGAAGATTATTTCCATTGAGTTTGCCACCAGTGAAGAGAACCATGCCCAGTTCTTTGGACAGGTGATTGTGGATGTAAAAGCGGATGCGGTGGAGAAAATGGCTTCTGCCAAAGGTGATGTATTGATTCCGGCAGTGGCGGTGAATGGACAGGGTGAAAGCAGCGGCAGTGAGGATCTGGAAAATGTTTTACAGATTGGAAACATTGTGGAGCAGACGGTCGCAGTGGAACTGCCGGTGGTGTGGTCTGAGGATGGATTGGCTCTGGTTCATTTTACTTTTGAGATGAATGATGATGTGTTCCTGATTCATCAGCCTGAAGAGACCTGGCATTCAGGGAAACATACTATCCTGCTGTATTATCCAATAGAAAATGTGGTGCCGAATATTACGAATACCTTCAATGTGTATATGGGGGTAAGCGGTGGTACCTGCAGTGTGGATACAGGAAATTGTATTGCATCCATCAGCGGTCAGTCTATGGGAGCGGCTGCTGCCTGGGACGGTAAGATCGAAACAGAGGAAACTGTGGGCCGTTTTGCACTTGGTGGTGGTCTGGCGGTCAGAGCATTTGCCGGGGAGATGAAGATGGAGACGATGGAACTGGTGATCAGGAGTTATTCGGATACGGTGGGCAGGAGCGGTATTGGTGCATTCTGCAGGCCGGTAGAAATGGAGGGAAACGGATCATGAAATTGAAGGGAACGATGGTGATGGAACTGACGGATGTGAATACCGGGGAAGTCACCACGATCACAGAAGAAAATATGGTAACCAATGCGGTAAATGACATCCTTGGGACGAATCCCATGGGTGTTTTTTATTGTGAAGCGGATTATTCGACAGGCACGGTGTGGACGGGAAATCTCCTGCCCATCTGTCCCAACATGATCGGTGGGATTTTGCTTTTTTCAAAGGCTCTGGAAGAGAAAGCAGATAATATTTACCCGTCATCGGATAACCTGCCGGTGGCGTATGCGTCAAACAACGTGAATTCTACGGCTAATACGGCAAGGGGGAGCATGAATCTGACAGAGAGCAAGGCTTTGGATAATGGTTATAAGTTCGTCTGGGAGTTTACACCGAGCCAGGGGAACGGCACCATTGCCGCGGTGGCACTTACCAGCAGGCAGGGCGGTGAAAACGGATTTGGAAGCCTGATCGGGGATGCCAGTGCCTTTTTGCTTTTGAAGGAAGTGGATATTGGTTCCATGTCAAAAGCAAGGCAGCTGGTGCTTTTTGAAGCTGTGGAGATGGATTTTGAAAAGGATCTGGTGTATTCCCTGACTTTTGAGAATTCGGCAGTGAAGATCCGGAAGGTGAGGATCCCGGTTTTCAGTGTGGGGCTGAATGAGAAGATCGATGACAGTACCTATGTGGTTCTGGAGGATACAGCGGTCGCTACACAAACGTTCCAGTTCCTTGGTGATTATACTTTGTATGGGGAATTTATGGATGGGCATGACGGCTACTGGTATGGGTTTTCTAATGAGGGCAATTCATCCGGAAGTGCTACGATGCTATGGGTGAAGATCAAAAAGGATGATTATTCCATGGAGGAGGGAGAGTGGATGCTTTCCAATGCGAAGCTGATGCCGGTGGGGGAACGGGATCCCAGTTCCTCTTACCCGGAACGCACGGTCAAATGCTGTGTACGAAACGGATATCTGTATGTCCCTGCCTATAACAAGAAGGGGATTTACAAGATCAATCTGGCAAATTCCGCAGATGTGACGCTGATCGACTTTGGCTTTACTTCCAAGTGGAAACCGCTGGGTGCGACAGGCACCTGTGAGGTGTATATGACACTGATCGGGGA
>JBJELO010000232.1:0-8094 GCA_051879195.1 Lachnospiraceae bacterium
AAAACGTATCTGGCGTCTATCAACATGCGCGATTACAGCGTATTCCTGGCAATCAGTATGTTCTATGTGGCGATCGGTCTTGTGGCCGGAATCCTGTGTGACTTAAGCTACGGCCTCGTAGATCCCAGAATCCGTATGGGAGGTGACAAGACAAATGAGTTATAATGAAAAATATGAGCATATTTCCGCAGAAGAATTTACGTTTGTGCAGATGGATGAACGCATCCATGATAAAGAGCTGGAGACAAGACCTGTTGGCTTTTTACAGGATGCGTTGATTCGTTTCGCTCATAACAAAGGCGCGGTAATCTGCGCAGGTATTCTGCTGGTTCTGATTCTTTTTGCCATTATCACACCTTTTATTTCCAGTTATGAGGTATCGGAAAAGGACGGGTACTATGCCTACGTGCTTCCCAAACTGAGCAATCATTTTGATCTGGGCTTCTGGAACGGATGCTCTGACAAACAGGTCAATCAGCAGACCTACGATTATTACTCTGCAATTCCCGGTGCCATTGCAGAGGACAACGGTACGGAGGAAGTGATCGTGGCAAAGCGTCCGCAGACGGTTCACAATATTTCTCTGGATTCCTACGCAAAGGTAGGCTATGTCAATATTCTTCTGACGGATGATGAATACGAAGAAGTGCTGGCTTATCAGGAGGAAACAGGGATTCAGCTGCTGTATCCCATGGTGGATACAAGCAAAATCCAGTGCCAGACCTACAAATCAGATCCCAACGCATGGTTTCTGACCAATCCCAAAGGCGTTGCGGAACGGGATAAAAACGGAGAACTGCAGAATATTTATCTGAAGGATGAGAATTCACCGGACGGTTATGCGTACAGTATCTCCAAAGCTCACGGCTCACAGTATCAGATCCGTACTCTGTATTCCGACTGGTATCAGTATAAAAACGGAAAACAGGCCTGCTTCCTGTTCGGTGCCGATGAATACGGATACGATATCTGCGTTCGTATGGCAGCGGGTGCCAGACTTTCCCTGACTGTTTCCGTGCTGGCGGCTATTGTCAACCTGATCATTGGTATCATTATCGGTGCGCTGGAAGGATACTACGGCGGTACCTTCGACCTGCTGATGGAGCGGATCAAGGATATTCTCTATCAGATTCCAAGCCTGGTATTCATGACTCTGTTCCAGATTTATTTTGCTCAGAAGCTGGGTTCCCTGTTTGCCATGTTTATCTGTTTTATTTTCTTCGGATGGATCGGTACATCCTCCACAGTGCGTGCGCAGTTTTACCGGTTCAAGGGACAGGAGTATGTAATGGCGGCCCGCACACTGGGAGCAAAGGACAGCCGGCTGATTTTCCGGCATATTCTGCCCAATGCGTCCGGCTTTATTATTACCTCCTGCGTTTTGACGATTCCGTATACGATTTTCTCTGAAGCGACCTATTCCTATCTGGGAATCGTAAACCTGAATTCCAAGACGCTGACCAGTCTGGGTTCCATGCTGGAAAATGGGCAGCAGACGCTGTCCACCTATCCTCATTGTGTATTTTTCCCGGCAATCTTCCTTTCACTGCTGCTGATCTGTTTCAATATTTTCGGTAACGGCCTGAGAGATGCGTTCAACCCGTCTCTTCGTGGTGCGGATGAGTAAAGGAGATTATCATGAGTAAAGTATTAGAGGTTAAAAATCTTCGCGTGTCTTTCCGTACCAACAATGGTAATGTAAAAGCAGTGCGGGGAATCAGTTTTGATTTAAATAAGGGAGAAACCCTTGCAATCGTGGGAGAATCCGGTTCGGGCAAATCCGTTACGGCAAAGTCCATCATCGGGATCAATGCAGCAAATGCAATCATTGAAGGCGGAGAGATCATCTACAAAGGTGAGGATCTGCTGAAATATTCAGAAAAAGAATTCAATAAGGTCCGCGGCAACGAGCTGACCATGGTTTTCCAGGATCCTCTTTCTTCTCTGGATCCTATCATGAAAATCGGTAAGCAGATGACGGAAGCGACCCTTTTAAATAATAAGACAAAACGTAAAAATGCCAAAGCCGAGCTGAAACAGCTGAACAAAAATCTGACTGCCTGCATGAAAAAAGCAGGCTGCGCGGATACCTCCATGCAGCAGGCTAACGTGGCAAAGGCTCTTCAGGTCTCAGATGAAGAAAAACGTGGTGTGAAAGCACAGGTGGTAGAAGCGCTGACCGATGCACTGGCTGTGTTTGGAAAACAGCCTCTGGAAGAAAAAGAAGCAAAAAATACGGCAAAACACCTGATCAAACTGGTGGAATCTTCCATCGATCCGCTTTCTCTGGAGAAGAACAGCGACGCATCCACATTCCGTACCTCCATCGAGGTGAACCTGTCACGCTATTTTACCGGTGTGAAAAACAACCCCAGAGAAGAACGACGGGTTGCACGGGAAACAGTAAAACGGGAAAAGAAGCTTCAGCTGAAAAAGACTGCTCCCAAGGTAGTTCCTGCCAATCTGATTGATCTGGAGCTGACCCGGCAGAATCTGATCAAAAATCTGACGGATCTGCTGCACAGCTATCAGGCAGAACTGGACGATACCAACAAGAAGGATTACAGCAGTCTGGCTGCTTCCATGCTGGAATATCTGGACAAAAAACAGAAAGAATCGGTGGAAACGGTATCAAAGCAGGAAGCTTACGATAAGGCAATCCAGATCATGACCGACGTGGGAATCAAGGAGCCGGAAAAACGTTTCAACCAGTATCCTCATGAATTTTCCGGAGGTATGCGCCAGCGTATCGTTATTGCCATTGCCATCGCTGCCAATCCGGAGATTCTGCTCTGTGATGAGCCCACAACGGCTCTTGATGTAACCATTCAGGGACAGATACTGGAACTGATCAATGAAGTCAAGAGAAAACGTAATATTTCCGTACTCTTTATCACTCATGACCTGGGCGTTGTGGCCAATATGGCAGACAAGGTGGCTGTTATGTATGCCGGAAAAATTGTGGAATACGGTACAGTGGATGATATTTTCTATGATCCGAAGCATCCCTATACCTGGGCTCTGCTGTCCTCCATGCCTTCGCTCGATACGAAGGAGAAACTGGAAGCCATCCCCGGTACGCCGCCCAATATGATCTATCCGCCCAAAGGCGATGCCTTTGCGGACCGCAACAAATATGCCATGAAGATTGATTTCGAGAAGGAACCTCCGTTTTTCAAGGTATCCGATACGCACTACGCGGCAACCTGGCTGCTGCATCCCGATGCACCGAAGGTGGATCCGCCTAAGAGCGTCACCGACCGAATCAAAGCAATGAAGGAAATGGAGGTGCTGGGCAATGCAGGAAAATGAAAAGCTGGGAAACGAAAATCCGGGCAATAAAAAGCGGGAAAATGAAAATATTCTTGAGGTCAGACATTTAAAGCAGTATTTCGGTAAAAATGATTTCAGGGCAGTGGACGATGTCAGCTTTACCGTGAAAAAAGGTGAAGTTGTGGGAATCGTAGGTGAATCCGGCTGCGGCAAGACCACCACCGGACGTTCCATCATCAAGCTGTACAACGCAACCTCCGGTGATGTGTATTTCAAAGGACAGCGTATCGTTGCGGGGACCCGGTCCTACACCGATGCCATCGCCGCAGAACGCAAAGCTTCCAAAGAACGGGTGGAGGCCATGAAAAAGGCCGGAAATACGGCAGGAATCAAAGAAGAAAAGGAACATCTGAAAGCATTTGTGGAAGAGCAGAAGCGCCTGATCCGAGAAGCCAAAAATGATCACAAAAACTGTATTCCTCTTTACCGGGAACGCCTTACAAAGGAAATCAACGAGGAATATGACGAAAAAGAGAAAGAGGCATCCGGCGACTCTGCAAAACTTGCCGAGCTGAAAAAAGAGCGTCACGAGAAGTTGAAGGATGCAGCGAAGGAGAATATCGTTACCAGAATCCAGATGATATTCCAGGACCCCATTGCTTCCCTCGATCCCCGTATGACCATTCGCGAGATTATTGCGGAAGGACTGATCATTCAGGGCATCCGCGACCAGAAATACATCGACGAAAAGGTTTATGAGATGCTGGAAAAGGTAGGCCTTGTAAAAGAGCATGCAGGCCGTTATCCTCATGAATTTTCCGGCGGTCAGAGGCAGCGTATCGGTATTGCCCGGGCTATCATCATGAACCCGGAACTGATCATTGCCGATGAGCCGGTCAGCGCGCTGGATGTATCGATTCAGGCACAGGTCATCAACCTGTTGAATGAGCTGCGCCAGGAAATGGGCCTGACCATCATGTTTATCGCCCACGATCTGTCGGTTGTAAAATATTTCTCAGACCGGATCATCGTTATGTATTTCGGTAAAATTGTGGAAATTGCAGATGCGGACGAACTGTTCAGCCACCCGCTGCATCCCTATACCCGTTCCCTGCTGTCGGCCATCCCTCTGCCGGATCCTCATTATGAAAAACAGCGTAAGAGAATGGTTTATGTCCCCGAAAAGGAACATGATTATTCCACAGAGCAGCCTGATCTGCGGGAAGTGGCACCCGGCCATTTCGTAAGCTGCAATACAGCAGAATTTGAGAAATACCGCAGGACACTGGAGGAAGCATGAAGCAGAAAAGGAAATTCAGTACTTACGCAATTGCAGCGGCAGCCGCTGCTGCAATTGCCCTGCTCATTGTCTGGTATGAAACAGACACCTACGGATACAGCCTGGAGCTTTTCCTGTCATACTGCAGCGACGGATTCTTTACATCGGCAGTATTTTTCATCGGATTCGGACTTCTGACCTTTATCTCGGAAGCCGGCAATTTCTACGGTATCCAGTATCTGGGCTATATGATCGTCTGCGTGTTCTCTTACCGCAGGGAACGTTTCAATAAGAGAAAAGATTATTTCACCTACTGTACGGAAAAACAGGCAGCGCAGAAGGAACGCGGCAGATCCACCGGCAAATGGGCCCTCCTTTATGTGGGGCTGGGATGTCTGGTGTTGTCGGTGATATTTACTTTGTGTTTTTATCAGGTGGGAAAGTAGCAGGAATAGAGCATATAAGACAGAATTCAAGACAGAATGATGGAATGAAATAATTGAATGAAATAATTGGATGAAGTTATTGCAGGATAAGATTGCGGTAAAAATTAAATGCTGACAGCCGGGCTTTTGAAAGTCCGGCTGTATTTTATAGGTTTTTGTTTAAGATTTTTTTCAAAAAGATCTTCTGTTTATGTATGTTATTTCTTATGTATGTTTTTTCTAATGTATGTTTTTTCTAATGCCAGGTATTTGCAACAAACTGCTTGCTCCAGTATTTTTTCGGCAGAATTCTTACCAGCTTTGTTGTTCCGGGAGCAGCAATAACCGGAAGAATTTTTCCTTCCAGTTTCCACTTTGGAAGCTGACGTGCTCTTACCATAACAGTTGTAATATATACAGGGATTCCACCCGTTGCACACTCCGGAACCGGCAGCTCAAAAAAACGTTCCATTTCATCAGTAATCAAAGCGGCAATCTTCTGGAATTCTTCCGGTACCTGCTTGCTGTCCAGATTTTTATAGCTGAAAATTCTATGTGCGATTTTCGCCAGAAGCTCCGGATTCCGGTCAATCTGTTCATCTGTACTGTATACGATATCTGCCGGGGCAGTGGTCAATGGTGAGGCTTTAAATAATTTGTCATTGGCCTGTACCAGACAGCCATAATGGATAGTTCCCTTCTGATACAATAAACCGGTATCTGTTTCCTCCAGCTTGACAAGCGGATCAATTCCATCCCAGTCCATATCATCATTTTCTTCATAAAGATCTTTTTTGAGCGGGTTTTCTGCATAGTTTTTACGGATTTCATTTAAATAATCTTCATAAGTATTCATTGTAATTTCTCCTTGTATTGGCTGCTGCTATAATGAGTGGAACTGCCTGATTCCGGCAGTCACAACATTGTTTAGTATTATACAATTTTACAGCAAATAATACAAGAGAATACGATATTTTTTTAAGAACATTTTAAGAAATAGATATGCGGCATATTTTTGGTTTGATTCTGCTGCTGATGCGCTATTTTGAAAATTCCTGAAGCAGACTGTTTTCAGCTGTGTTAATTACGGATATCTTTTTCCTTCATAAGCAGCTCAAACAGCTTGTTCTGATACTCTTCTTTAATGGCATTGATCTGAGCCTGGGCCTGAATCTGTATTTCGCGGATGGTCAGATCGGACTGAGTGCGCAGAGTCTGAAGCTCCTGTTCTTTCTGAGTGCTGAATCCTGCCAGCTGCTTTTCAAAATCTTCTTTGCAGGCCGCCAGCTGTTTTTCATACATTTCCCTGCAGTCTGCCAGCTGTTTTTCACAGTCTGTTTTCCTATCCTCCAGCTTTTTCCGGTTCTCTTCCTGCAGAAACCTGCGGTTTTCTTCCAGCCGGTCTGTTTTCTCCTGCAGAAGCGTACGCTCTTTAGTCAGTTCTGTATTGCGGCTGCGCAGCTCCTGCAGGGTTTCCTCAGATTCCCGAAGCAGTTTTTCAGTCTGCTCCATACCTGCGGCTTTTTTCTCGGCGGAAGACAGTGCGGCGGTAAGAGAATCCATCATCTGCTGTTTCTGAACGGCATCCTTTTCCAACTCCCGAACTCTTGTTGCCAGAGCGGCATTCTCCTCTTTTTTTGCCTCCAGCTGGCTGCGCAGCTGTTCGATCACTTCCTGCGATGATGCATCTCTGCGTATCGTTTCTCTTTGCAATTTAACAATTTCATCCTTCATATCTTCCATGGAACGGTTTTTCTCTTCCAGTTCTTTGCGATATTCGGCCCGTACAACCTCTTTTGCGTTCTGGCAGGTGCGCAGGAGAGTGGAGAACTGGCTTCGGATGGCATTGAGAAACTCATCCAGTTCATCCAGCTTTACCGCCTGATTTCCCAGACCGCTGCGTTCTTCGTCCTTATCGTGGGTACTTAACAGAAACGAAATGGTCTCATCCAGACTCCGCCCTTCGGACAGACTCTGCAGGCGGGTATAATTCTCATCGGACATTCTCATGGATCTTGGTTTGATTTCTGGCATGGCTGGCTCCTTTTCTGATATTCTGTAACTGTTCAGAACTAAGCAGATGTGCATAGAAGCGCGACAAATAACCGTTGCGACATTCTCTGTGCTTACTGCATTATCTACATTGATTTTACTTATATTACGTAATACATTACAATACATAATATTACTTACATAATACATTTTATTAAAAAATCGAGCGCAAGTCAAGAAAAAACAGGCCTATCTGCCTACAGAATTCCATTCCTGCAATGATACCATTCCTGTAACCATACCATTCCATTCCTGCAGCAATGCAATTGCTGTAGGAATGGAATACAATCCTACTGTTTTTTTGGATGCGTCATCACTGCATTGGGTTTTTTGCTTTCTGAATACTTCAAAAAATCCTGTAAATAAAGGGATTTTTTAATAGCATATACTGTATACAGGGAGTATTTGCGTGGCAATTTTTTGTTTTTATTCTGGATTCCGTACACGAATCGTACACGTTATTTTGTGTACAGATTTCTTTTCTATTTTGTAACTGTTCAGAGCCAAGCAGATTTGCACAAAAAGTGTGATGAATGCTTGCATTCATGAGCACTTTTTCGTACAAATCTATTTGGCGGATACGCCACACCGAGGAAACACAAAGTGTTTTCGAGGTTGGCTCTGAACAGTTACTCTATTGTTCATTCATGCTTTGTTATGTACAGCTTTTTTGCAGCTGCAATTGTATTTCAGGCAATGTCCATCGGGTTCCATCTACCGGAAGCCGGTATTACAGGATCCGGAATGATCCTTTTTGCTGGATACTGATTGACAGGGACAGGTGATTTGTGTATACTGATAACCGACAGGCAGTCGGTACATAAAAGTTGTGAGGTTTTGTTATATGCGAATCGTTAAAGATGCAGAAGAGAGAAAAGAAGAAATTCTGGATGCAGCAGAAAGGCTGTTTGGAACAAAGGGGTTTGACAATACCAGCACCGGCGATATTCTGCAGGAAGTGGGAATTGCCAGGGGGACTCTTTATTATCATTTTAAATCGAAGGAAGATATTCTGGACGGCGTGATTGAACGGATCACACATCGTCTGATGCTGGAAGCGAAAAA
>JBJELO010000233.1:0-8094 GCA_051879195.1 Lachnospiraceae bacterium
ACCGGATCGGACTCTCCCGTATCACCGTACGCAAATATCTGAATTATCTGGAAAGTCGGGACCTGATCACCAGTCAGATTGACTACGACACCGGAGGCAGACCGAGGCTTCTCTACCTGTGGGGAGACCACACACTCTAGTGTATTGGCAAATTGATTTCTAGAACAAATTTAAAAACTGGTTTTTTGAGATCACTGTAAAGACCACAGGATTCTCATAAAAATTTCTATGGAAAAAAGTTCTGGAGAAATTATCTAAATTCTACAAGGATTCCAGCCGGCTCAATACAGTTGCCATTGAGAAAAAAATATATCTATGCCAATAGCAAAAGACTGATCCGTTACAAAGCAGAAATCTATATTTCATTCAAAGTCATAACACCATACCTTCAAAAAAAAGAAGCCCTGCATAATCGACATGCAAGACTTCTTTTTTCAATTACCTGTTTTACCTGAAACAAAACCTCTTCAGGCACCGGATCAGTTCATGGATGATTTCTTCCGGTTCTGAAATAATACAGTTTTTTTCATACATTGCCCGAAATGTGATAACATCCGGATTATTTTCGGAAAGGGAATCTCCAAAATAGATTGCAGCGACTTCAATCCCGGATTTCCGTGCCTGGACCACAGCACTGTGGACATCTGCTTCCCCATCGCTGTGACAGTATTCACTCGGCAATCCGTCTGACAGAACGAAAAGCAGCTTTTTTCTCTCCGCTCTTGATAGCAGCTCCCGGACCGCGACCCGGATTGAATAGCCATCCTTATTGCCGCATCCGGAGCTTTCATTGAGATAGAAGTTATATGCCCCGTTTAAAGGGATCCGTTCCTCCCAGTTTTTGATCAGATAATGATGCGCACTGTTTATCCCATAGGAATCAAACGCTGTGATTTTTACCGGCATGATGTCCTGAAAAGCATGTTCAATGACAGAAAGGGCCTGACAGCAGTAATCGCGTTTGCTGTATCTGCCATCACCCATGCTGCCGCTGTTGTCCATCAGGATATAGCAGCATCCATCAAACTCTTCTGTTTTCTGTTTTTTGCAGAACACATCCATTTCATTCATTGCCAGTTTATATAGAAATCCATTGTCCATGCGGCCGGATTTCTGACCACGCAGTGCTGGCTTCTCCCTATTCCGGAAGATCTTCTGAATCTTCCTTTTCAGGACATTTGCCCGGGATTCCAGGTCTGCGGGCATCCTCTCTTTTGCCCGGTACCTTCGTTTTTCTTCTTCAAAATGCACCTCATAATCATACATGGAATTGACTTCCCGAAGATCGATTTCTTCTGCATCCGCATTTCCGGTTGCTTCCTGCTTCGGTATTTTCCTTTTATCAAGATTTCCGGCACGGATGGAAGAAACCACCTCGCTTTCCGAGTTCTGCCGGGCGGTTTCCCGGATCTGCTGAATCCGGTTTTCCCGGGATTCTTCATCCGGGGAACCGGAACTGCTGGAAGACTGACCGTCTCCGGTAATTTCCTTTTCTTCCTCCGTCTCCAGATCCGATGCTTCGAACAGAAAAACCATGCCTTCTTCTCCGATTTCTTCTGTCCGGGAGTCCGCTGAAAATGACTGGTTCCGGACAAACTGTCGGATCAGGCTTTCCAGAAGTTCTTCCAAGGCTGTTTTTCTGGAAGCTTCTGCAATTTCTACTGCCAGCAGGCGGCAGATTTGAATGGCCTCCTCCATACAGCTCCGGCAGGTGTTCGAGGCGACCCCTTTTCGAATATGCGGGATCAGCTTCTGAATCAACTCATGGATATGCAGATCCCTGCTGCATACCGCTGTAAAATCTTTTTGATAAATAGACATCGTAGCCAGTGTCAGGATCTGATTCAGCACAATCACCAGATAGGTACCGGAATTCTCCAGATGCTCTGCCATTTCCGGAAGCACCGGTGTTTTCTCCCAGTCCTCCCCTCTGCAGCAGATCACGTAATTTCGAAATCCGGGGCGCTTCAGGCAGCGGATCCGTTCAATCCGCCCGTCTTCCAGACTGTTCATGATAAAGTGTACAAACTGTCGTATGGCATATTCTGACAGATGATAGCCCTGGCTTTTCATCTCTTCCAGAAAACGCGTGTAATCCTCCGGTTTTCTGAAAATGCGGGGCCGTTTCTCCACTGCTTTTGAAAACGCTTCACAAACTGCACGGAAACCGCCTTCCAGGCCATAGTCCCAGGCCTTTTGTGTGGTGGATAATACATGCTGCATTTCATGGCCCAAGCGGAACATGGTCCACCTCATCAGGTTTTCTTCTGTATCCGTTTCTGCATCCGCAAGCCCGATATGGATTACAGCATGATTGGTATAGCATCCTTCATCCAGGGTAAGCTGCAGAACCGGCATCCGTTTTTCCGGAAGTACTGCCAGTCCGAATTTCATATAGCTGTCCAGATACCGTGCATATTTCCGGATAAAATCTTTTTTTTCAGATTCAGAAAGCATCCTTTTCTCCTTTGTTTCGTTCGCTTTGTTCTCAGCTGTGATCATTTCCATGGCATTTTTCCTGTTCTTCCCGGACTGAATGTTCCCCCGCTTCCATCCATTTCCCGCTTTGATGGCTGAAAGAAAACAGAGAGCGGTTCGCCAGAAAAAACAGGGGAAACCAGATGCAGGGAAGTATGATCATGGCAAGCTTCAGCACCAGATTGCTGTCCACCAGGCAAATACCAATAAACAGCAATCCGCACATAACAGCCGATATGGCCATCAGGATATGATTTTTCATTTTCTTTTGCTCCTTTGTAAATCACAGCGTAATCTTTTCATTCAGCTGTGCGGTTAAGGGAATACGGTCATCAATGGGACAGGTATTAATCACATGGATCCGGATCTGATCCGCCAGTGTAGTCGCCCCGGGAACCTGCGCTGTGGCATTTAATGCACGGCAGAAACCGCGGATATTCAGGCAGCTGTTCTCAACCTGGCCGTTATGTACCGCTGCCAGCAGAGACTGGTAGAACTGGTCCGTCTGTGAAAAATACCGCTGATCCAGCCTGTCTTCTCCTACCACCGCTTTCAGCTGCTTCTCAATGGACTTTGGATAGTCAAACTGAATGCAGCCAAAACGTGACAGGGTCGCATCATTCTGCTCACATACACCGGTGTAGTCTGCATTCTGCGTTCCAATCAGAATGCAGTCGGGGTTAATGGTGATTCTGCCATACCCCGGGATATCAAGAAACCCGGAACCATCCGTGATCTGGTTGGCAAAAGAGGAGAAAAAATTGGCTTCTGCCATATTCATCTCATTAAAACACATCACCCCTCCATTCCTGAGCCATTCCACAAGGCAGGACTGCTCCTGCACAATGGCTACCGAAGCTGCTTTTGCCTTCAGATATTCAAACTCTGCAGCCGCCTTGTATGCCTCCGGGTTTACCGTACCGTTCATGACTTCCAGATAGCTTTCTGCCATTTCCGGTGTCAGCAACCGGGATGCGGAATTGTCGGTGGACTTGGAGCCATAGACATCATCCGCTGTCATGCTCCGGTTGAAGGAAATCATGTAGTAAGGCTGATTCCGTACCATAGCCACAGTCTCCGCACACATATTCTTTCCTACGGATTTGTCTCCTTCGTAAATGGTTGCTGCCCCGATCAAAGTGTTCAGCAGGCAGTCACTGAACAGGGAGGCTTTTTTCGATTCCGGATCGGGATCCACATAAATGGTACCGGGTACATTGGCCGGCCGGTCATAGTGCCGGTATGTGGAGAGCACCTGACGGATCATCTCATCATTGCAGCGGTGTGCTTTCATGACCCGGATGTTCCGTTCCAGTTCTTCTTCTGTGCAGAAATGGTGATCCAGGATATGTTTTTTCAGATCGGCGAATGCTTCCGTATCCACTTCCACTTCCGCTTTGACCACTTCTTCCCAGGAAAGTTCCGCCTTCATGACATTTCCCTTATGTCCTTTCAGGAACAGCTGATAGGGAATCTCTTCGGAAAGAAGGTTTTTAATTGCTGCTTCCACATTTTCCTGTTCTGCAGCCAGAAAACCGATGCCGTTTTCTTTTTTCAGTTCCTCCGCAAAGAATTCAATCTTTCCCAGCTTTTCATTTTCCGCTATCCGAATAGGAACGGGCAGATATGCTTCTTTCAGGGTATCCAGAAGCATGAGCATTTCCGTCCCCTTTTTATATGCAGCGGTCTTTTTGATTTCAATGGTTAAGTGCTTCAAATCCATCTTCCTCCTTGGAAAGAGAGCATCCGGCCTGTTACCTGATGCTCTCGTTTTGTCTGTAATATTTTTCTTCGCTTTAACTTACCCTTGTTCCTGCGGACTTTGCTTTCTCATATGGATTCTCAAAGGAGAAGGGTTCCCCCAGAATCTCATGGCATTCCATCAGGAACTGATTAAAAACCCGTTTATCCTTCGCTCCATAGGCAACCGACTGCCCGGTAAGATACAATTCATCCCTGGCCCTGGTGGAGGATACAAACAGCAGACGCCGTTTTTCTTCCACTTCTTCCCGGGTCAGCCCTTTCGTATGGTAATGGCTGATAGCATTAAAAACAATGGGCCATTCCATTCCTTTGGAGGAATGGGCCGTGGTCAGAACCACGCCGGGATAGTTCTTCTCCCTCCTGGCACACTGTCCTTCCCCATACTGATCGTAATCCAGGCAGTATTTCATCATTTCTTCCAGATTGGAACGCAGATACAGAGATTTCAGAAAAAGATCAAAGATCTCATCCTCATCCTTTAATGCTTCCACCATCTGCTGAAACAGGAAAAGGTCATTCCGGCTCTGCAGCTGCAGAACCGTTTCTTTCAGCTGTTCCATCCGGGTTTGGATTTCTTCATCCGTCCGGTCCAGCAGCGTGTTTTTCGACGCCGCATTCAGATACACAAAGGCATCCTTTGTGGCGGTTGGATCTTTCATGAACCGTACCAGGGCAATTGCCGCCAGCACCCGCGAATTATCCAGCATCGGTTCCGGATTCAGCATCACCCAGGGAATCCCTGCTTCCGTACAGGCAGTTCCCATTTTCATGAGTTCTTCCCGGGTCGAAGCAAGATACGCCATCTCCTCATATGCCGTTCCTTCCCCATGTTTTTTCACGATCTGTTTCAGAATACAGGAAATCTCATCCTCTTTTTTCCAGAACTGCCTCACGGTTACCGGAGCTCCATGCGCTCTGGTCGCAGCCAGACTTTTCATCACACGATTCACATTTTTGGAATTGACCTGGTTTGCGAAATCAATAATCTCAGGCGTTGACCGGTGATTTTCCAGTAAATAAAAATCCTCTCCTTTCTCTTTCAGCCGGTCAAAAAAATCGATAATAAATTCCGGAGTCGATCCCCGGAATGAAAAAATGCTCTGGGAATCATCGCCTACCACCATAAAAGATTCAAAAGCCGGTGTATCAATCAGACATTTCAGTATTTCAAACTGTAGTTCATTGGTATCCTGAAATTCATCCACAATAATGTGTTGAAATCCATAATCCTCAAAATAAAAGGGATTTTTCTGCAGCAGATCCAGGATCAACAGTTCCTGGTCCGCATACTCGATCAGATTCCGCTCCATCAGAATGGACTCATATTCCAGATACAGATCCAGAAGCTCTGTCAGACCGGTTCGGTCTGTGACCGTGTACCGTGCGGCTTCCATTCGCTGTCTCAGTTTTTCCTCATCTCCTCTGCTCAGGCGTTCCCGCTTAATCACATCAAAAGCCATCGCCGCCGTATGCAGCGCTCCTTTTATATAAGGAAGATTCATCTTGAAATTTTTATAATCCAGGCCATGGACCGTATGACTTCCAAGAAGACCGACGATGATGGAAAAACGCTCAATGTCATCGATCAGCCGCGGCGGTTTCGTAAACCCAAACAGCTCATAGTTTTTGGCAATGATATCATTCCCAAACGAATGAAACGTTGTAGAAGTCAGCCGGCCAATATCTGCAGGGCATCCCATATCTTCCGCATACAGTCTGACCCGCTCCCGCATCTCCTGGGCACCGGTGCTGGTAAATGTCAGCATACAGATTGCTTCCGGCTTTACACCTTCATCCAGCATAAATGCCACACGGAGAGCACTGACCAGCGTCTTACCGGCTCCGGCACCCGCATTAATCCGGGCAATGCCTTTGCGAAAACCAATGGCTGCCTCCTGCGTATCCGTTAGTACCAGATCCGCAATCGGCCTGGCTTTTTTCTTTTTTTCCACGTAATGAGGCGGCTTTGTAAAGTTGCAGACCTCGTAAAAATCACATTTTTCGCAGGTTTTCCTGTCACAGATGGTTTCCCCTTCCAGAAAATCCTGAAACTGCGGCAGAAACCGGGCATCCATTTCTTCTGCTTCCGGGCTGAAGGCCGCATGATGCCGTTCCCACAGCGTAACCACGTTTCCAGCATTTTTCTGATTAAAGAACTCCTCATCAAACGCTTTGCTGTCATCCTTTTTCCTGAGAAAATAATAGCTGGCACCTACATGGATATTAATATCCGATTTCCGAATCAGCGTTCTGCCATACAAAAGCATGGTGTACAGTTCCAGACACTGATTGGCGCCGGTATCTTTCTTTTTTCCGGTCTGGGTCACATTCGGAAGGCCGCACCGGAGCTTCACAACTTCAATGTAAGGTTCCAATGTTCTGCACTTTTCCTTTTTCCCTTTCTGATTGACAAAAGTCCGCTCAAATTCACGAACTCCCCGGAAAATCAGATCGGGAAGCACTTCCACTTCACACAGATCAAACGGGACAACTGTTTTTGCTGTGACAAACTCCGAACTACGGGACTCACAGTTCAAATACCGGTTAATCTGCCGGAAAGCATCTTCAAGATGTTCCCATGCAGTCTGCTGCGTGGGATATTCCAGTTTTGCAAATCCTGTTTCCAGTTTTTCCCGGATCGTTTTTTCATCACAGCTTTCCCTGTGACGAAGCCCTTCTTTAATAATGTCTTTGATCAGAGAAGCTTTATCGTAAACATTCTCTGTCCTTTTGCCTGTTTCAAGCTGCAGCTTTCTGCTCCGTCTGAAATTACAGCGATTAACCCCCTGCAAATTTCTGCTTTTCAATCGTTCCATTTTGTTTCCTCCTTGGTAACAGGTAAAACAATATTCAATTGTCTTTTCTCCTGTGGATATGAATTGTTTACGATTGAAATATGTGGAAATTTATATGATTTGATTTTAAGTTATTTTTTCGTGCCCAGTATTGTTTTTTTCGTGCAAATAGCATATAATGTACATATCAACAGGAAAGGAGATGATTCTATGGCTGGCACTACTACCAATATCAGCATCCGTATGGATTCCGATCTGAAAGCACAGGCTGATGCTCTGTTTGCAGAACTCGGAATGAACCTTTCTACGGCATTTAATATCTTTGTTCGTCAGTCGCTCCGCGAAGGTGGAATTCCTTTTACCATTACTCTGAATCAGCCCAACAAGGAAACGATTTCAGCCATGTTGGAAGCAGAAAGGATTGCGAAAGACCCGTCCGTGAAAGGCTATACCGATCTGGATGAACTTTTTGCAGATCTGAAGAAATGAGAAAAACCAAATATATTGTCAAGCTCACCTCACAATTCAGAAAAGATTACAAACTGGCTCTGAAACGTGGACTGAAGATTAATTTGTTAGAAGATGTCGTTGCTGCCCTCTCCATGGGAGAACCGCTTCCGGAAAAAAACAAAGATCACGCTCTAACCGGGAATTGGGCAGGACACAGAGAATGCCACATCCTGCCGGATTGGCTGCTGGTATATCGTATTGAGGACAATGTTTTAGTTCTGACTTTGGCACGTACCGGAACACACAGTGATTTGTTTGGAAAATAAAATAGCTCCAATAAGAAAGAACGGTTCTTCCATAGAATATGCTAAGACCGTTCTTTTTTAATTACACAGATTTTTAAAATTTTTTACTTATTAGAATTTTGCAGATATTAATCATCCCCCGCATTTTCGATCTCTTCGTCAATCAACTTATGGAGCATTGCCCGGAATTCTTCCAGATTTCCTTTCCTGGCTTTCGATGTTGTCTGTTCATTATCAGGTTTCTTATCCTGATTCCCTGTTCCAGACAGCATTTTTTCTTTGGACACGGCTGGTTTCTTTTC
>JBJELO010000234.1:0-79051 GCA_051879195.1 Lachnospiraceae bacterium
CCATTGCTTCTTTTTTCAGTTCTTCTTCCAGTTCCTCCAGCTCTTTCATCCAGACCCTGACACTGGCATCGCTGGGCATGCGCAGGTCGCCTCTGGGTGAAACGGCTACGGAACCGACCTTCGGTCCGTCCGGCAGACAGGAACGTTTGAACTGCTGCTGGAAAAATCTCTTCGTAAAGACCTTCTGCCATTTCAGAATTGTTTCCCTGTCATAAACCCCTTCAAATGCATAATTCGCCATACGATTGATTTTTGACGGATGATAGCCGAAACGAAGCATCTGGTACAGGAAGAAGTCGTGAAGCTCATAAGGCCCTACCAGATCCTCCGTCTTCTGGGCAATTTCGCCATTCTCTTCCGGAGGCAGCAGCTCGGGGCTGACCGGTGTATCCAGTACATCCCGCAGTACCTCCTCCAGCACCGCATCACCGCAGGTGTCCGCATAGTAGGAAACAAGATGGCGCACCAGCGTCTTGGGAACGGAGCTGTTTACTGCATACATGGACATGTGATCTCCATTGTAGGTAGCCCATCCCAGAGCCAGCTCGGAAAGATCACCCGTACCGATTACAATACCGTTGTATTTGTTGGACAGGTCCATGAGGATCTGGGTCCGCTCTCTGGCCTGACCGTTTTCGTATGTGACATCATGAACTGCTTCATCGTGGTCGATATCACGGAAATGGAGCCGAACCGCTTCCTTGATATTGACTTCCTTCAGAGAAGCTCCCAGCGACCGCACCAGTTTGCAGGCATTGTTGTAAGTTCTGTCCGTTGTTCCGAAACAGGGCATGGTGACTGCGATGATATTCTCTCTCGGAATCCGTAAAGCATCGAAAGCACGTACCGTTACCAGCAGCGCCAGTGTGGAGTCGAGTCCGCCGGAAATCCCCACTACGGCAGAACGACAGCCGATTTTTTCCAGCCGCGTTTTCAGACCCAGAGCCTGAATGGAAAGAATCTCGTCGCAGCGGCGGTCACGGTCGCGTTTAACTGACGGAACGAAGGGCGCCGGATCAATATAGCGGTGCAGGCGAACAGGTTCCGGTGACAGTTCAAATTCCACAATCTCATGATCCCATCCCGTTTCTGATTCAAATGTCCCCATTCTCCGGCGTTCGCTGCGGATACGTTCCAGATCGATTTCTCCGAAAGCGATTCCATTGTGGAAACGACCTTCATCTGCCAGAATCGTACCGTTTTCCGCAATAATATTCTGACCGCCGAATACGAGATCCGTTGTGGACTCTCCTTCTCCCGCATTGCAGTAGATATAGGCGCACACCAGCTTTGCCGACTGCATCCGGATCAGATCGGAGCGGTAGCTGTCTTTCCCTGTGGTCTCATCACTGGCAGAACAGTTCACGATCACCGTAGCCCCTCCAAGGGCATGTCGGATACTGGGGGAATTGGGAACCCATACATCCTCACACAGCTCTCCGCCGATTACCAGGCCGGGAACGGTACTGCAGCGAAACAGAATATCCGTCCCAAAAGGAACGGATACCACTGTTCCGTCCTCCATTCGGAAGCTTGTTTCCACAGGTGACTCGATTCCTTTTGTAAAATATCGTCCTTCATAAAACTCGGAGTAATTGGGAATGTATGATTTGGGAATCATCCCCAGAAGTTCACCGCTGCACACCGCAGCCATTACATTGTACAGCTTTCCGCTTTCCTCCCACGGAAGGCCCACAAAAGCAATCAGATCTTTTCCCTCTGTAAACCGGATTAACCGGCCCAGTGCTTTGTAAGCGCCTTCCAGCAGAGGGGTCTGCCAGTACAGATCCCTGCAGGTATATCCCGTCAGGCAAAGCTCGGGAAATACAACGATCTTTGCTCCGGCAATTTCCGCTTCTTCCAGCTGTCTTTCCAGCTGCAGTTCATTATAATCGGGATCTGCCACACGAATCTTCGGTGTGGCAGCCGCCGCTCTGATATAACCATCCTTCATAAATCTACCTCTTTTTCACTGCGCCTCAGTTCTTTTCCGTTTCCTTCGCCGCTTCTGTTTCCTGTTCCGTCTTCTTCACTGCTTCTGTTTCTTTTTCGGTTTCTTTCTTCTTTGCTTCCGCTTCCTTTTTCTCCGCTTCCGCTTTTTTCTTCTTCGCCGCTGCCTCTTTTTTCGCTGCCGCCTCCGATTCCTCACTGCCGGGTACCAGTGCACGGTCCTTACAGTAATAAATCAGTTTATTGAATACCGGATATTCATCCAGATACTGCTGCAGATTGGTTCTGCCGTAGGGCAGCGGATCATTGATCAGAAAATCCTTTGCTTTCAGATTGCCGCCGTCTCCCACATAGCCGGTAATCAGAACCCAGTGAGGTCTTCCGTTGTACCGCGCACAGCCGATCAGCACAGGAATTCCTTCATGGAGCTTATTATATACAAAATCCAGATACATATCCTTATTGTAATTCCAGTAGTAATCCTTCGGCCAGCCGATCTCGCCGTCGCTGGTATAGACGGCATCTTTTGCCAGTTCATCGGGATAAATTTCTTTTTTCTTAAGAAATGTTTCACTCATGGCCAGCGCCGTGGTAGCACATCCGATGTCATACATGGTCTTTTTCGTAGATCCCAGCAGTACATCGCCCCAGCGCTCATCTGTCTGCAGCCAGGAAACCACATCCAGTCTGACCTCCGGATCCTCCGGCGGATCAAAACTGATATATTTTTCGGAAGCATAACCTGTAATTTCCTTACCGGTTGTATAATCCTTACCGCTTACTTTGTAGAAGCCTTTTACCGCTTTTTCATCCAGAACCCGGATTTCCTGTCTTGCAGGGAAAGAACCGACAAACTGTGAAGAAGATTTTGCCTTTTCCCGTACATTCAGACGTCCTTCGGCAGTAATCCATGCCCTGCGGCTGCCGTCTTCATTATACGGAGATTCCGTCTCTTTTTCCGTCATTTCTTCTGTGGACTCTTCTGCTGTCTCTGAAGCATCTGCTGCTTCCCCGGAGCCTTTTTCCTGTTCCCCCGAACCACTGCCATCCTCTTCAGCCAGAGAAGCCGGATTTTCCGAAATACCCTGACTGTATTCTGCTGCCGTCTGCTCCCCGTCATCTCTTTTTCTGCAGCCGCCGAATACGGCAGCCAGCATCAATACTGCCATAAGCAGACACAGCATACGGAAGAATCTGCCCGTGTTGACATGAATCTCTGTGCCCGCGTCTGCATTTATGTTCATATTATAGTTTGTATTATTCTCTGCTCTCATCCCTCAACCATACATCTGCGGTTCCGGTCCCATTCCGATGCATACTGCAGTTCAAAATGGCGCAAACCGCTCCTAATAAAGAAGGATGCAACTGCTCGCATCCCTCTGTTTCTCTGTAACTATTCAGCTGTTCTGAATCAGAAGCTCATCCTGTCTCTGAAATAAGCCTCCAGATCGGCAATTGCCACACGTTCCTGTGCCATGGTATCCCGGTCACGGACAGTGACTGCATGATCGTTCTCGGAATCAAAATCGTAAGTAATGCAGAAAGGTGTACCGATTTCATCCTGTCTTCTGTAACGCTTGCCGATCTGTCCTCTGTCATCAAATTCACAGTTGTAATATTTAGACAGCTGGCTGTAGATCTCCAGAGCGCCGTCGTTGAGCTTTTTGGACAGCGGAAGCACACCGATCTTAACCGGTGCAATGGCAGGATGGAAATGCAGAACAGTTCTTGTCTTGCCGTCTTCCAGCAGTTCCTCGTCGTAAGCACTGCAAAGGAATGCCAGTGTAACACGGTCGGCACCCAGTGAAGGCTCGATTACATAAGGAATATACTTTTCACTTGTCTCATCGTCAAAATAGCTCATATCTTCACCGGAAGTATTCTGATGCTGAGTCAGGTCATAATCGGTTCTGTCGGCAATACCCCACAGCTCGCCCCATCCGAAGGGGAACAGGAATTCCACGTCGGTGGTTGCCTTGGAGTAGAAGCAGAGTTCTTCGGGAGAATGGTCTCTTGCACGCAGTTCCTCATCCTTCAGACCCAGTGACTTCAGCCAGTTCAGGCAGAATGCTTTCCAGTATGCAAACCACTCCAGATCGGTACCGGGCTTGCAGAAGAATTCCAGCTCCATCTGTTCAAACTCTCTGGTACGGAATGTGAAATTACCGGGAGTAATCTCGTTGCGGAATGATTTACCGATCTGACCGATACCGAAAGGAACCTTCTTTCTGGAAGTTCTCTGTACATTCTTGAAATTTACGAATATGCCCTGTGCAGTCTCGGGTCTTAAATATACGGTACTCTTTGCATTCTCGGTAACACCCTGGAATGTCTTGAACATCAGGTTGAATTCCCTGATCTCTGTAAAATCTGTCTTACCGCAGGTAGGGCAGGGAATCTGATGTTCTCTGATGTAATTCTCCATCTGCTCATGGCTCCAGCCGTCCACAGAATCGATCTCCAGACCATTGTCATGTGCGTAATCTTCAATCAGTTTATCTGCACGGAAACGCTCATGACATCCTTTACAGTCCATCAGGGGATCGGAGAAGCCGCCCAGATGTCCGGAAGCAACCCATGTCTGGGAATTCATAAGAATGGCACAGTCCACGCCCACATTGTAGGGGCTTTCCTGTACAAATTTCTGCCACCATGCCTTTTTTACGTTGTTCTTTAATTCCACACCCAGATTACCGTAATCCCATGTATTGGCAAGACCTCCGTAAATCTCAGAACCGGGGTATACAAAACCTCTTGACTTTGCCAGTGCCACAATTTTTTCCATTGTCTTTTCCATTTGTCTGTATCCTTTCAAAACTCAATGCTGTTATATAGCTCCGGCCGGCGCTGTGTCCACCGAAGCAGATTAATCCCGAATTGATTCAGGACTGATTACTTATGATCCATCTCGGTTATTTAAATACAATACAGGAGAGGGCGCCTTCCGAAGAAACCTGCGCAGTATCCTTATCCTCAATCTTTACATCTGCGGTTGCGTACTGGATACTGCCCTCCACCATGATTGTGGAACTTCCCTCCACAAACACCACATAGTATCCGTCATCCACGTCACTGCCGTCAATCTTGTCTGTTCCTTCGAAATTGAGAAGTTCAAAACTGCCCAGATCAATTCCGGCTTCTTTTGCTCCCGACACCGTTCCCGATGCCATCTGTACCAGACTTCCTTCACTCTTATTGAACTGCAGATAATCGTCACAGGAAGCGTACTCCATCTTCAGAACCGCATCGCCATCCTGAAAATCAAGAGAAGTAACTGCCACCGACAGCGGTTCATCCGAATCCTTCGTATAAGCTGCCGCCGTTCCTGCATTCTTCTGATTATACGCAATAACCGCATCCTCCACAAAGCTCTTCAACTCATCTTTGCTGTAAGCCTTTGTATCAAACGGTTCATATACTGCAGAAGCTACGGAGCCATCTTTCCTGATATAGACAGATGTTGTATCCAGTTCACCCTTCTGACCGCACCCGACAAGCAAAGCGGCTGACAGTACAGCACAGGCGATTCCCTTCACAAACCTTTTCATGATTTCCTCCTTGGGCCGCAGAAGCTGCGGCATCTGTTTTAAAGTTTCATTACAGTGCCGGTTACAGACACAGTTAATTCATTGTACCCTTAAATGAGATTAATTTCAATATCTATTTACAACAATGTTTCCAGTATCTCCAGTGAATGAAATTCCCGGTCGATGGTCCGCCGGCGCCATACAGTCACCGCTCTGGCAAATTCCTTCAGAGCCGGTTCCGACAGCGTAAAGCCGAAAACCTTCTGCAAAGGCGCTGTAATCACATAATACCACGCGTAAGCAGCACTGTCTCCCACAGACACGGGAGGCTGCTCCGTATATTCTCCATCAATCACCATCATGCGCAGCTCAAAAACATGGCGGACCAGCACTCTGGGAATCTGCCCCTTTTCCAGTGCCCGAAAGGCAAGATACAGAAGATTCAGCATATCAGCGGCCGTCAGATTCTCCTTTGCATAATAGTCCGCAAGCTCCGTAAAATAAGAAGCGTAACAAAGCGTTTCCAGATCCTGCTGCAGCTGATTAAAATAGGCAATCACCTCAGCGCTGCGCAGTGTATAGGAATTTCTTCCTTCATACAGGAAAAATCTGCCACATACAAATGGGCAGGATACTGCCAGCAGGGAGCTGTTCGGTCTCCTGGCCCCCTTTGCAAATGCAGTAATTCTGCCCCTTTCCTTTGTCAGAAGCACGACTCTTCTGTCATACTCTCCCACAGGCATGGAGGAAAGCACCACACCTGTCAGCTCCAGCAGATCGGTCATTTATTCTCGAAATAACCAAAGTTTTTCAGCTGAATATCGCTGTCACGCCATTCTTTGCGTACCTTGACCCACAGCTTCAGATTCACCTGTCCGCCGGTCAGAAGTTCGATATCCTTTCTGGCATCGATACCTATGCTCTTCAGCATACTGCCCTGTTTGCCGATGATAATTCCCTTGTGGGAATCCCGTTCACAGATGATGGAGGCATCCACCTGCCAGATGCCATCCTTACGTACTTTCATCACATCGACAGTCACCGCAATGCCGTGGGGGATTTCGTCTTCCAGACGTCTGAGCGCCTTTTCCCGGATGATTTCCGCTGTAATCTGACGGATCGGCTGATCCGTCACCGTGTCCTCATCGTAATACATGGGGCCTTCCGGCAGATATCTGCGGATTTCTTCCAGCACTGTATCGGTATTGATACTTCGCAGAGCGCTTACAGGAATCACTGCTTTAAAAGCATGCTGTTTTTTCCACATGGTAATCAGATTGCCCACTGCCGCTTTGTCGATAGTGTCGATCTTATTGATGATCAGAATGACCGGAGTTTTCACTTTTTTCAATTTTTCCAGAATAATGCTGTCCCCGGGGCCGATTTTCTCATCCGGTTCCACCAGCCACAGAATCACATCCACCTCTGTCAGCGTACGCTCCGCCACATTGACCATATACTCGCCCAGCTTGTTTTTTGCTTTGTGAATGCCGGGCGTATCCAGAAAAATCATCTGGGATTCCTTATCCGTATAGACGGTCTGGATCCGGTTTCTTGTGGTCTGAGGCTTTCTGGATGTGATGGCAATCTTCTGTCCGATCAGATGATTCATCAATGTCGATTTGCCCACATTGGGCCGTCCGATCAGTGTCACAAAACCCGATTTAAAATGTTTGCCCATATTTCCTCCTTACACTGCCGTCGCTCACTGCGGCATCTCCTGTACCTCTGCATCATTTTTCGTCTTTGGAAACATATTTTCCACCCGGTCAAAAAGAGCTTCATTCTCATGAATCTTTGTTTCGCTGCCCACTACGCACAGATTGCCGGATTCCAGCATGGTCTCCACATAATCGGCCAACGCCCGGATATCCTCCTCCTGACAGGAAAGAATCCTGTCTCTGTCTTCCTGGACCATCTCCTCCGTTACGCCGGTCAGCCACGCCGCCATGGATCTGGCTCCCTTTGTCCGGGGGGTCTGGGGCGTATCCAGATCACTGATCGTACCGATAATATATTTGGTCATATCCCGCTCATCTGCCTGGAAAGCACGCAGATACGCCGGGATTCCTTCATAAATGTCATTGGTCTCCTTCAGGTTGGGATCCCGGTAGGAAACAAGATAGCTTTCGCCGTTTCTTGCAAAACCGCTCATACAGCCGTAGGCGCCGCCCTTCACCCGCAGGTTCAGCCACAGATAGTCATAATTCAGAATCACGCCCAGAATCCGGAGTGTGGAGGTGTATTTCAGGCCATGCGCAGCAAAACTGCCGGCTCTTGCCACATACTGAATCTGGGAACTGGTCACCAGTCCCTCTTTTGCGGCTGTTTCAGTGCCTGTTTCCAGATTGTACCGGCAGCCGCCTTTTCCGAATACCCGGGATGGCTGTTCCGTATCACGGAAACGTTCTGCAAATTCCTGCGTAAACTCTTCCAGAAGTCCGGGAAGCTTTTCATATCCGGCTGCATCCGACGTGTAGCCCACCAGCATTCTGGAAGGTTTGAAAATCTTCTCCCTGACAGCGCAGAGTTTTTCAACAATCTCATCGCTGCTGCTGTCAAAGGAAGCATCGAGACGGCTGATAAAGCGGGCATATTCCAGACCGCTGATGATTTCGCTGAATTTTGCGGAGCGGCTGAAGCCCGATACTGCTCTGCCCACCGCAGACGTATGTCCGCCTGACATCATACGCATCTGCATGCGGGAACTGGTCTGGGCAATTACCTCAGATATTCTCTTTTTGTCAGTCAGATCGGAAGTAAATACAATCTCCCGGAACATTTTGAATACAAAATCCAGCCTGTCTGTTTTCACTTTAGCTGCCAGCTCAAAAACACCGGTAAACCGATTGAAATCCTCACAGCTGTCATAGGAACCGATTCCCGCCGACAGACCGCCGCAGTTGATGCCGATCTCGTCGGCCAGTTCACTGTAGGTATAATGTTCCGTATTGACCATGCAGAGCAGAGTCCGAAGCAGGGAAGCATACTGCAGCTCCTCCGCATTCATGCCGTCCAGATCAAACAGAATCTGCAGATAGCCGATTCCACCGGTAAACAGCTCATGATGAACTACGTCACCGCCTTTTTCCTTTTTTAATTCATTAATGAAGCCCGGTGCCTTTTTACCGATGTCTTCCCGGGACAGAAGCGGAATCTTCTCCAGAACTTCCGGCGGATCCACCGACTCCTGAAACTCTTTCAGTTCCCTGGTCTCCCGCACGATCTGTTCGATTTCTTCCGGTGCCATGGCAGCCTTTTTCTCTGCCAGTTTTTTCGTCAGTTCCGCATCTTTCCTTGCCGACAGTCCGGCCTCGGGATTCATGACAATCTGTACCTGATGAGGATTATCCAGCAGCCAGTCACAGATCAGATCCTCGAAATATCCTTCCTCCATATGTGCTCTGAGCCAGTCAAAGGTATCACTGTAGGACAGGTGCATCAAAGGATCCGATTCATCATACAGCCAGCTGTCAAAGCACTGCAGTCCGTACATCAGTCCTTTGGGAAATGCACCGAAATCAGCTTCTCTGTATTTGAATTCCGCACTGTTCATACCTGCTGCCAGCGTCCGTTTGTTCAGACCTTTCTCTGCCAGTTCTTTCAGCGTACCACGGACGGTATCCACAAACTCCTGCATCCGGCCGGGATCGGCTCCTTTTGCCACTACGGAAAAATAGGGCTGGAGAATCCCCGATTCGGTGCCGCCGTACACATCCTTGCACAGCTTTTTATCGATCAGTGCCTGTTTCAGCGGCGCACCCGGCGCATCCAGCAGTGCATAGTCAAGAATGCCCATAGCCACATACTGTCTGCGGTCCAGTACACTGCCCGCCGTCATGGCCACAGCAAGATAAGAACCATCATCTCCATCCTCGTCAGCAGCATAGGACATGGTTCTGGTGACAGGTGCTTCAAAGGGTTTCTGGACATGAATCTCCGAATCCACCGGTGCCGCCTCGTAACGGCTCAGATATTCTTCATCAAGCCAGCGAAGCTTCTCCTCCATATCCATATTGCCATACAGATAGATGTAACTGTTGGAAGGATGATAGTATTTCTTATGAAAAGCCAGAAATTCTTCATAGGAAAGCTGAGGGATCACATCGGGATCGCCGCCGGATTCGTTGCCGTAGGTATTGTCCGGATACAGACAGTTCTGAATGGAACGCTCCAGCACACTGTCAGGAGTGGAAAAAGCACCCTTCATCTCATTGTAAACCACACCGTTGATGGTAAGCGGTGCCTCGGGGCTTTCCATCTCATAATGCCAGCCCTCCTGGCGGAAGATCTTGTCCGTCTCATAAATCCTCGGATTCAGAACCGCATCCATATAGACATCCATCAGGTTCTGAAAATCTGTATCATTGCAGCTGGCCACAGGATAAACAGTCTTATCCGAATACGTCATGGCGTTCAGGAAGGTATTCAGAGAACCTTTGACCAGTTCCACAAAAGGATCTTTTAATGGAAATTTTTCGGAACCGCATAAAACGGAATGCTCCAGAATATGCGCAACCCCGGTACTGTTAACCGGGGGTGTACGGAATCCTATGGTAAATACCTTGTTCTCATCTTCATTGGACAGCAGGAAAATCCGTGCACCGCTCTTTTTGTGGCGCAGAATATATGCTGTGGAATTCAGATCACCAATAACTTCTTCTCTCAATAATTGATATGTTTCCAGCTTTTCAAATGCCATACTCATTCTCCTCACTTTATCATAATCCGGTCAATTCCGGTCAAATCACAGGTCCGGTGTGCTGGACGGGGTGTATTCAAACTGATTGATCAGATGGAATTTGACAATCAGCTGCACTTCCTCCACAATTCTGGCAGGCCAAACCAGAACCGGTTCATGGAACGAAATGATTTTCATGTGCCGGCTTACATCGCCCAGATTCCTGACAATCATCCGGTAGCGGAACACAGAGGCCGCTTCCGCAACAATACCCACTGCAGGTTCCGCCTCTCTGTCCGCATCATCTCCGTACCAGTCCATCAGTATATATGCATAACTGTACATGATATTCTGTCTCAGATTATTGGAAATCTCTTCTGTTATAATTCTGTCCTCTCCGATTCCCTGGTCGATCAGATATTTTTTCATCAGATCCTGAATCTCATTTTCATTTACTTCCAGATCCCTGAAACGGCTGCAGCCCGCCAGAACCACCGATGTATCTTCATGCCTCGTCATGTAATCGATGGTACAGGCCAGCGCATTGTAATCACTCTCAGTCAGAGTGGTCTCCACATCGCCGTTTTCAATAAAAATCAGATAATCGGCATCTTCAGGATTTTCATAAAATCCCTGAGAAAAAATCAGAACCGTAAAAACTCCTATCAGCAGGAAATACAATCCGCAGCTGGTACAGATCACCGTCCGCAGCACCATCGGCATACACCTCCGGTGCTTCTGTTTCCGCATTCTGTCAATGCGAAGCAGCTGTGCAATCAGCACAAAAATAACAGCACTGACAGGCCAGTACAGCTGCGTCATCCAGGTAAAGTCGGTAAACAATACCAGTACTGCATAATATATCACATGAATGCCTGAAACGGCAAACAAAAAGATTTCCATCATGATCAGGCCTTCTTTCTAAGAATATCCCCTTCCTCAGGTGAAATGCTCAGACGGACATACAGATGCTGTCTGGCATGGGGCGCACTTTCCTGCTCATGTCCTTCCTCATCCGTTATGGAAAGAACCTGTGCTTCCTGATTCTGTCCGTCCCGTTTCAGCAGCTCCACCGTCTCTCCCACTGAAAATTTATTCTTCTGCTCCAGGAAAAAGCTTCCATCCTCCCGGACAGACTGGCTCATTCCCAGATAAATATAATCCTGAATATAGGTATTGTTGTCGTAAATCTGTGCCTGTGCATCCGGCTTTCCGTAGAAAAATCCGGTTGTAAACGGACGCATGGTACATTTTTCAATTTCTGAACGGTACCAGTCCAGATTCTTCTCATAAAGTGCCGGATCGGTGAAATAATCATCAATGGCTCTTCTGTAGGTTCTGGCAACCACCGCTACGTAAAGAGCCGCTTTCATGCGTCCCTCGATCTTGAAACTGTCAATCCCCGCATCCACCAGATCCGGGATATGATCGATCATACACAGATCCTTTGAATTGAAGATGAATGTCCCACGCTCATTCTCAACCACGGGAAAATACTCTCCGGGGCGTTTTTCCTCCATCAGCGTGTATTTCCACCGGCAGGGATGGGTGCATGCCCCCTGATTGGCGTCACGCCCGGTCAGATAGTTGGACAGCAGGCATCTTCCGGAATAGGAAATGCACATGGCTCCGTGAATAAAGCTTTCAATCTCCATATCCTCCGGTATTTTTGACCGGATGGTACGGATCTCTTCCAGGGACAGTTCTCTTCCGGTCACCACCCGGGTCGCTCCCAGAGATTTCCAGAACAGAAACGTGCCGTAATTAACGTTATTGGCCTGGGTACTGATATGAAGAGGAATCTCCGGAATTACTTCCCGGGCCACCATAAACAGACCGGGATCAGATACCAGCACTGCATCAGGTCCCACTTTTTTCAGCTCCGCAAAATAAGCGGCCGCTTCCTCCAGATCCTGATTATGTGCCAGAATATTGGCTGTCACATACACTTTCACGCCATGCTCATGAGCAAAACGGATCCCCTCCGCCAGCTCATCCATGGAAAAATTCTTCGCTTTTGCGCGGAGACTGAACGCTTCTCCGCCCACATATACAGCATCTGCACCGTAATACACCGCTGTTTTTAAAACCTCAGGACTCCCGGCGGGAATCAAAAGCTCCGGTTTTTTCATCATTTTCTCCTTGCAATCATTTCTCATTATGCTGTATTTTCACACTGACAGTAATGCCATCACCCACAGTCAGTACGGAGGATTCCAGCCCCTCTGTATGTTTCAGAGCATAAAGATACTCCCTCATACGGCTGTGAATCGTCCGGTTTCTCCGGGTCACGCCGTAACGGGATTCCACCAGCTGTCCATCCTGCAGAATATTGTCGGAAACCAGGACTCCGCCCGGCTCCAGCAGCCGCATAACAGCCGGAAGGAAGTGGATATACTGCCCTTTGGCGGCATCCATAAAGATAAAATCAAAAGACCCCTCCAGCGATTCAAGCACTTCTGCAGCATCACCGGCAATCAGATGGATAACATCCTCTTTACCTGCCCTGCGAAAGTTTGCCTGTGCCAGAGGGATTCTTTTTTCATATTTTTCAATCGTCGTAATCGTACAGCCTTCCGGCATCACTTCGCTCATCAGAAGAGCTGAAAAACCGGTGGCCGTGCCCACCTCCAGAATCCTGCGGGGGCGTTTCATAAGAATCAGACTCCGCAGCAGACTTCCCGTCTCCCTGCGGATGATTGGAACCCTGTCACGGATTGCCTCTGCTTCTATTTCAGCCAGAACCGGAGTATAATCCGGTTCCAGCGATCTGATATATTCGGTTGTTCTTTCATCTATAATCATTAATCTACTCCTGCAAACTGGCGGGACCGCCATTCAGATACATCAGAATCTCCTTGCTGGTCATGGAAGTATTCATCCTGTACTCACCCGGCTGCAGAATCTTGTCATAAAAGATGATCTGACACCGGAAAATAAGCTTGTCACGAATCAGTCCTGCATCCGCCAGCCCATCGATGATGTCCGCAGTAGATTCTCCCTGTTCCACCGTAAATGCAACTTCTCTGCCCGGAGAAGCTGACATGGCAGGTGCCGCAAACAGATTGTATCCGAAATCATATCCTGCACTGATTACAAAATGGAACAACAAAACTGTCAGAAGAATGCCAATCAGACGGACGCAGGCATACACCGCCTTTCCCACCGCCCGACTGGCCTTTTTTACGTTAATCTCACTGCTGTTTTCTGCCATACTTTATCTAACCTTTATCAAACTTCCATGATAATCGGGAGAATCATGGGATTTCGTTTCATCTTTTTCCAGAGATAATCACTTAAATTATCCCGAATCACCGTTTTCAGGCGAACCCAGTCCGTGATATTTCTTCTTAAACATTCATCAACCGCACTGCATACAACCTGCCTTGCTTCTTCCATGAGATCTTCCGACTCCCGCACGTATACAAAACCTCTCGATACGATATCGGGACCGGCCAGAAGCTGGTTCGTATGCTTCTCAAGGGAAAGCACCACAATGATGATACCGTTCTGGGAAAGACTCTGGCGGTCGCGGAGTACGATATTGCCCACATCGCCCACACCAAGTCCGTCCACAAGAACGGAACCGGCATGTACCTTGCCCGTAATGGCCGCCTCATCTTCATTCATCTCCAGCACATCGCCTGCATTCATCATGAAAATGTTATCCTTGGGAATTCCCAGGGACTGTACCAGATTCGACTGTGCCTGACGATGACGGAACTCACCGTGGATGGGGATGGAATATTTCGGATGAATCAGAGAGTACATCAGCTTGATCTCTTCCTGGCAGGCATGTCCCGAAACATGTGTATCCTGGTAGATTACGTGAGCGCCTTTCATGGACAGTTCATTGATAATCTTGGCAACTGCCTTCTCATTGCCGGGAATGGGAGAAGAACTTAAAATAATCGCATCTCCGGGTTTGATGCTCACCTTGCGGTGGATTCCTGCCGCCATCCTTGACAGCGCCGCCATGGACTCACCCTGACTTCCCGTGGTGATCAGAACCGTCTTCTCCTCCGGGTAATTCTTCAGAGAATCCAGATCGATCAGCGTTCCGTCGGGAATATCCAGATAATCCAGTTCCATGGCTGTATTGATGATATTAACCATACTGCGGCCTTCCACCACAACTTTGCGGCCGTATTTGTATGCTGTATTGATAATCTGCTGAACACGGTCCACATTGGACGCGAATGTCGCAACGATAATTCTGTGATTCACATTCTCCGCAAACAGATTGTCGAAGGTCCTGCCGACCGTGCGCTCCGACATGGTAAATCCTTCTCTTATGGCATTGGTGCTCTCACACAACAGGGCCAGTACGCCCTTCTTGCCCAGCTCCGCAAAACGCTGCAGATCCACTGCATCTCCGTATACGGGTGTATAGTCAATCTTGAAATCACCTGTATGGATCACAGTTCCCACAGGTGTAAAAACAGCAAATGCCGCTGCATCGGCAATACTGTGATTTGTCCTGATAAATTCCACACGGAAACAGCCCGCATTGATGGACTGTCCGTATTTTACAACTTTTTTCTTAACTGCTTTCAGATTCGGATGTTCTTTTAATTTGCTTTCGATAATTCCGATGGTCAGTTTCGTTCCGTAAACGGGTACATTTACATCGCGAAGAATATAGGGCAGCGCCCCGATATGATCTTCATGGCCATGGGTAATAAAAAATCCCTTAACTTTCTCAATATTCTCCTTCAGATATGTGACATCCGGGATTACCAGATCAATACCCAGCATATCGTCTCCGGGGAAGCTCAGCCCGCAGTCAATCACGATAATGCTGTCATCATATTCCAGTGCCGTAATGTTCATACCGATGGATTCCAAACCACCCAAAGGGATAATACGTAATTTATGGTTTGCTCCTGACTTCAATTAGTTACCTCCGTGCTTTCTGCAGCAGTACCACACAGCGTACTGCGCCTGATATTAACGCAGGAAGAAAACCAGCATGAACCCGAAGGACTGTAATTTTTAATCTTCAATCGATACATCGTCCATTAAATTCTGAAAAATATCCAGTACACCGGCCAGTTCATCCTCATTTTCAACCATTACATAAACTGCTTCAGAATCGCCCGGAAGAGAATCATCCCTGAAAATATAGCACTCGGCCTCTTCGGCAGTCTCGTCGTCCAGACTGCTGTCCGATGCCAGAAGGTAATCTCTCCCGTTGATCCTGGTCTTTTCCAATACAAATAATTCAAGGGTCTCGCCGTCTTCTGTCGTGAGAACAATCCTGTTGCTGCTACTACTCATTCATTCTCCTTATGTGCCGCGAAAGCCTGCGCATCAAGATAGGTCTGCAGGATAAATACAGCTGCAATTTTGTCAATAACTTCCTTGCGGTTCTCTCTGCGTACCCCCGATTCCATCAGAACCCGCTCTGCCGAAACCGTCGTCAGACGCTCATCCTGCAAAATCACTTCAAGACCGGTCCGGCGCTCAAGCATATCCTTGAACTCCAGTGTTGCCTGTACGCGCGGACCTTCTGTGTTATTCATGTTTTTCGGGCAGCCCAGCACAATCTTTCCTACATCATATTCTTTAATCAGCTGCTCTATGCGTGCAAGTGTCTTTCTCAGCTTGTTCGCCTGTGTCCGCTGGATTGTCTCCAATCCCTGTGCCGTAATGCCCAGCGCATCACTGACAGCCACTCCCACGGTTTTTGAGCCATAATCCAATCCAAGTATACGCATATCTGCTACCTGTTCAGTTTGTTTTCCAGATAAAAACGCATCAGTTCTTCCAGTATCTCATCCCGCTCCACTTTCATAATCAGACTTCTGGCTCCCTTATAGCTGGTAATATAAGTGGGGTCACCGGACATAATGTAGCCTACAATCTGACTCTGGGGATTGTATCCCTTTTCCATCATGGCATGACATACCGCCTCAAGAACCTTTTCCACATCGCTTTCGCTGTCCTGAGGCACCTTGAAAAACTGTGTAACATTCATATCACTCACACGATCACTTCCTTTACAAAATATTATTCCGGGCAATACTCAGCCTTATTTTAATACATTTTGCATCATTCGGCAAGTGCTAGTGCAAATAAAGTTCCTACTGACGGACGATCAGCATGTGGTTTTCTGTCACTTCACAGGCTTTTGCAGTCACAATTCTGTTGGATTCACAGCCTTTTATGATACATTTTACATATTCTTTCGTATGCCCGCATCTCCAGGTTTCACCCTGATATGAGATTTCATCTTCTGTCAGAATCTCCACCTGCCGTCCGGGATACCAGGACAGATAATCCTGCTGCATGCGGGAGGCAATCTCCAGAAGCCTGTGGCTGCGCTGTGTTTTAACCGGATCCGGGATCTGACCGTCCATGGCATCGGCACGCGTCCCCTTTCTGCGGGAATATTTGAACACATGCATCTCGGCAAAACCGGCTTTTTCCACAAAAGCGCAGGTTTCTTCAAATTCCTTCTCCGTCTCCTGTGGAAATCCCGCAATCACATCCGTTGTAATCGCCGGATGCTCAAAATACCGGCGGATCAATTCACATTTACTATAGTATTCACCAGCTGTATAATGTCTATTCATCCGTTTCAGCGTGGCATCGGAGCCGCTCTGAAGAGACAGATGAAAATGCGGACAGAATTTGTCGCACTGTGACAGCGGTTTGATGAAGTCCTCCGTAATCACATTGGGTTCCAGAGAACCGAGACGGATCCGCCGGATTCCGTCGATTCCGGCCGCAGCCAGAATCACTTCCTTCAGCAGAGGCTTTTTTTCTTCATTCAGGTCTGTACCGTAGGAGCTTAAATGAATCCCGGTCAGAACCACCTCCTGGAATCCTTTTTCCGCCAGCGCACGGATCTCCGCAATCACATCATCCACCGCTCTGCTTCTCGCCCTTCCTCTGGCATAGGGAATCAGACAATAGCTGCAGAACTGATTGCACCCATCCTGAATCTTCAGGAAAGCACGCGTCCGGTCCTCCGTGGAAGTCAGGAACATGGGCTCATAATCTCTTTCCTGTCTCACATCACAGACAGCCTCCTGAAGAATATGACTGGCATCGTACTCCTCCAGAAGCTCGTACAGCCGGTTCTTCTGATTATTGCCGATGATCAGATCCGCCGTATGATCCCGGATCAGTTCCTCCTTAAATGCCTGCGCATAGCATCCCACCGCCGCAATCACGGCCTGAGGATTTTTCTTTCTCGCCTTGTGAAGCATCTGCCGCGACTTCTGATCGGCAATATTGGTAACGGTACAGGTGTTGATGATATAAACATCTGCCGTATCCGAAAAAGGAACGATCTCATACCCATGCTCTTTCAGCTGGGATTTCATGACCTCTGTTTCGTAGGTATTGACCTTACAACCTAATGTATGAAAAGCTGCTTTTTTCAATTCCGACTCCTTTCTGATAAAAATTGCTTAAAATTTCTTCGAATTTTCCTGAGGATTGTATCTGTAAATGAACCCTAAATTGCTTGACATCGAGTCTTTCTCTTAGTAAAATTACAGTAACGAACATTAAATTTAAAGGAGGATTTTCCTGTGAAAACCATCAGCATTATGTTAAACTCAATCGACAAAGTTAAAGCATTTGTTAATACCCTGACAAAATTCGATTGTGATTTCGATTTAATCTCCGGAAGATACGTAATCGATGCGAAGTCTATCATGGGCATCTTCAGTCTTGATCTTTCCAAACCCATCGAACTGAATATCCATGCAACAGATAAGCTTGATGAGATTCTCGAAGCATTAAAGCCTTACGTGGTAGAATAATCGTACAGTATTCTTCACAAAGACAAAAGGGGGTGTCCGAAAGGGCATCCCCTTTTTGCACCTGTTCAGAGCCAGGCAGCCAGTATCTTTACCGTTCACTCTCACACCATACTGTTTCCACCGTATTCAGAGCTGCTTCATAAAGAGGCTCGATCACACCTTCCAGATTCCGCTCCGAGCGTTTGATAATATTCAGATTGGGCTTTGTAACGGGATGTTTTGCCACAAAAATCGTACAGCAGTCCTCATAGGGAAGAATCGATGTTTCAAACGTACCGATCTGCTGGGAAATTTCCACAATATCCTGCTTATCAAAGCCCACCAGCGGACGGTAAACCGGCAGTTCGCAAACCTCATTGGTAACCGCCATGGACTGCATCGTCTGTGAAGCAACCTGTCCGATGCTTTCTCCGGTAATCAGTCCCAGACACCCTGTCTTAACCGCCAGATCCTGGGCAATCTTCATCATATAACGTCTCATGATGATCGTAAGCTCATCGTGAGGGCATTTTTCATAAATCGCCAGCTGAATATCCGTAAAATTCACAATATGCAGATTTACAGGGCCTGCATAGGCAGCCACTTCCTTCGCCAGATCAATGACTTTCTGCTTTGCACGCTCACTGGTGTAAGGCGGCGCATGGAAGTAAACCGCATCGATTACAACGCCGCGTTTGGCAATCATGTAGCCTGCCACCGGGCTGTCGATACCGCCGGAAAGCAGAAGCATGGCCTTGCCGTTGGTACCCACGGGCATACCGCCGGGGCCTTTAACCGTCTTTGAGTAAATATTGATTTTCTGACGAATCTCAATATGCAGCATCACATCCGGATTGTGAACATCCACATGGACACCGGGAACCTGATTCAGGATCACCTCGCCCATATCACGACAGATTTCATTGGAATTAAGGGGGTAATTCTTTCTGGCACGGCGTGCCTGTACTTTAAAGCTGTACTGCTCCTGACCGTAGGTTTCCTTCATGTAGGAAACAACCGTATCGCAGAGTTTCTCCCATCCCTCATCCTCAACCTGCAGCATGGGACAGATTCCCTGAATACCGAACACATGCTGCAACGCTTCATACACATCTTCTTCGTCAAAATCATCATTATCCGCCATTACGTAAATACGGCCATCTTCTTTGCATACGCTGAAAGACCCGTCAATCCGTCTTAAAGCACGGCGGATCTGTTTCATCAGTGCATCTTCAAACAGATACCGGTTCTTGCCCTTGATACCGATTTCTGCGTATTTAATCAAAAAAGCATGAAATCTCATCTTAATCTCCATTCTTTCTCTGTGGTCATCTATGTTATCTAAAGTCAGCGCAGGACTCATCACCCTCTGCGGAATCTGCGCAGTATGGGCACCAGTTCTTTCAGAGTATCTGCAGCGTAACGGATTTCATCCGCCGTGGTAAAAATGCTGAAACTGAACCGGAGCGTGGAATCCAGCAGTTCTTTTTCCACACCAATGCTTTTCAGCGTTCCGCTGACTGCCGGATGATTGGAAGAGCAGGCCGAACCCGCCGACACATAGATGCCCCGTTCTTCCAGTGCGTGAAGCAGTACCTCGCTCCTGACTCCCCGGAAGCTGACACTGACAATGTGCGGTGCCCCTTTCATGAGAGGCTGCCCGTTGATCACGATCCCGTCCAGATCCGCCAGCTGTTCCACAAACAGCTTTTTCAGCTCATACATACCGGCAACCCTCACATCATGATCCTTGTATATCTCTTTCACAGCTTCTCCCAGACCGGCAATCCCCGGCACATTCTCCGTACCGGAACGCATGCCGTGCTGCTGCTCGCCGCCGAAAATGATCGGTTTAATCTTCACTTTGTCTCTTACATACAAAAATCCCGTTCCTTTGGGGCCGTGAATCTTGTGTCCGCTGACTGACAGCAGATCGATTCCCTGCCGTCTGGGCCGGATCACATATTTTCCGAAAGCCTGAATAGCATCCACATGGAACAGAACATCCGGTTTCTTTCTCCGGATGATCCTGGCAATCTCCTCAACGGGCTGCACCGAACCGATCTCATTGTTCACATACATCACCGAAACAAGAATGGTCTCGGGGCAGATTGCTTCCTCCAGCGCCTTCAGAGAAACGGTTCCTTCATGATCCACTGGCAGATAGGTTACGCGAAAACCCTGTTCCTCCAGAAAACGCATGGTATTGCCCACCGATGCATGTTCAAATACCGTGGTGATCAGATGATTGCCTTTTCTCTTATTGGCCATGGCACAGCCAATCAAAGCCATATTGTTCGACTCGGTACCGCCGGAGGTAAATATAATCTCACGGTCACTGACGCGAAGGCTCTTCGCTACTGCCTCCCTTGCTTCATTCACATAGTGCTCCGCATGGAATCCTTTTGAATGCAGGGAAGAAGGATTGCCGTAGTCCTCCGACATGGTCTTCATCATAATATCACATACCCGCGCGAAAGCACAGGTTGTCGCTGAATTATCCAGATATGCTTCCATCACTATTCCTCCAGTCTGCAGACTGTATCTATAATTATTCGCTAATATATTTTATTCGCTGTAATGCGGCTGGTTACGGTTCTGAAGCAGACCAGCCTGCATTCAGCTGCGTGCCGGTTACGGCTCCAGCAGATATACCAGTACCGACAGCAGAGCCATACCCGCCGTCTCCGTCCGCAGAATCCGTCTGCCCAGGGAAATCCGCTGCCAGCCATCCTTCACGGCAAGCTCCACCTCCGCCGGTTCAAATCCACCCTCGGGGCCGATGAAAATACCGATGCGAAACGGCTTTTCTGCAGAGAGCACACTGCTTTCAGAGGAAGCCGCCTTCTGCTCCCGACTGCACTGCCGCTCCCGGCTGCGTTTCTTCACCTGCTCTGCCAGTTCTCCCAGAATCCTCCGAACCCCGTCCATGCCTTCTTCATTCTCATAGGGCAGCAATTTACAATCCAGATCAGCTGCCTGCTCCACCGCCTGAGCAAATGTCACCGGCATCTGCACCTGAGGAATCACCATGCGGCCGCTCTGCTTGGCAGCACTTTCTGCGATAGCATTCCACCGTTTCACCTTCGCAGCCGCTTTTTTGCTGTCCAGCTTCACCACGGAACGTTTCATGGAAACCGGTACAATACCATACGCACCCAGCTCTACCGCTTTCTGAATGATCAGTTCCATCTTGTCCGACTTGGGCAGACCCTGAAACAGATAGATCTGCACAGGCAGCTCAATGGAAGACTGTTCTCTGCTGTCCACATGCAGCAGCACCGCATCCTCCTCCAGAGACTCAATGGTACAGAAATAATCCTCATCTGTACCGTTACTGATCCGGACTCTCTCACCCGGCTTCATACGAAGCACATTTTTCATATGATTCACATCGTCTCCGGTCACAGTGATGCGATCTCCGGCAATCTGCTCCGGCGCCACAAAAAAACGAAACATATTCTCCTCCCACGGTCTGTCAATTGGAAACGTGCGCCGCCGGCGCACATGAAACAGCTGATCAGCTTCTGCTGAACTGTTTTGAATAAGGTAAAACCAGTATATTATAAACGAAAAGAACGAATTGTGCAACCGGTTTGTTTTTTCTTGTCTGCATTTTTGACACATGATATAATAGATGCATCTGTTTTATATCAAAATAAATGCACCGGAAAGGACAATGCTATGAAAAAGAAACTACCGGTTGGAATTGATAATTTTGAAAAAATCATACACGAAGGTTTTTATTATGTGGATAAAACTGCACTGATCAGAGAATTGCTTCTGAACTGGGGTGAAATTAATTTATTTACCCGTCCCCGGAGATTCGGCAAAACGCTGAATATGAGCATGCTTCAGTGTTTTTTTGAAATCGGACATGATAAAAAAGTATTTGACGGATTGAATATTTCCCGTGAAAAAGAATTATGCGAGCAGTATATGGGACAGTTCCCGGTCATCTCCATCAGTCTGAAAGATGCAGGAGGATTGACATTTCAGGCAGCCCTTGCTTCCATACGCAATATCATCGGCAGAGAAGCTCTGCGTTTTCAATTTCTTCTGGAAAGCAGCAGACTTTCAGAGGAAGAGAAAAAAATGTATACACAGCTTATAAAAGTGGATGAAAAGCAGAATACCATATTTTCCATGCCGGCTGATGCACTTGAAGCAGGCCTGAGAACCCTTTCTTTACTCCTTTCAAAACATTATGACCACAGGGTTCTTATCCTGATAGACGAGTATGACGTTCCACTGGACAAAGCGTTTCAGAATCATTATTATCCCGAAATGGTTTCTCTGATCCGCAATATGTTCAGCATGGCACTGAAAGGCAATGACAGTCTGTACTTTGCTGTTCTCACGGGATGTCTCAGAATCTCGAAGGAAAGTATCTTCACAGGCCTGAACAATATGAAGGTGCTTACGGTGACAGATGTACGTTATGATGAGTACTTTGGTTTTACCGACGGCGATGTAAGAGAACTTCTGTCCTACTATGATTTGTCAGAACGTTATGAAGACGTCAGAGAATGGTATGACGGCTATCTGTTTGGCAATGTTGCGGTTTACTGCCCCTGGGATGTCATCAGTTTCTGCGATGAAGCCTGCGCGAATCCGTCTGTGAAGCCCAAATCATACTGGATCAACACCAGCAGCAACAGTATTGTAAAACGCTTCATCAACAAAGCTACAAGAAAAACTCAGAATGAACTGGAAAAACTGATTGCAGGAAAATCCGTCCGAAAAGAAATCCACCAGGAACTGACTTATGAGGATCTGGACAAATCCATTGACCATTTGTGGAGTATCCTGTTTACTACGGGCTATCTGACCCGCCAGAAAACAGATGATGGATCTGAATATTTACTGAGAATCCCCAATCAGGAAATCCGCCAGATTTTTATCATGCAGATTAAAGAGTGGTTTTCTGAAATCACAGCAAAGGATATGCCCGCCCTTAACGCTTTCTGCACCGCATTTAAAAAGGCCGATACGGAAACAATTGAAGCGATGTTCACCGCTTATCTGAAGAAAACCATCAGTATCCGTGACACCAGCGTTCCGCATGCAAAAAAAGAAAATTTTTATCATGGCATTCTTCTTGGGCTGTTTGCGCATATGGACGACTGGGATGTATGGTCCAATGCCGAATCGGGAGACGGATACAGCGACATCCTGATTGAAATTGAAGAGGAAAGCATCGGCATCATAATTGAGGTAAAATACGGTGAAAACGGAGCTCTGAAAACCGGATGTGAGGAAGCCCTGCATCAGATTGAAAACAGAAATTATGCTGAAACATTAATTGATGATGGCATGACAACCATTCTGAAATACGGAATTGCCTGCTATCATAAACGCTGCATGGTCATGCTGCAGTAATTCTTTCACAACAAAAGGGATGAAAGTGCACTGTAATATTCTGCACAATGCATTTTCATCCCCGTTTTTTTGTATTTTCAAATCACGCGTCTTCCAGAAATCTCTTCACTTCATATCCGTTTCCGTCGCTGCGTATCTGAATGCATCCTCCTGTACTGGTTCTGTAACTGTCGATTCCTGCCTGTTCCAGACGTTCCACAACTTCTTTATGCGGGTGTCCGTAGCGGTTGTTGATGCCGCAGGAAAGGATGGCGGTTCGGGTACCGATTGCCTGAAGGAATTCTTCTGAGGTAGCAGTTCTCGAGCCATGATGTGCGATTTTCAGCACATCCGCCCTGCGCCCGTTCAGAGCGCATAATACTTCATCTTCCGATTCCAGCGACATATCTCCGGTAAATACAGCCGTAAAATCATTCCACTGCAGATAAAGCACCGCAGAAGCATCATTTTCGTCCGGGCTGCTGTAATCGGCTGCGGGGTGAAGAATCTCGAATTGAATACCGGCTGCTTCTATCTTTCTGCCGGCCTCGATATAATCAACGGGATGCAGCGCTTCAATTCTCTCTGCCAGCTCGCTGTCTTGAAAAACTGCCGGCATCATGATTGTTTTTACCGAAAAACCATCCTCCAGCATGGCAATCATCCCCGAATAGTGGTCAGAATCCGGGTGAGTCAGCAGCCAGCAGTCCACAGAAGCAATTCCTTCATGAGCAAAAAACGGTTCATACACATATTCTTTCAGTTTTTTCTGACTGCTGCTGCCTCCGTCTATACAGAAAACCCCTTTCCCATAGGGAAGCTCCACAACGATTCCGTCCCCCTGTCCCACATCGAGATAACTGATCAGAAGCTGCGAATCAGGAAAACGCTGCAGAAGAAAAACAGCGCAGGGAAGCAGCAGAAGTCCCGCAGCAAAAGGCAGTTTTCTGTGATGGTAAACCACCAGATAATATCCGACTCCAGAAACTGCTGACAGAATCAGAAGCCAAAGTACCACCTGCCACCAATAAGGGCGCCCCGTAACCAGAGCGGAACACGGCAGATTGCTGAAAAACAGGCAGACCTGCTCATACCAGCGAAGAATATAGTGGGCAGTACCCAAAAGAAAAATCCCGGCAGGCATGAAAACAAGGCTGCCTGCCACCGCCAGCAGATCCGATATCAGAACAAAACTCATAAATGGTACCGTAATCAGGTTGATCAAAGCCCCCGCCACAGGAACCTTTCCCTGAAACCAGAGCACCACAGGCAGGGAAGACATCTGCAGCAGCACCGCACCCAGCATGGTCTTCTGAAAACAGATTCTCCACTTCACTGTTCTTCCATTTACTCTGGTATCTGCTTTTCCACTAATATCTGTTCTTCCATGTGTTCCATTCTCTTTTTTCTCCTTCCCCGGTGCCGGGCTTTCCTGCAGCTCATCTCCCACAAATATCAGTTCTCCCAGCGGAAGCAGAGTCCCGATTCCCAGCACACAGCTGAAAGTCATAAGAAATCCCGACTGATACAGCAGAAGCGGATGTTCCCACAGAAGAAAAAGTCCCGAAACAGCCACTGCCGTGAGAAAATCATAGGTTCTGCCCAGATATCCGGCCACCAGAAACAGGAAAAAGCAGATCATGGCCCGGACCATGGAGGTTCCCGATCCGGCCATCACACAGAATATTCCCGTCAGAATTCCCGCCAGCACGCTGCTCCAGAAAAAACTTCCGATCCATCTTCGCAGGAGATGAAATACTCCCATCCCCAGAATGCTGATATGAAGCCCGCTTATGGTAAGCAGATGAATAATCCCGCCTTCCTGATACAGCTCCTTCCAGTAAGGATTCAGTTCACTTTTGTCTCCTGTAAGCAGACAGACCAGAATCCCTGCATCATCGGGCTGCGCCAGCTGAAGAATCCGCTGTTTAATAAACTCCCGCAGCCGCCACAAACTGTATTTAATCAGAGAACCTCTGCCGGAAACCTGCAGTTGCTGCTCTGACGTCGTTACCAGTCCTCCAATCCCGATGCTCCTGCAGTATTCCCTGTAATCAAAAGCACCCGGATTCGTGGCACAGGAATACTGTGAATACATTCCTTCAAATCGGATTGTCTGTCCAGGTCTTTTCTGCGTATCAGATTCCCCGTTTTCTGATTCTCCTGCTCTGTATTCTCCTGACTCATATTCTCCACTGCCGGATTCACCCGCTTCATATTCCAGATAAAGCAATTTACCGAGCTTACCCTCACAGGGCGATAACAGCCGGATCTGATCCACAAGCAGCGTAACCGTTCCGTCATCTTCCGATATCTGCCTGATCCTTCCGATTCCCTGAACCAGTTCCCCGTCCAGTTTTTCCAGATTCCATTCCATACCGTTCCCGTCTGTCAGGACCGGCTGCTTCATGGCATCTGACACGGCAAAAGCACCTGCCAGAAAACAGATTCCCGCCGCAATACCATACATAAGATTTCTCCCGCTGCCGGTAAAAAATCTCCACGTCAGCCAGATCGAGATACCGCAGCCCGCAGACAACGTCAGCAGGAGAAATCCGTATATAAAAAAGGCAGACAGCCGCGAACCGTCAGTACCGGCTCCGGTCAGCTGTCTGCAAATCCTGCAAAACACATCACCGGCGTGTTCTGCATCATATCTCATAATCAATATCCCGCCTGCAAAAGCGAAAAAGCAGGCCAGAATCACTCTCCTGATAAAGCTCCTCCTTCTGTTTCCTTTTCCTGAACAAACAGGTAGTTGAGATCCTTTGTAAAAGGCTTTGCCAGTGAAAGCGTATCCTTAAACTTCACATCCGAAGAACCATTGACCATGATCTGCACCTGACTCACATCCGAAAGCTCTGACAGTGAATTCACAATCGCGTAAATAATGATATTCGGATCCAGATCCATGGTATCATTAAGAAAATTCGAATCAAAATTCACGTAGCAGATTCCTGATCGTATGGAGATGTCAAGCACCGATACCGTATCGGGAAGAATCGCTCTCGTACTGTCATCCGGAGGCCCCTCAATCAGAAGCTGCATCACCAGCTTTTCCATGGCCATGCTGCTGTCATTCAGAACTGTCCGTTCCACTTCTTCCAGTGCCTTGCCGTCCTTGCTGGCAAAATACAGAATCAGCGTATTTTTCTGTCTTGAAAACATATTGCCGTTGGTATCAGACACGAATTCATCGGCTGAAAGCTTTCCCACCGGTTTGCCGGAACTGTCAAGCAAAGGCTGCCCTTCCACCTGTATGTCAATATACTCAATCTCCGGAATCTGGGTCAGAGTCAGCACCAGCGCTGCCCTGCACAGAATCTCATCCGCATTGCTCTGTTCAGAATATGATTTCGTAAAATTAATTGTCAGGAACGGAAGCAGACTGCTGTCGCAGCTGATGACCTCCAAAGCAGAAGACACAGCCGGGATCATGCTGGGATCATCCTTTTTCTGGCTTTGCAGTGCCTGAATGAGGGAATTCACCACAGATGCTCTTTCTTTTACATCATCCTCCAGCTCCACTGTCGAAGCAAGCAGCTCCGTTCCCTTTGCATTTTTATAGTATACGTTATAGATGCCCTTCTTCGGATCTGATTCCGGTTCCTGTTTCGTTTCTTTCTGACAGGCAGAAAGAAAAAGCATTGTAAGAACCGCCAGAAGAAGTCCGGCTGTTATTGCACGTTTCCTGTTCATATTGCCTCCGGTTTTTATGGAATATATACCAGGGGTACCCGAACCACGAAAGTGGAACCTACCCCGTAGTCACTGCTGACACGAATCACTCCATGATGCAGCTGAACGATATTCTTGCAGATTGCAAGACCCAGGCCGGTGCCGCCGGTCTCCCGGGAACGCGCCTTGTCAACCCGGTAAAAACGCTCAAAAATCTTACCGATCTCATCCTCAGGAATTCCAACGCCGGTATCCACGATCTTCACGTAAAAATAAGTCTGATCCGCATTCAGAGAAACGTTAACACTGCCATTATCCTTATTGTACTTAATGGCATTCTCCACCAGATTGGTAATCAGTCTTGTAAATTTCAGTTCATCCACATCCGCTACAACCGGCCTCATGCATTCCAGTGTAACAACAATGTTGCGTTTTTCCGCAGTCCCTTTCAGGCGCTTCAGCACGCTCTCCATCAACTCGTTCATATTCACACGCTGAACCGTCAGCTCGGCATTGGTTCTGTCCAGCTTTACCATCTCCAGCAGATCATCAATAATCCGGCTCTCACGGTCAATCTCGTTCGATATATCCATCATAAACTCCTGATACAGTTCCACAGGTGCTTCTCCCATGGAAATCAGAGAATCCGCCAGAATCCGGATTGATGTAATCGGCGTCTTCAATTCATGAGATACATTGGATACAAATTCCTGACGGCTTTCATCCAGATGTTTCAGCCTCAGAAGAGATTCATTGTATACAGCAGCAATCCGCTCCGTCTCCAGACAATCCGGCACCGATATGGGCCGCATATCCCCCTGATTGGCACGATTCAGATTATCCTCCAGGCTTTTGAAAGGCCGAAGCAGCCAGCCGGAAAAGAAAAAGGCAATAACGCTGAGCAGAATACAGACAGTCACTTCAATGATCTGATACCGTTTCTTCTGTCCGGCCACCATATCCTCAATATCTTTCATGGAAGTGGAAACCACCATGACACCTTTAATATTCTTCAGAGCCTGATCATATACAGGGACTGTAAATTCCGCATAACTGCCGTCTTTATAATATTCATAAGCAGTATCCTCTCCTTCCCTGAAGCAGGAAAGGACCTTTTCCGAAATATTGTATTTATCCGTGTCCGTACTGTAGGTATCCTTAACGACACAAAAGCTGTCATTGATCACCAGAATCCGGCCGTCATACAGATCAGAAAGCAGGCTGATCTCCGCATTCAGCGCGGAATTGAGTGCCGGCGTTTCCACATTGCTCAGATAGGCAGCTCTGCTCATCTGACGCGAAAGTGTCCTGGCCTGATACTGAAGTTCCAATACTTTCTGCTCGATCTGAATTGATTTGGATTCATTGGCAATATATTCGTTCAGAAACAGGAACGGAAGCCATGCCATGACGACAATCAGCAGAAAAACTCTTACTCGAAAGCTCTTCAGACAATACCGGAACGCTCCCGTAATACTGTCCATATGATTCTGGAACGGATTGGTATGCTTTCCGGTTTCCATCATCTCTTCTTCCAGCTGACGTTCTTTCTTTTTCAATAACCGCATAAAACTCACCAACTACTGCTGCCCCTTGAAATAATATCCGACCCCCCATTTTGTCTGCACATATCTGGGTTCACTGGGGGTCTTTTCAATCTTTTCACGCAGCCTTCTCACATGGACATCGACTGTACGTACATCACCGGGGTACTCATATCCCCAGACAATATTCAGCAGTTTTTCACGGCTGTAAACCTTGCCGGGATTTAATAACAGCAGCTCCAGAAGATCGAACTCCTTGGCGGTCAGATTGATATCTTTGCCGCTGATGGAAACCGTGCGGCTTTCTCTGTCCAGAACCAGATCTCCTGCAACAATCCGTGACTCATTCTCCTCTTCCTTTTTCTCCCGCTTCGTACTCCGGCGCATAATTGCCTTAATACGTGCTTTCACCTCAAGAATATTGAAAGGCTTTGTCACATAATCATCCGCACCGTATTCCAGACCAAGAATCTTATCCATATCACTGTTTTTGGCTGTCAGCATGATAATCGGCATATTGGAAAATTCACGAATCATACGGCACACTTCCGTGCCGTCGTACACCGGCAGCATCACATCCAGCAAAACCATATCATACTCTGTCTGTTTTGCCTTCTCCAGTGCCTCACCGCCGTCATATGCACAGTCCACTTCCCAGCCTTCCTGCTGAAGACTGAACTTGATTCCCTTAACAATCAGCTTCTCATCATCCACAACCAGAATCTTCTTACTCATATCTTCATCCTCCAAAGCAGTCTTCTCTGCAGCTGCCTTTACTTCAGACCGTTATCCGGTCTTTAATTTTGTTAAATGCCCCTTCTTTAATACCGGAAACCTTCATGATATCCTCAATCTTCTGAAAATTCCCATTGGCCTCCCGATAAGCGATAATTGCATCCGCTCTGGTCTGTCCGATACCGGACAGCGTCATAAGCTGTGCACTGTCCGCTGTATTGATATTCACCAGCGCATCAGTTTTGCTGCTGCTCTCCTCCCCCTGTCCGGACTGGGCTTCCGAACCGGAAGATGGCTGCAGCGCCACACCGCAGGGTTCTTTCACATCTTTTAAATAAGGAACATAAATCTTATCACCTTCTGATATGGTTCCCGCCAGATTCAGATAATCTGCAGCTCCACCTTTCAGAACACCTCCGGCCTCCTCAATGGCATCTGCCACAATGGAGTTCTCCGGAAGCAGATACACACCGGCTTTCTTCACCGCTCCGCATACATGAACATGAACCAGCACTTCCGATTCGGATTGCGATGCTGTTTCCTCTCCGGATACCGGTTCTGTACCTGGCAGTGTTGCCGCAGCTTCTCCGGCTGCCGATTCATCGCCGTTTTTCTTACCGGCGGCATCCTCACCGGAGCAATCCGACCCGCTATCAGCCCCCGCTTCCTGCCGGTCAGCCGTTTCCTCTCCGACTGACAAACCATCATCATACACAAAAATATCCTGACTGCGATCTGCGCTGTAAAGCACTCCTGCAGTCAGGAATAACACAAGGATTGCTGTTGCTTTTATGCGCCTGTATTTCATCGGTACTCCTTTCCCTGCAGACCGGAATACCTGTCCCGTACTCTACATTGTACCCAAATCAGGACAATAAAGCAATATCTTCACACCTGAATAAATTATAAAAAGTCCTTAAAGATTTATTAAGATTCTGCATTCTTTTTATTTTTGTACTTCCTGTATATGATCTTCTGGCTGGAATACAGGGTATAATATCCTGACAGCATGTAGCTTACAACCACGCCGATAAGGAAATAATGGATTCCTTCAAATCCAAACAGCTCAGCTGCAATCAGCAGAGAACTGATGGGGCAGTTTGTTACGCCGCAGAATACGGATACCATGCCGACGCCTGCACAGAGTGACGGAGACAGACCAAGAATCTGCCCCGCCAGACAGCCGAAGGTAGCTCCCACAAAAAAGGAAGGAACAATTTCACCGCCTTTATAGCAGGACCCCAGAGTCAGTGCCGTGAAAATAATCTTCAGCAGAAAAGCCTCCGGCCGTACCTCCCCGTCGATGGCTCCGGCAATTACATGCATACCGGTTCCCATATAATCAGAAGAATCAACCAGCATCGTCAGCAGAACAACCAGAGTACCTGCCGTGAATACTGATACGTATTTATTCCAGACCGGTCTGTGAAAAACAGTATGTGCCGTATGAAGAACGATACAGAACAGCATGCTGACCAGTGCACAGCCTGCCGCAAGAATCAGCACCTTCACAAAAGTTACGGCGGTCAGTTCCGGTACGGCAAACATATCAAAAATTTCGCTCTCCACCCCCATGGCTTTCGCTACCATGGAACCGACCAGAGCAGCAAAACTGCACGGCACCAGGGCAGGATAGTACATCTTCCCCACATTAACCACTTCCATGGCAAAAATGGTAGATGCCAGCGGCGTACCGAAAAGAGCGGAAAAAGCTGCACTCATACCACACATGACAGTTATGGTCGGATTTTTATCCTCCCGATGCAGGATTTTAGCCAGTGTGGAACTGATGGAACTTCCCAGCTGAAGCGCAGCACCCTCACGCCCCGCTGATCCGCCGAACAGATGGGTAACCGCTGTTGCCAGAAAGATACGTACCGCCACATACCAGGGAACACTGCCCCCTTCCCGCACGGAATCAAGCACCAGATTGGTTCCCCGGTCACCCGACTCTCCAAAATGATAATACAGAAATACAATGGCAAGCCCGGCAAAGGGAAGACCCAGAATCAGCTGGGGATGGGACATCCGGTAAGCTGTGATTTCACCAAGCAGCAATCCGAAAACAGATGCCACAAAGCCCGCGACAAGCCCGACCAGCACGCCGAAAAGAGCCCATTCCGCGAATGCCCGGAGCCCGCTTTCCATAGTAACGATCCGTTCTGCCGCATGTTCCTTAACATGGCTCATCTCTTCTTTTACGTAATCGATCTCTTGCTGTACGGAGTCCTTCACTGCTTTTCTCTCTGCTTTTCTCTCCGTTTTTTTCTCTTCTTTTTTCATTGTTTCAGACATGCCTCAAGAATCTCCACCATCTGATCCACATGTTCTTTCCGGGCAATCAGGGGAGGAATAAAGCGGATTGTATTGGCACCTGCGGAAATCAGAATCAGACCGCTTTCAATACATCCGGAAACAATGGGACCCACAGGAACAGAAAATTCCAGACCCTGCATGAAGCCGACGCCCCTGTGATCAACGATCTCATCATGCGCCTTTGCCACGGCTTCCAGTTTCTCATACAGATACCGGCCGGTTTCACGCACATTGTCGAGAATATGATCCTCCTCAAAGATATCAAATACCGTACTGGCTGCTGTTCCTACCAGAGGGTTGCCGCCGTATGTGCTGCCGTGATCTCCTGCCGCCAGTGAAGCTGCCTTTTCTTTCACCAGAAATGCACCCACAGGAAGCCCGCAGCCCAGTGCTTTTGCCACCGTCATCACATCCGGTTCCACACCGTACCGCTGACATGCAAACATCTCACCGGTTCTGCCCATACCGCACTGGATTTCATCAAAAATCAGCAGAATATCCTTTTCATCACACAGCTGGCGCAGTCCCTTCAGAAATTCTTCTGATGCGGGATAAATGCCGCCCTCTCCCTGTACCGGCTCCAGAATGATAGCACAGGTCCTGTCGGTTACCAGTGCCTTTACACTGTCCAGATCATTGAAATCAGCGAATTTCACACCGCCGATAAGGGGTTTGAACGCCTCCTGATAATGTGGATTGCCTGTAACGGACAACGCGCCCATGCTTCTGCCGTGGAAAGAATGATTCATGGCAATGATCTCATGATCCGTTTTTCCATCCTTGTTAAATGCATATTTTCTTGCCGTTTTGATGGCGCCCTCAATGGCCTCCGTACCGCTGTTGGTAAAGAAGACACGATCCATATGAGCTGCTTTTGTCAGCTTCTGTGCAGCTGCAATGGAAGGGAAATTGTAGTAATAATTGGAAGTATGAACCAGCTTGTCCACCTGATCCTTCACAGCATTGTTGAACTTTTCATTTTTGTATCCCAGAGCAAAAACAGCAATTCCGGCGCAGAAATCAAGATATTTCTTTCCCTCCGAATCATACAGATACATGCCCTCGCCTTTTTCCAGAATAATCTGATAGCGGTTGTAGGTGTGAAGGAGCACATCTTCCGCGCAGGCAATCGCTTCTTCCTTCGGCATTGCTTTCAGCTTTTCAATCGTATTACTCATGATAGTATTTCTCCTCCTTGTGATTCAGAATAGCGGTACCGATACCTCTGTTGGTAAAGATTTCCAGAAGCAGGCAGTGGGGGATTCTTCCGTCCAGAATATGTACCCGTGAAACGCCTTCCTTCAGAGCTTCAATACAGTTGCCCAGCTTGGGAATCATGCCGCCGCCCACAAAGCCTTCCCTGATAAAACGTTCCGCTTCCTCCAGTTCCAGCTCGGAGATCAGCGTGGATTTATCATTAAAATCTCTGTAAACACCTTCGATATCCGATAAAAATGCCAGTTTTTCCGCTTTTACTGCTTTGGCAATGGCACAGGCCGCATCATCTGCATTGATATTGTAGGTATCAAAATTATCATCATAACCGATGGGGCAGACAACCGGAAGAAAATCCTTTTCCAGTAAATCATACAGAATCTTGGGATCCACGGAATCAATTTCACCCACATAACCGATATCCTGCCCATCAGAATAACGCTTCTGCACATGCAGCATTCCGCCATCCTTGCCGCTGATGCCGACCCCCTTCACGCCCAGCTGCTGAATCATCTGCACCAGACTCTTATTCACCCGATTCAGTACCATCTCCGCAATTTCCATGGTCGGTTCATCCGTTACACGAAGACCATTGATAAAATGAGGCTCCATACCGGTTTTGGAAACCCATCTGCTGATTTCCTTACCGCCGCCATGGACGATAATCGGTTTGAATCCGACCAGTTTCAGCAGTACCACATCAGCGATGACGCTGCGCTTCAGTTCCTCGTCCACCATGGCACTTCCGCCGTATTTAACCACAATGATTTTGCGGTTGAACCGCTGTATATAAGGAAGAGCTTCTATCAGCACTTCCGCTTTTTTCATAATCTCATCCATTTCATCCATTGATTTCCTGTCTGTCATAACTGCTCCTTTCCCTCTTCTGTCATTCTCTGCTGCGCTGCATTTCACTGATTCTTTACTGCGCTTCGTTTTCCGTTATATTTACTGCACTGCGTTTTCCGTTATGTTTACTGCACTGCGTTTTATCCCATCATGCTTATCTACGGGAACATGGGTACCTGCTTCAGGCCCATATCTTCCGGCAGACCAAACAGCAGGTTCATATTCTGAACCGCCTGACCTGCAGCACCTTTTACCAGATTATCCATGGCACCCATCATAACTACCCGGCCGGTCCGTTCATCCACTACAAAATTCACATCTACATAATTGCTGCCTTCCACAAAACGTGTCTGGGGAACCATACCCTCCGGCAGCACACGGACAAATTTTTCTTTTTTGTAATATTTATCATAGACACTGCGGATATCGGCTGCTGTCACACCGGGCATCAGAGATGCATATTCCGTAGCCAGAATACCTCTCTGCATGGGGACCAGATGAGGTGTAAAATTAACCATGATCTTTCTGCCGCATGCATAGCCCAGCTGTTCCTCAATTTCCGGTGTATGCCTGTGTGTCGTAACGCCGTAGGCCTTCATATTTTCATTGACTTCGCAGAACAGATTGTCCACCTTGGCGCCGCGGCCTGCTCCGGAAGTTCCCGACTTGGCATCGATAATCAATGTATCGGGATCAATGAGCCCTTCCTTCACCAGAGGATACGCCGTCAAAATGGAACACGTCGTATAACAGCCGGGATTGGCCACCAGCCTTGCACCCTTTACCTGCTCTCTGTTGACCTCGCACAGACCGTATACGGCTTCCGGAATAAACTGAGGACTCTTATGCTGTATTTTATACCATGTTTCATAAACCTTCACATCCTTCAAACGGAAATCGGCACTTAAATCAACAATCTTCACCTTTGATAAAATATCTTCGTTAACAAGAGATGCGCACAGCCCCTGAGGAGTTGCCGTAAAGATAACATCTACCTTTTCGGCAAACTCTGCCATGTTGTCATCCAGGCAGTCCGCATCTATAATTTCAAACATGTTGGGATATACGCTGTAATATTTCTGATCCACATAGCTTCTGGAACCATACCAGACTACTTCCGCTTCCTCATGCTGATACAGTAATCTGACCAGTTCTGCTCCAGCATAACCAGTGGAACCGATAATACCTGCTTTAATCATAATGTTCACCGCCGCCGGTCTGTACCGGCAGACATCTCCTTCCTCATTCAATAATAAATTTCTTTTACGCGGATTCTGTCCCGCCCTGTTCCGGATGAGATAAAAAAACTCTCTGCCGCAATGACAGTGAGTTTTCAGTATTACATCCTGGAGAGCGAGAATAATTATACATCTTTTCTGTATATTATGCAATTATTTTCCGGGAAAAATCTCCCTGATTTACAAATTTTTCCCTTGCAAATCATACCACTTTGTTGTATATTAATCAAGTAATTCTTCAAGAAGAGACACGATGAGCAACAGATTTCGGCCAAATTGTATTTTTATGCTTTTTTGGAAAGACATTTTGCAGGAAACCGGAATCTTAAAATAACGTAACAGTTCAGCCAGGACTGAACTGTTCTGAATAAATTCAGCAGAAATCGTAATGTTCTGCTGAATCGTTACAATATAATCGGAAAAGGGGTTCCTAATATGAAAGACAAAGTTATACTTGCGTATTCAGGCGGACTTGATACCACAGCGATCATCCCCTGGTTAAAGGAAAATTATGATTATGATGTAGTATGCTGCTGTATCGACGTAGGTCAGGGCAATGAACTGGACGGTCTGGAGGAAAGAGCCAGAGTCAGCGGTGCCATTAAACTCTATATCGAAGATGTTGTTGATGAATTCTGTGATGATTATGTAGTTCCCTGTGTTCAGGCCAACGCTGTTTACGAGAACAAATATCTGATGGGTACTGCCATGGCAAGACCTGTTATTGCCAAGAAACTGGTGGAGATTGCCCGCAAAGAAGGCGCTGTTGCCATCTGCCACGGTGCAACCGGCAAGGGCAACGATCAGGTTCGTTTCGAGCTGGGCATCAAAGCTCTTGCTCCCGATCTGAAGATCATCGCTCCCTGGAGAACCTGGAACATCTCTTCCCGTGACGAAGAGATCAAATACTGCGAAGATCATGATATCTATCTTCCTTTCTCTGCCGACAACAGCTACAGCCGCGACAGAAACCTGTGGCACATCAGCCATGAAGGTCTGGAACTGGAAGATCCCGCCAGCGCTCCCAACTATGATCACCTGCTGGTACTGGGCGTGACTCCTGAAAAGGCTCCCGACGAACCGGAAGAACTTTCCATCGATTTTGAAAAGGGTATTCCCACAGCCATCAACGGTGAAAAGATGAAAGTTTCCGATATTATCAGAAAGCTCAATGAACTGGGCGGCAAGCACGGTATCGGCATCGTCGATATCGTTGAGAACCGTATCGTAGGCATGAAGTCCCGCGGTGTTTATGAAACACCCGGCGGAACCATTCTGATGGAAGCACATCAGCAGCTGGAAGAACTGATCCTTGACAAGGATACCACCATTGCCAAGAGACAGATCGCCGTTCAGTATGCTGATCAGGTTTACAGCGGCAAGTGGTTCACACCCTTACGCGAAGCTCTGCAGGCATTTATCGAAAGCACACAGCAGTATGTAACCGGTACGGTAAAGATGAAACTGTACAAGGGCAACATCATCAAACAGGGAACCACATCACCCTACTCCCTGTACAATGAATCTCTTGCATCCTTCACAACCGGTGATTTATATGATCATCACGATGCAGAAGGCTTCATCACACTGTACGGTCTGTCATCCAAAGTACGTGCCATGAAGATGCAGGAAGTTAAGAAAAATAATAAATAGTACATATAATCTTTAGAATTGCAGGGTATATCTCCCGCTAATTCTGTGCTATAATATGGAATCGGCAAAGGCTGATTCCATATTTTTATTTATGATCCAACAAAAGGAGAATACAATGGAAGAATTATATGTTATTGGTACAGGCAACGCCATGGCTACTGCCTGTTATAATACCTGCTTTGCACTGCGCAAAGGAGAGGAATATTTTCTGGTCGACTGCGGCGGCGGCAATACCATTTTAAAAAAGCTGCATAATATGCAGATTTCCATTCAAAATATTCATCACATTTTCATGACTCACGAACACTGTGACCATACGCTGGGGTTTGTCTGGCTTTTCAGGCTCCTTGCATCCAGCATGAAGGCCGGTCAGCTGACCGAGCCGGTTTATGTCTACGCCCACGAAGAGCTGGTTCCCACACTGGAAACCCTGTGCCGGCTGACTGTACAGAAAAAGTTCTGTGATTATATCGGAAAACAGATTTTCTTTGTTCCGCTGAAAAACGGAGACTCAAAGGATATCCTCGGTCTGCAGATCACCTTCTTTGATATCGAATCCACCAAAGCAAAACAGTTCGGTTTTACCACTGTACTGAGCAACGGTAAAAAACTTTCTTTCACGGGCGATGAACCATACCACGATTGCTGCTATGAGTACGTCAAAGACAGCGACTGGCTGCTTCACGAAGCATTCTGCATGTACGAAGATGAGGCACGCTTCAAACCCTACGAAAAACATCACAGCACCGTGAAAGATGCCTGCGAACTGGCCGAAAAACTTCATATTAAAAACATGGTCCTCTGGCACACAGAGGATAAAACGGATATTACTACCCGAAAGGGTCGTTATCTGGCAGAAGGCGAACTGAACTACTCCGGCAATCTGTATGTACCGGATGATGAAGAGCGGATCCTGCTGCTGTAAATTCAGAAAGCAAACAAAAACAATCGCATGAGCAGAATCCATATGTACAAAATCCACACAGAAAGGAACCTGATATGAAAACACTTCCCAACGATCCTGTTATCCTGCTGAGCACAGTCAATATGAAACTGCGCGATTTTTATCCTTCCCTGGACGCACTCTGCGAAGATCTGGAAGAGGATAAACAGGAAATTATTAAAAAACTGGCTGACATCGATTATGAATATGATGCTGATGCCAATCAGTTTGTTTAGAAAACAGTATGTTTAGAAAATAATTTGTGCAGAATATAACAGGCCCATCCGTTCCTGTCAGATTTCCGCATCATCATGGTTATCCTGACATTCCCGGATGGGCCTGTTGTTTAATCACCGACTTTTTGATAATGAATGCTAAATACCCTGCTGCTGAATCAGCGTGATATTTCCAGAAGCTTTGCTTTCAGTTCTGTTTCAATCTGCTGCATCTGTCCTTCTGCTTCCATACGTTTTTCATGGCCTTCTTTCTGAATCCGCATTACTTCATCGAGAGTGGAGATCAGCGATTCATTGGTCTGTTTCAATGTTTCCATATCAACAATTCCCCGTTCAGAGGCTTTTGCTGTTTCTACACTTGCCATCTTCAATGCCTCTGCATTCTTGCGGAGCAGTTCATTGGTCAGATCAGTCGCTGCTGTCTGCGCTTTAACTGCCTGTTTGGAATGTTCCATTCCCAGTGCAAGTACCATCTGACTTTTCCAGAGCGGTACCGTATTGACGATGGTTGACTGAATTTTCTCAACCATCTGGGTATCACTGCTCTGGATCAGACGGATCTGAGGTGCCATCTGAAGAGAAATCATGCGGGTCAGTTCCAGATCGTGCAGTTTTTTCTCAAATCGGTTGCACTGGCTGTCCATATCCTTTACCGCCTGCGCATCCTCCTGCAATCCACTGCGCTGAGCCTTTTCCATCAGTGCAGGCAGATCCTTTGTCCGCAGCTCTTCCAGCTTTTTCTTACCTGCAATGATATACATGGTCAGTTCCCGGAAATAGGTTGTATTCAATTCATACATCTGGTCGAGAACAGAAATATCTTTCATCAAAGTAACCTGATGTTCTTCCAGAGAATCACAGATTTTCTGCACATTAGCAGCAGCTTTGGTATAGCGGCTTTTCAAGGCATCCAGACGATCTGCCTGTTTTTTAAACAATCCGAACAGTCCTTTCTTCTCCTCTGCCGCATCAAAACTTTTCAGTTCCGCAATCACATCGGTGAGCATATCACCAACCTCGCCCAGGTCCTTTGTTTTCACATTGTTCAATGCTGTCTCTGAAAAATCAGTCAGCTTTTTCTGACATCCCACACCGTATTCCAGGACTTCATTATTATTCATCACATTGATCTGAGACGCATACATATCAACAGCTCTCAATTCTTCAGCAGTAAAATTGCATTCCGCCATCAGCTGATCCAGTGTTTTTTCCTCTTTCAGTGCTGTGCTGTCCCCCATGCTCTGAACACTTTCAGATAACATATTCTGTTCCATTCTTTTCTTTATCCTTTCCCGGCAATCCGTACATTACCGCAATACTTTTTCCTTTTCTTTTACACGGTCCTTCAGACTGCCGCCCAGCAGTCCTTCCTGAGCCATCAATGTCTGCATCACGGAAATATCCGATGAAATATCCACAGCCGTATCCTCAAAGAAACTGTCCAGCAGGTTCTCAAAGGCTTTATTGATGGTATCCAGTGTATCCTCGATCTCGCCTTTTGATTTCAGGATATTGGGTCCCTGTATCTCCTGTCGGTCCAGTTCCTCATACGCTGCCAGCAGCTTAACCGTGGTGGGCAGATAATATTTCATAAAGCGGCGAAGTTCTTCCACCAGTTCGGGATGCTGTTCCACCCGGTTGAAAATCCGCTCGATCACCAGCTCCAGCCTCGATATTTTGGCGGAAATCTCTTCTCCCGGTATAGCATCGTTGCTTTCTCTGATCTGTTTCAGATAAGCTCTTCCTTCATCAATCACTTCCCTTACTTCAGGAGAGAGTTCTGTTCCCGTGACGGAACCATCTGCCTGTCCGGCAGCCGAATCTGTTTTGGATGCAATACCCGCTTTCCGGGAATCTTCACTGCATTTTCCGGCTTCCAGTTCACGGCGCTGAAACTCTTTCTGCGCTTCCAGATACTGGCTGTATGCCTGACTGGTTGCAATAAAGCTGGTCTCCTGCTGATCAATATGTCCCTGACGGAACCATCCTTTATCAATCATCCTGTACAGATCTTTCAGAAGCTTTTTATGCGTCACTCCCGTGGAATACTCCAGATCCTGCAGTTCGCAGTACTCTTTATCCTCCAGAAAAGCTACATATTTTTTATAGCGTTTAATCAGCCCCAGTTTCTTTCGACCGCTGCCCGCCAGCAATCCGCCGCCGATAATAAACGGGACCATGATTCCCATGGCCAGCGGCATCCCCAAGGGAAGATGTCCTGAAAAAACTGTTGCGCCAACCAGCAGCATAACAAATTCTGCAATTCCGCATCCTGCTGCCATAATGCTGCCGAATATCACAGACAGAATCCCGAATACCTGGGAAGAGACCGGCGAAGCATAACGGTCGCTGTACACCTGAAACGGATCCCGTGTTTTTTTCCGGACAGTTCCCGTGGTATCCCTCACATACTGATCCCATGTACGGTTCCGCACATCTGCCTGCGGCTGTTTCCATGTATTGCCGTTATCCGCTTTGTTCCGGCCGGAGTCCTGTCTCTGCCTGGAACGGTTCCGGCTGTTTCTGCCGCCATTGTACCAGCTGCCCCCGCCGTTGTACCATTCGGTATGGCCGCTTTCTTCCCTGCGGTTGTTGCTGAAGCTCTCTTCCTCCAGGTTCCTGTTCATATGCTCCGCATGATCATACCTGCCTGAACCGCTTCCGCCCTTTCCGTCCAGTACCTGCTCAAACTGATCCAGTGCCTGATTGATTGTCTTTCTAATGTCATTGTTCAAACGTGAAAAATTCATCGAATCTATCGCAGACTGCACTGTGTCTTCAATCTCGTCGCCCAGATGCGACCAGTCCTGATTACTCATTGTCATCCTCCAAAATCGATATGTATGCGTGAGCATACCTGTTAATATTATATCTGAAAACAGGCTGAAAGACAACCTGCAGGATGATTATTTGACTTTCTAAATCAGTTTCCGGAAACATACCAATATCAAACGCCGCCGGAATCCCCGATTTCTCAGAGTTCCGGCGGCGTTTGCTGATCAGAAGCCGATTCTGCTGTTTATCCTTACTTTTTCGTGTTTTTCAATCTGTACGATTTTCCCATCCTGTACGATTACAGTAACGGAACCAAAACGTATCTCTTCGATAAATTCTTTTATCTGTTCAAGGTCTTCTTCTGTGACTTTCGTTTGTTTCATAATATAATGTCTCCTGCCTGTTTCCTGCATATTCCCAGGTATTATTCCGAAACAGAGGGGTAGAGTAGTATCTGGCACCAGGGTCAGGTAATAAATTCCAGCCATTTCAATATCATATAATCCATATCTTTTTAATATGTTTTATTGTTGATATCATAATCCTATTATTCCTATTTGTCAAGTATTATTTAAATGAAATTCAGATTTTCATATCCCCGCTTCCCATAACAACGAAAAACACTAAATGTAATCTCTGTCTACTGAATCACCTGCGGAAAATGAAGAAATTTTCTTAATAAAATCTACAATTTCATTTACCGTGGTTCCTGTTTTCTTTTGCCAGCCGGTGTAATAAAATTTCCTGTCTCCCAGAACCGCGTCTGCTTTTTTCTGATCGGGCACAACCAGCAGGACAAGAATGCCTGCTTCATACAGGTGATGAACCGTAACAGCAAAATTTTCCTCCTCTTCAGGTACATACAGATATGTGTGCCTGCCGGAAACACTCAGATTTTTCTCCACTGCTTCCACCGTTTCCATGGTTATACCGTCACTGCCTGCCGGAAATTCCACAACAGCCGGCGTCTGTCTTTTCAGCATGGAACGGAAAGTTCTGTTCACTTTTTTTTCGTACCGGTCATCTGACTCCGGCTGCAGCGCGGTCACCACACCGCAGGCAGACGTCATGTTGGTAATCTGATCGATCAAAATCAGTTTTCCCAGCGTTTTATGGTTTTTAAATTCGTCTGCCACTACTTTATCAGAAAAAGACAAGATGCAGGAAGCAATTTCATTTTTTCGCAAACTCTCCGTTTTTTTCTTTTCTCCGGAATTGACATCAATAGAATACAAAATCCTGTCTACCGCTCCCAGAATCATTTTTGTTCCCAGCTTGATAAAAAAGTTTTTGCCTTTTTCCAATCTGGTATCATCCATCCACAGCAGTGTGGCCGTAACTGAGGTTGTTATACGGATTCCGGAATCAGCCGCCAGTACGCATCCTCTCGAAACATCCACTTCCCTGTCAAGCTGAATTGTTACAGGCTGCCCTTTTTCTGCTTTTCCGACTTCCTGATTTCCCACATGGATGCTTTTTACATGAGCCTGCTCTTTACTGGGAAATGTGGTAATCGGATCGCCCGTATGTATGACTCCTGATTCGATCTGTCCCTGAAAACCGCGGAACTCATGGCCTGGCCGGCACACACGCTGTACGGGCATATAGAATCCTCTCTCCTGAGCTGCTTCCGTAATATCCACATTTTCCAGATAGGAAAGCAGCGCGGGGCCCTGATACCAGGGAGTATTGTCCGATTTTTCAGTGACATTATCGCCTTCCGTTGCCGAAACAGGAATGATCACCACATTTTCCAGTGAAACAGCCTCTGCCAGCTGACCAATCTGTTCTTCGATCTCGTGAAAACGTGCCTCATCGTATCCGGCCAGATCCATTTTGTTGACAGCAAAGACAAAGTGGCGGATTCCCATCAGCGCACAGATTCTTGCATGACGCCGTGTCTGTACCAGAACTCCCTGTGTGGCATCTACCAGAATCACGGCAAGATCAGCAAAGGATGCACCCACTGCCATATTTCTGGTATATTCCTCATGCCCGGGCGTATCAGCCACAATAAAGCTTCTGTAATCCGTTGTAAAATACCGGTAAGCCACATCAATGGTGATGCCCTGTTCTCTTTCAGCCATCAGCCCGTCCAGAAGCAGAGAATAATCGATCTTTCCTTCACGACTTCCCACCCTGGAATCCAGTTCCAGAGTTTTCTCCTGATCGGCATAAAGAAGCTTTGCATCGTAAAGGATATGCCCGATCAATGTTGATTTTCCATCGTCCACGCTTCCACAGGTAATAAATTTTAATAATCCTTTCATCGTGCAGTTTTCCTTCCTTAAAAATATCCTTCTCTTTTTCTGCGTTCCATACTGCCGGCTGCTTCATGATCAATGACACGGCTGGTTCGTTCCGAGGATACTGCACTCAGCGTTTCCTCAATAATTGCATCCAGCGTATCCGCTTCCGATTCTATACCGCCTGTCAGAGGATAGCATCCCAGCGTTCGGAAACGGACTTTTTTATATTCAATTTTTTCACCCTGTCTCAGTTTCAGGCGTTCATCATCCACCATGATAATATTGCCATCACGATAGATTACCGGCCTTTCTTTGGCAAAATACAACGGTACGATTTCAATCTGCTCTCTGCGGATATACTGCCAGATATCATTTTCTGTCCAGTTGGAAATAGGAAATACGCGGATGCTCTCCCCTTTCTGAATTCTGGTATTATAAAGCTTCCACATTTCCGGTCTCTGGTTCTTGGGGTCCCATGCCTGTGCCGCATTCCGGAATGAAAAAATTCTCTCCTTGGCACGGGATTTTTCCTCATCACGGCGTCCCCCGCCGAATGCGGCTGTAAATCCATATTGATTCAGAGCCTGTTTCAAAGCCTCGGTTTTCATGATATCCGTGTAAGCGGAACCATAATCAAAGGGATTGATGCCGGCTCTAACACCGTCCTGATTCGTATAGACCAGCATTTCAATACCCATTTCCCTGGCAATGCGGTCGCGGAACTGAATCATCTCCTTAAATTTCCATGTAGTATCCACGTGAAGAAAAGGAAACGGCGGTTTTTCCGGATAAAATGCTTTCATCGCCAGATGCAGCATCACAGAGCTGTCCTTTCCTATGGAATACAGCATCACCGGTTTTTCACACTCTGCTGCTACTTCCCGGATAATATAGATTGCCTCTGCCTCCAGTTTATCGAGATGCGATAGATCACCCATTGTTTTACTCCTCCCGGATAATATTCTAGTATTGATTGGCAGCCTTTTTATTAACTTCCACCACTTGTATCTGTCCCTGCGGATTTTCAATTCTCCAGATGCTGAGATCACCTTTTTCCGATACGGTCATTGTACTTCCTCTTCCTCCCATATCTGCCCCCATATAGTAGTAAATGGCATCTGCCCGGCACTCCTTAACACAGGAGGTGCATCCCCAGCAATCCCTGAGATGACGGATTCCCGCTTTCCTTTCCTGATCCAGCTTGATCAGATTTCCCGGACAGGCTTCCACACACCGCCCGCATCCGACACACCTATCTTTCCGAATCTGAATGCTCATATTTTTCTCCTCCCGTCACAAGATCACGATAAATGATTTCAATTTTTCCGTTTCGCATTCTGGAATTCACATATTTCCGCCAGTCATCCGATTTCTGCGGATAATCTGTATTTTCCGCAAAGCTGTGCCATCTTGTTTCCTTTCTGGCCATCAGATGAGCAATTAATACCTGACAGACAATCAGCCGTTCTTTCAATTCGTAGATTCTCAGCAGATCATCCATGTCCCCGGCGAAAAGCTCCTGAACCAACAGCTGTACCCCGGCAATCTTTTCAGCAGCAATTTTCAGCTGCGCTTCATTGTACCGATAATCCACGCTGATACCACCTGCATATTGATCCATGATTTTCTGCATACTCTCTTCCAGCTGTTCTGTGGTCAGCGGAGAGGGTGATTTTTTCAGAAAGGCTTCGTATTCTGCCCTTTTTACTTTGCTTTTCTCCAAAAGCACCTTACTGTTGTTTTCCTGTCCTTTTCCATCCTGTGTTTTCAGATACTCTATGACAGCTTCTGCGGCGATTTCCCCTTCAGCCAGAGCACCGGTTACATATTTCTGCGGGCATCCTCCTGCTACATCGCCGGCTGCATAAAGGCCCCGGATCGTCGTCCGTCGGTTCCCGTCCACCCAGTATCCGCTGGCCGTATGCCCGCCTACAATATACGGTTCCGTACCCTCAATCTCCACATTTTCCACGGAAGGTCCTCTGCCGGATTCCAGCCACCTGAGCGTCTGTGCGGGAGCCATATTCAGATAGGCTTTGTAGAGATCCTGCTCCTGCTGTGCTGAAATCTGATCCGTGCGCAGGTAACAGGGGCCTCTTCCCTTTCTGTTTTCCATCACAGTTCCGTAAACCCGCTGAGAAGTAGTCAGACCATATCGGTCTTCATAGACCTCGCCTCTGCTGTTGATCTGTCTGGCGCCAACTCCCTGAGCAATCGTTCCGGTAGGTGCGATCGTATCCTTGCACCGAAGAGCGATAAACCGCATTTCAAACGTGGTCATCTCTGCTCCCGCCAGAATCCCCATGGCATAACCGGCACCCGTATTGAAAGGAGGATACCACATTTTATGCCGGGAAAATCCCGGATTATTGGGGCGGTACAGACCGGCAGCTCCGCCGGCAGCACAGATGACCGCACCTGCATCTATATCGTAAAATATTTCCTGATTGACATCGAATCCCCAGGCGCCCGCAGCCCGCCTGTTTTCTGTTTCTCCTTCTTCTCCGGAAACCTCAACTTTCAGATCCGTGATATTAACGTGGTTCAATACCGTAACATGTTCCTGAGAAGCAGCTGCTTCTGCCAGAAGCGGTTTAATATTTTCACCGTTGATCTTAATATTGCGGGGTCCTCTCGTTACATAATCTCCATTATCATCTTTCAGAATCACAAGACCCAGATTTTCCAGTTCCTTCGTTACATGATTCAGTCGCTCCGACATGGACAGCAGCAGATCTTCACGGACAATTCCGTCCGCATCCCTTCTGGCATAATCCACATAATCCTGCGGAACTTTTCCTTTTGTAATGTATGCATTAAGCGCGTTCACACCTGCTGCCAGACAGCCGCTCCGTCTGATACCTGCTTTTTCCGCGATAAGCACATTGAGCCCGCTTTTTCTGCCCAGCGTAATCGCAGCAAAACAGCCGGCTGTACCTCCGCCGATAATCAATACATCAGTTCTTATTTTTCTCGTTTCCATCAATCCGATTCATCCTTTCCCGTAATATGTTGCTGTGTCTGTTATCAGATGAATACGGAATCATCTTTCATGGAGCGGTTTTCAACCAGATAAGCCTGATCTCCCACCGTAACAAAAATGCGGTACAGAAAAACATTGACCGCTTCCCCGACCTCCACCGGCTGTTCTTCCAGTCCGCGGTGTGCCATCAGCACCGAATGATTGACCCGGACACGCAGTTCTATTCTGTCTCCCCGGAAAGCCACCCGCTCCACGATTCCCTCCGATGCGGAACTTTTGAATTTCTGCACCTCATCTTTTTTCCGGACACTGACAAATTCAGGCCGGACAATGGCATGCTCCGCTCCCGGAATTTCCTCGAAATTCACAAAAGCATGATAGTCCTCCAGAATTGCGGTTTCCCCGAAAAATGATGCGGTAAATGCAGTCTGCGGATTCTGGTAAATTTCCAGCGGTGTGCCGATCTGCTCGATCCGTCCCTGGTTGGTTATAATAATTTCATCAGCTACTTCTATCGCTTCTTCCTGATCATGTGTAACAAAAATACTGGTGATGCCCAGCTTTTCAATCATATCTTTCAGCCAGCTGCGCAGTTCTTTTCTGACTTTGGCATCGATGGCAGCAAAGGGCTCATCCAGTAAAAGCAGCTGTGGATTAGGAGCAAGTGCTCTGGCAAAGGCCACTCTCTGACGCTGCCCGCCGGACAGCTGGCTGGGATACCGCTTTTCCAGCCCTTCCAGACCGATCAGGCGAATCAGCTCGCTGACCCGCTCCTTAATCTTTGTTTTCTCCTGTTTCTGTACCTTCAGTCCGAAGGCAATGTTGTCAAATACCGTCATATAACGGAACAGTGCATAGTTCTGGAATACGAAGCCGATTCCCCGCTCGCTGGCGGGAATATTGTTGACCACTTTTCCGTCAATTACAATTTCACCGCTGTCCGGTGATTCCAGACCGGCGATCATACGCAGAATCGTTGTTTTTCCGCTTCCGCTGGGACCCAGAAGCCCGATGAGTTTTCCTTTTTCGATTCCGAAATTCACATGATCGGAAGCTTTATAGTTTCCGAATGTTTTATTAATATCTTTCAGTTCAACGTACATTGTCCGCATCCTCTTTCTTTCCACGATATTCCACAATACTTCGTATAACCAGTATGAAAATCGCCAGAACCACCAGGATCGAAGACACGGCAAAAGCCGGAACATACTGGAATTCATTAAACAGAATTTCTATATGCAGAGGAAGTGTGTTGGTTTTCCCCCGCAGATGGCCGGATAAAACAGATACAGCACCGAATTCACCCATGGCTCTTGCAGTACACAGTACAACACCGTAAACAAAAGCCCATTTGATATGGGGGAAAGTGATTTTGCTGAAGATCGTCCATCCCTTCGCCCCCATCAGCGCTGCTGCTTCCTCTTCGTCCGTTCCCTGAGCCTCAAGGACCGGAATCAGTTCTCTGGAGACAAACGGAAACGTTACAAAGATCGTTGCCAGTACAATTCCGGGAACCGCAAATACTACCTTAATTCCCATGGACTGCAGATACGGGTACAAAGCACTCTGCCGCCCGAAAATCAGAATGAAAATCAGACCCGCAATAATCGGCGAAACCGTAACCGGTATGTCAATCATTGTGGTAAGAAGCTTTTTCCCTTTAAATTGAAATCTGGTAATGGCCCACGCCGCAAACAGTCCGAAAACCGTGTTGATGATTACGGATATTGCTGTTGCCTCAATCGTCAGCTGCAGCGCTTTGATCGTATATTCGTCCGAAACCGATTCTATGTACACATTCCAACCGCTGCGAAGTGCCTCGGTAATGACCGTAATCAGCGGAAGCAGCAGCATAACAGCCAGAAACAGCACACTGATTCCGATCAGAAACCATTTGGTAACCGATGATGATTTTCTATTTTCCTGCATCATCCATTTCCTCCCTGCAAAATTTCTGAATTTTTCGCCTGTACCAGATTCACCAGAAACAGAATGAGAAATGAAGCAGCCAGCATGACAAGTGCGATTGCTGTTGCACTGGCGTAATCATATTCCTGCAACTCGGACATGATGATCAAAGGCGTAATTTCCGTATAGTAAGGTTTATTTCCTGCTATAAATACAACGCTTCCGTATTCTCCAAGGCATCTTCCAAAGGCCAGTCCCGCGCCGGTAAACAGCGCCGGCTTCAGTTCCGGGAAAATGACCTTCCAGAAAACAACCGACGGTCCCGCTCCCAGTGCCCTGGCCGCCTCTTCACAGGAAGAATCCAGTTTTTCCAGCACCGGCTGTACAGCTCTTACCACAAAGGGAATGCCGATAAAAACCAGAGCAACGGTAATGCCGATTCTCGTGTAGGCAATGCGGATTCCGAAGCGCGCAAAAAAGCGTCCCACAAATCCCGTATCTGATGTAAGGGAGGTCAGTGCAATCCCCGCCACCGCGGTGGGAAGGGCAAATGGCAGTTCAATCATCCCGTCCATTATCCGTTTGCCGGGAAAATCGTATCGCACCAGAACCCATGCAATCACCACTCCCATAACTGCGTTAACAACCGTTGCTGCAGCCGCTGTCAGAAAACTGACATAAAAGCTTGACAGCACCCGCTCTCTCGTTATCACTTCAATAAATTCCCTTATTCCCAGCTGCGAGGAATAAACAGCCAATGATGCCAGCGGAATCAACACAACACAGCTTAATATGGCAAGTGTGACTCCCATCGACAATCCAAAACCGGGAATCACCCGTTTACCAGATTTTTTCATGGCCTTCATAACTCCTTATGTTTTTTTATCAGATCAGCCCCGAAGGGCTGACCTGTCCATCTCTCACATCCGTTTATTTTTCATAAATCTGATCGAAAACACCGCCATCAGCAAAATGCGTTTCCTGTGCCTCATCCCAGCCGCCGAAGTCATCGATGGTTACCAGATTGATATTCAGGTCAAAAGTATCACTGTATTCCTGAAGAATTTCTTCGTTGGAAGGACGGTAAAAATTGTCTCCTGCAATTCGCTGTGCTTCATCGGAATAGAGATATTTCAGATACTCGGTTGCCACATCACGGGTTCCTCTGGAATCAACCACCTCATCCACAACTGCTACAGAAGGCTGGGCCAGGATACTGATACTGGGCGTTACGATTTCATAATCATCGGGAGCATCTTTAATGGAAAGATAAGCTTCATTTTCCCATGCAAGCAGTACGTCGCCCTGTCCGTTTTCCACGAAGGATGTGGTTGCACCTCTGGCACCGGAATCAAGCACCAGCACGTTTTCATATAATTTTTTCATGAAATCTTTGATTTTGGTTTCATCTCCGCTATACAGCTTGTCCGCATATGCCCATGCAGCCAGGTAATTCCATCTGGCGCCGCCGGATGTTTTGGGATTTGGCGTAATGACACCGATACCATCTTTCACCAGATCTCCCCAGTCCTTAATATTTTTGGGATTCCCTTTTCTTACCAGAAATACGATAGTCGATGTGTAGGGAGAGCTGTCCTTGTCAAACTCTTCTTTCCAGCCGGGTTCAATCAAGCCGGCATCTTCAACGGCTTTTACATCATATTCCAGCGCCAGAGTCACCACATCAGCTTCCAGTCCGTTAGCTACCTCCAGAGCCTGTTTTCCGGAGCCGCCGTGTGACTGGGTGACCTCCACATCCTGACCCGTCTGATCTTTCCAGTACTCTGCAAAAACTTTATTGTACTGCTCGTATAACTCTCTGGTAGGGTCGTAGGAAACATTGGTAAGGATGACCTTATCTGCAGCTGATGCATTTTTCGCTGCCTCTGTTGCTGCGTCTTTACTTCCTCCGCCGCCGCATCCTGTCAGACTTCCTGCTGCCAGAGCTGCCGCCAGAACTGCTGCCAAACCTGTACTTACTAATCTTTTTCTCATAATATTATCCTCTCTTTCCATGCTATGCATTTTCAATTTTCATTTTGCCAACATAGAAAAACCGAAGGTCTGAACGTCCGATTTCCGCGCCGCAGACTGTGCATGTTCCCATGCTTTATGTCCGCAGCCGGATTTCTGTCCTGTTCAAACCTCCGGTTTTCCGGTCAGCTGAAATCATTTCCGACTTGTCTGTCTCCCTGCAATTTTCAAAAGGTCTCTGACTGCAAAAAAGGCAGATACGATTCCGTACCTGCCCTGAATTAATGATCATAACAAAAAATACTCACCCGCACCGGGAACTGCCATGAACTTTATTCCGTAAACAATCAGGCACAAAAAACGCATCACGATAATTACTGTGCATCCCGCACATACACATCATACTGCAGCACTCGCAGCTGCTGCAACAACACATCATTCTACAGGATACCATTTTGTTCATCATATACGTTTCCCCTTTCTGTTAGTTTTACTTCTCATACCGGATTAGTATGTTTTGTATGTCTGCTATATTATACCAAGTATTCCTATTTGTCAAGTAGATTTTAAAATTATTTATATTTATTCTGCTCCGGACAGTTTCAATTGTTTTTTAATTTATCTGCTGATTCCGCACACTGTTCTTCCTTTTTCCATGTCATAGTACAGCATCAGCCCGGAATTTTCCACCTGGTATACATACACCATATCCGATAAATGCCGGTACGATTCCGGTAATTCACACAATTTTCCCATACCGGAAAGCAGTTTTTCACGTTTCTCTGCACCTTCCTTCCCTGTTTTAAACAGAGCTGTATAGAAAATCTCCGCTTCCACCAGATCCTGAAACATATGACTGCCGAAAGACAGTTCCGGTGAATAGCCGGACTGGTCGTCATCCATTTCCACAATGGCACAGAACTGGGAAATCCCTGCAAATTTCACCGGTATCCCCAGTTCCGGTGACGAAGTTCCGATTCTTCCGGGCACCATCAGAAGCACATTTTTACCGCTTCCCCGAAATGAAGTATTGATCATCGTAAGAAGATCTGCTACTTCCGGCTTCTGTTTGTAAGGATAATCATAGTAAGCTTTTGCATTAACCAGTACAACAGCATCCAGCTGCTTCTGCTGTGGCTTGCCCATGGAGCTTCCCGTTGTTTCAAAGAGAATATCCTCCTGTGCTATGTCGGGTATTTCGATTTTCCCCTCCCCGGAAAATACCTGCAATGGCCTGCACTGCAGCAGGCAGATCACATACTCTTTCCTTTCATTGGAATTGACTGTAAATTCAATATCCACCGGATAGGTATATTCCCGTTCCAGTGTGGCCAGAATCAGCTCCATGTCTTTCAGAAACTGCTCGTTCTTCACATATCCATGACAGGTTCCGAAGCAGATGTCCCGGCGTACCCCTCTTGTGTTGTAATAATTCTGTTCCATCTCCCGGTCATGCTCCAGCACCAGATTATGGTACCACCTGGGCGTTACCTTCATCATCTCCTCCAGAGAAATTTCCACCACATCCTTCTTTTCCAGATGGATCACATCCAGCTTTCTCTGGGAAAATCTTACTTTTTCGTCCATGGTCGTCAGGTAGGTATGCTCCGGCTTATCTATATGTATGATCCTCGGATAATCATTGTCAGTCCGGTCAACCGCCCGGGTTCCCAGACCATAAACCATACGGAGCATACCTTTTTCCGGATTCAGATTCTGGCTGCAGCCGTATGTATCATAGGAATACCCGACTCCCGCTGCCGAAGGGAAGAAATACGTTCCGTGCATGGAACCGGAAACTCGCTGTACCAGAATGGACATCTGCTCCTCCAGCGTATCCAGTCCGCGGTTTCTTCTGTATTCCAGAGCAGACGGATCTACCGCGCTGGCGTAAACAATCCGGATTGCGTCCTCCAGCTTTTCAAGCCGCTCTTCCGGCGTCCCCTGATTGGCACAGAAAACCGATTCATATTTCCCGGCAAATGCATTGCCGAAACCATCCTCCAACATACTGCTGGACCTTGCAATAATCGGTGCCTGACCGTAATATTCCAGCATTCTCCGCAGCTGACTGCGGATTGATTCCGGAAACACACCGTGCAGAATTCCATCGGAAAGCTGCCCTGCCAGCTCATAATATCTTTCTTTTTCTTTCTGAGCTACATGAAGATCCCACAATTTATTGTAAACGAGATAGGTGTAAAATACATGACTTCCGATATAGAAAGAATCATGGGGTTCCATCCGCTCTGACAGTTCAGGAAGACATTTCTGCACAATACTGCGTGACAAAAGCATACCGCAGGATTTGCCTCCGATCTTCCCGCTGCCGATAAGCCGGTCTTTTACCTGATAGTAATCTTTTATCTCGAAAAATTTCCCGAACATCTCACGGATCTTCGGATCTTTCGTCATCATCATACGACAGAAATTCGATTTAATTTCTTCTTCCTGCGACGGTTCATAGGAACGCGATTTCTGAAAATAGCGTTCCCAGCTGTCCAGATTCTGATCCTCCGTGCTCAGATACTGCCCAACCACCGCATAGTACCGGCTCATACTTACCGAATCCGTCAGCGTTGTAAAAACTTTTTCCTGTTTATCAGCCCGATGAGGCAGAAACATGGTAGCCGAATAGCGGTTCCACACCTTTACCGGATGCAGATAAATATTCTTTTCATCGGAATAAACATCGAGAAAAAGCTGCGTCGTTTCCTGAATCCGCGCAATCGTCTCATGAGAGTGATCACCGCGGATGACAGGAAACATAGCAACCGTATCCAGAATAAACAGAAACGGACAGGTCACACAGAAAAAGTTGCCCATCATCAGATCCGCTGCCCATGCCACCTGGAGTTCAGACAAACAATCGAATACGTAAAACGCATCCCGCCCTTCCTTCTCAATAATCCGGTGAACCCGGATGGTAAACTGTTCAAAACCTTCTCCCGGATCAAGGCAGTACCACTTAGCATCCTCTTCCTTCACCAGCGGTGCATGGCTGGCGAACCGGAAATAGATCAGATTCCTGCCATCTTTTTTCGCCTGTTCCACGTAGGGTTCCACAAAAAAACGAAATTCATCAATTTCAGTGACCTGAATCACCACATTATCCCCCAGCCGGATATAATCCAGAACCTGATCCATACTGGGATACCCCGATAACACCCGATCAAATGCTGCCATAAAAATACCTCCATTTCATTTCCAAAAACCTTTTATGGCAGTATTGTAGCATATCTGAGTATTTATCGATATTATTTTCTGTTATTATATATTGTTCCAGTTAATTTTCTGTTAATTTTACCAAAAATAACAGTAAAAACCGGTCATAAGATACTTTTATTTTTCGCAGAAATTTGCAAACACCTTCCGAACTGCTATAATTTCGCCTCACATTCTTTTCATCCGTACTCTTTTGCTGTTGTCCAGTTCCAGCGTTTTTGTGGCAGTATTACGTACAAATGCCTGATCATGTTCCACAAAAATCATGGTCGGACTATACCGGCAGATTACCTTCTCCAGCTGCATTCTGGAAAACACATCAATATAATTCAGCGGTTCATCCCATATATACAGATTGGCCGGTTTGCAGAGGCTGCCCGCCAGAAGTACTTTTTTCTTCTGCCCCTCCGAATAGTTCTCCATCCTTTTATCAAACTGCACACGCTCAAAGTCAAGCTGACGAAGAACCGTCAGCAGTAATGTATAATCTATCCCGCAGGATCGGGCATAATCCTGTAGAGTACCTGATAAAAAGCCGGCACTCTGCGGGATATAGGAAATAGTGAGACCACCCGCCAGTTCCACCATTCCGCCGATTACATGATCCGGAAGCCGGCCCAGAATCGCTTTCAGCAAAGTCGATTTGCCGCATCCGTTCCGTCCCTGCAGCGCCAGTCTGTCCCCTTCATGCAGATCGAAAGACAGATTCTGAATAACCGGCGACCCATCCGTATATCCAATCACAGCTTCTTTCACTTCCAGATACCTCTTTTTATGAAACGGCACAGGATTCATCTTCAATTCTGTCACCTGCTCCACATTTTTCATCAGTCCCTGTTTTTCCTCGATTTCCTTCTGGATTCTGTTCTCCAGGTTTTTTCTCCTCTGCTGCATTCTTCTGGATTTCTCAGCCAGATAGGAGCGCGTACTGATATTGCGCTCAGGTTCTTTTTTCGGATCAAAGCCGATCTTCCTGCCTTCCACTTTATCCGCCCAGCGGCTGGCCTGCCTTGCAGACTGCTCCAGTCGCCCGATTTCTTTTCTGATCCGCTCATTCTGCGCCGTCTCAAAAGCATCCTGCCTCTGCTTGTTCTCCCACCAGATACTGAAACTACTCTGAAATACCTCTATGCTGGCTCGATTGATCACGAGAAGATGATCAATACACGCATCCAGAAAATTCCGGTCATGGGAAACCAGAATAAATCCGTTCTTTTTCTGCAGATATTTTTCTATCATCTCCTTGCTTTCCTGATCCAGATGATTTGTCGGCTCATCCAGCAGAAGAAATGTATATTCCAGAGAAAACAGGAATGCAAGCTCCGCCCTCGTCTGTTCTCCGTAACTTAAAGTACGGTACGGACGGTACAGCAGTTCTGCATCCATATCCAGCTGATTCAATTCCACGCACACCCGCCACAATTCATATTCGGGATACAGGTCTCCAAGGCAGTCAATGGTCAGCCTGCTCTTCTCTTTTTCCTCCAGAGAAAGAGGAAAATACTGAAACTGTACTTTTCCACATTCAATACTCCCTCCGTATTCATACCGTCCCTGCAAAAGCCGGAAAAAAGTTGTTTTACCGCATCCGTTTCTGCCGGTAAGCCCCAGCTTCCAGTCAGTATCCAGCTGAAAATTTACATGATCAAACACCATATCATAACTGTTTTCATATGCAAAAGAAAGATTTTTAACCGTAATCAATGACATGATAATTCCTCCGTTCTTACCTGGAGAAAGATATTAAAAAGGCGCAGACCTGCGCCTGCACCCAATGTATACAATAATACATACAATGTTAAACGGTCAATTTCACGGATGTGGTCTGTTTTGCACCTGTCCATCCATCCAGCCGACCGGAACGATTGTGATACTGTATCTGCTGTTCTTTCTGCAGGCATAATAAATAAGCCGTCCTTTTTCAGTAAATCAGCCGAAAAAGACAGTTAAATACTCAACCTCCCGAATCTATCTGTAAATCCGGTAAACTATCTGCAGAAAGAAATAATCATTCCAGCACCACCTTTCCTTATAGCCAGACAGGAAATTACTGCAAAAGTTCAGCAAAAGCTGAATTGCTGCATCCTGAGTAAGGATAACAAAAAGAGCCTCAGGTGTCAAGTACTCTTTGCTTTCCGGTGAAATGCTCCGCCCGGATTTCCTGACCTTTCAGAGCTTTTTCCAGAAGAGCGGGAAGCAATGCAGGACTGCAGGCAAAACACGGAATTCCATAAGCTGCCACTCTCTGAGCCATCTGCGCATCGTAATAAGGTTTTCCTCCATCTGCTATGGCAAGAAGGCAGATAACAGTGATTCCTGATTCTTTCATATCGCACAGCCTCCTCAGCAATGCAGCCCGGTTACCACCTTCTTCCAGATCGGAGATCAGAAAAAACAGAGTTTTTCCCGGACTCTCGATAAACTGTTGACAATAAGCTACTGACCGGTTGATATCGGTTCCGCCACCCAGTTGAAAACCAAAAAGCAGATCTACAGGATCCTCACATTTTTCTGTCAGATCCATAACCTGAGTATCAAAAGCTACAATTCTTGTTTTAACCGCTGCCATACTTGCCAGAATACAGCTGATAACCGATGAATAAATAATCGACTCTCCCATGGAACCACTCTGATCCACATCAAGTATTACTGTATATTTATTCGCTGCCGCTGTAGAAGTCCGATCAAAAAAGTAAAAGTGTTCCGGTATCAGTTTTTTGATCTGAGCATTATAGTTTTTAATGCCTCTGCGAATGGTTGTCTGAAAATCCAGTGCCGCTGCAGATGGAATCGGAGAATGATGTCGCCTGTTGACCGAAGCGGTAACAGCTCTTTTGATGTCATCTTCCAGCAGTCGGTTGATTTTTTCCACAATGTTCCTGATATAGATACGTACACTTTCTTTGGAACGTTTTGGAATCTGGTCCTTCAATGCAAGAATTGCCACAGCCATGTTCAAATCCGGTTCCAGATTCTCCAGTAACTCCGGCTCAAAAATCAACTGCTTTAAGCCGCAGCGTTCCATAGCATCTGACTGAATGATCTTTACAACATCTTTGTCAAACAGAGAACGGACATCACCAAGCCATCTGGTAATAACCGGATTTGAAGGTCCTTTTCCGGCTCCTTTTCCGCCCTGATATGTCGTCCCAAAGTTTCCCCGTGAAGTTTTATCATATATGGCCGCCAGTGCCTGATCCATCAGCATCTGTTCTTCATTGAGCTCCGGACTCTGCTCTCTGTTCATCCTTTCAAACTGCCGGTCACTTTCCTGGCCCAGGATCAGTCTCCATCGCCGTATTCGTTCTGCAGCTGCTATCTCCCCCGCTGCATTCTCTCCTGCAGAATTTTCCTTCGCCGCATTTTTACTCTTTTCAGCACCCATCTGCTCACCTCCCTGGTAAATAGCAATAAAATATCCGCCTGTATCCCGCTTAACATCTATATATCATCAAAATCAAAATCTCCCAGACTGTCCAGAAGCTGCTGCTCCTCCTGTGGAAGTACATCATTCAGTACCTCACTGACCTGTTCCGGATTAATCTGCCAGATTTCCCCCAGATTCTCCGCGATCTGATTTTTCTCCTCAGAAGAAAAGTCTGCAAACGCACGCCGAAGAAATACCAGGGCACGCTTAAATTCATCATCATCTAATGTATCAAGATACCCGCTCAGTTTCTCCCACAAAATCATACGTGCAATTAAAGCATAGTGATTTCTCATGGACAGTCCTTCAAACCATCCCGCGCCAAGTTCTGCCGGAATTCCTTTCGACAGCCTGCGTTCCACTTCACGCCCCAGTTCTTCGCTGTCCATCACCCCCCGCTCCAGAAGAAGTGCCGCAGCAAAACCGGATATTCTGGTATTGAGATCATCTCTCCCTGCAATATCAAGAAGTACTCTCTGGAAACGCTCCTGATCAAGAAATTCATTGCTGATGCACACCCGGTTTAAAATATCTGCAGCTTCAATCAACGAAGCAGCAGCCTGATCATCGCAATAACATTCTTCCGGTAAAAGCAGACACGCACGTAAAAAAATCTGGCACAATACCGGAATCAGCGGTTCTCGATTCAGTTTACGAATATCTCCATATTGAATCATCACTGAAAGCCTGTCTGCTGTCCGTGCAATTTCCGGTATGGATGCAGCATCTGCAGCCATAGCCTGAAGCACTTTCAAAGCATGAATCACATTGTCCGGCATCCCGCAGTAAAAAGTATCTTCCATAATTCCGCCAATGTCTGCCATGCTGTGACTGTTTTCTGCCTGCTCCTTTAAATGAAAAGCCGCAGCCTGTTCAATCGTATCTCCTTTCATTATCGCTTCCACAATCTGAATCTCCACTTCGGCAGTCCACTGCAGAACCCAGTGTTCTGCCCATGTTGCCCGGTCCTGATCTGTCTTTTTCCAGTCCGCAAACTTTATGCCGAGAACCCGAAGACGATGCAGAAAAAAAGATCGCTCCAGATCGATTAATGCAGCTTTTTGTGATTTGGTCCGCAGTTTTTCACGCAGATCCAGCATCAGATCCTGTGCAACCGCGGATTTGTACTTTTCCAGCCTCAGTTCACTCAGTTTATGATAAAAATCCATCTGAATCGAAGTCCTGCTGACACCTTCCGGCAAAGAACCGATTTGGATTCCGATTTCAGTATCTGCAACGGCCACTGCAATTTCACCAAACCGTCCATGTCCCATGCAGGTCATGGCTGCATCTTCCAGATCTTTCAGTACCGGAATCCTGCTCCCGTGAAGATCTGCCAGAGTGCAGGACAGCCTGACTGCCTCAATCACTTCGGCAGACGATACCGTCATTCCGTTCTTTCTCTGATATGCTGCGATTTCAACCAGATAACGATATGCAGCATAACTTTGATCCTGCCTGCAAAAGCCATCCCAGATCAGCTCATAATAAGCCGGTGCCTTATTCCCTGCACCATAACCGGAACGTTCCGATAACCGGTAATAGGAATACGGCATCAACGTCTTCTGTGATTCCACACACGGCAGTGCTTTCAGTTCTTCATCCGATAAAGGCGGCACTTCGCCCTGAATCCCTTTTACATGAAATGCACCTGTAACTACCACAATCTGATCCAATGGAATCCCTTCCGCTTCGGCAGCCAGAATCTGTCTTCGCATATACGCCTCGCGGATACAGTTCATGGCATCCTCCTTTCCACATCCCGATGTCAGATTGCGGAGAGAATCTCCAAATAAAGCAGCACCCCGGCGATATCCCTCATAGCTTTCCGCCTGTTCCAGAGTACGTTCCCAGAAAGAATCCCGGCTTCCATCGTCCGACAGTTCATCCAGTCTGGAATAAACCTCAGCAGTTGAATCTGTATAGCTTTGCAGATCTGTTTTTTCTTCATCTATTCTCCCGGCTTCCCTTTCTTGCTGCCTCTCCCGATCTGACACAGTTTCCAAAGCCAGAATAACCCCGGAAGGCAGATCACAGAATCCACAGCGGCATCCATGCTCAACAGACCATAATATTGCCTGATACTCCGGAGAATACACAGCAAATGGATACAATATGGTGTGCACAGGGATATCCTGAGTATATGCCATGACCGCCACAGGAGGTTTCACGTCTTTTCCGGCCAGTTCAACCGCCAGCTCCGTAAAATCCGATGGTCCCTCTATCAAAACCAGCTGCGGCCGCATGCAATCCAGATAACTGCGCAGATGCCAGGCTCCCGCAGGCGACAGATGTCGGATGCCGAACACATGAGGACCTTTCCCCATCTCACTTCTGTTAATCTCTTCATTCATCAATGGATCAACCTCTTACACTCCCGATACAGGCCAAGCCAGTTTGAACCGCGCTTTTTCATGGTATTTTCCAGATATTCTTCCCATACTTTTGCATCTTTTGCTTCTTCTTTAACAATTGCCCCCTGAAGTCCTGCTGCCAGATCGTAATCAGAAATATCTCCATCTCCGAAACTGCCTGCCAGTGCCATGCTGTTTGCAAGCAGAGAAATAGCCTCCGCTGTGGACAAAACACCCGAGGTGGATTTCAGTTTCTGTTTACCATCCATTGTCATCCTCGAACGCAGTTCACGAAAAATCGTGCAGACTTTTTTGATCACCTCATCATCCGGCAGTCCTGCATTCAAATCCAGTCCTTCTGCCATCTGTGCCACTCTGATCCGTACAATTTCCATCTCTGATTCCAGAGTCGCAGGTGCCGGCAATACCACAATATTGAAACGACGTTTCAGTGCAGCTGACATCTCATTGACGCCCTTATCTCTTGTATTAGCAGTTGCAATAATCGAAAATCCTTTCTGCGCAGGTATCTCCATATCCAGCTCCGGAACCGAAATTCTCTTCTCTGAAAGGATTGATATGAGAGCATCCTGTACTTCTGATGCACATCTGGAAATTTCTTCTATACGGGCAATAGCACCATCTTCCATGGCACGATAAACCGGACTGGGAATCAATGCCCTTTCCGTAGGGCCTTCCCCAATCAGCATGGCATAATTCCATGAATAACGGATCTGTTCTTCTGTTGTTCCGGCAGTCCCCTGGATTACCCTTGTAGAATCACCGTTAATTGCTGCTGCCAGATGTTCCGAAAGCCATGACTTCGCTGTACCAGGCTCGCCGATCAGAAGCAGAGCCCGATCCGTAACCAGCGTGGATATGGCAATTTCCACCAGTCTTCTGCTGCCGATATACTTTGGAGTGATGATCCGGTTACCCACCTTCCCTCCACATATGTATGTCAATACCGACCTTGGAGACATCTTCCAGCCTGTGGGGACCGGATTTGTCTCATTATCAATCAGCTGCTCGATTTCTTCCTGAAACAGCTGCTCCGCAGGCAGCCTCTGAACATTCTGACGGTTCATCTTTTCTCCTCCTGTTTTTACCACAAATTCTCAATTGAAGCTCCGTTTTTCAATTCTTCATACCATCTGCGCAATCTGCCCGTTCCAATCTCATCTCCGGAATCTGCCCTGTGAAGCAATGGTTTTAATTCTTCTGCCAGTTCTTCTTTATCAAACGGCAGTTCCATCAGAATTTCATGCAGTTCCCAGCCGCCTCCGTTGTTGTGTTCATCCCTGTAACAGGACAGCAGACCATAAAAAACAGGCCACCCGCACTTCTTCAGCATCTGAATATCTCCCACTGTCAGACCGTTTTCCCGGGCGCTTTCATAAAAGTATTTTCCATACAGACGATCCCTCTCGGGGCTTCCCGGCCTGTAAATACAGGCAAGCATAGCATCCCATCCGCTGCTGTATCCCTGTATCTTCTGATATCTCCTTAGTTTTTTCGAAGTTTGAAAGGCCATTTTCAACTGACCGTTGTCTGCAAAAAGCATCTGGTACCATCTTGAATCCAGCCCCTGTTCCAGCACCTGAACCCGCTGTGTAATTTTCTCATATGCATCATCCGGGACAAAAGGATCTTCCATCCCGGGAAATTCATACCCGTAGAGTACCAGCTTTCCAGTCTTTTCATTATAATTCATTCTTATGAAGATTTCAAAAATCCCGGCAGGATTCCTATAGCTGCCTTCCGCGCAGTCTCCGGATTCCAGAGGCTCTGCATACTGGTGAAAACGCTCATAAACTTCCTCCGGCGATAACGACAGAAGAGCTGCCAGAAACGCACAGTTCAGGAGTTTATCTCCCCGCTTTTTATACAATTTATCAGCTGCAGTAAAAAGATTCGGATGCGGTGCAGAAAGCAGGGAATTTATCAGAACTTCCCCGACTTTTTTAGGAAACCATTCCAGTGCCTTTTCATAACAAAGGCAGAGTTTTTCAGAATGCTTCGCTTCTGATGCCTCCAGCAACATATAAAATGTTTCTTTTTCTGCTTCATTACAAATACGTGGTATCTTTCTGTCCAGTGCCTCCATATGGCGGTTCAGCAGATCTGCCAGCAGATCCGATGCCCAGTCCTCCCGTGTCATGCTCAGGAATCCGGCAGTCTTTTCCGGATCTTTTTCCGCTGTATGTTTCCAGTAGGCAATCGATTCCTCTCCATTCATGAATACCAGAGAAGACTGTGCAGCTTCTTTCAGTTTCCCCCTCTCAGATTGAACCAGACCAAGCAGAAGATTCATATTGGAAGGATCATGACGAAGTGCTTCAATCGCAGCCTTTTTCACATCTTTCCCTGAATCTTCCAGCAAAGAACGGTAAAATGCATTCTCCTGTGCCCCCGCTATCGATTCCATTACATGAATTCTCCGGACCATCTCACGCTTTCCATCTCCATGAAAATCCTGTTTTAAAAGAGGAACGATCTCCGATCCCATATTACCGAGCCACTCTTCTGCCATATCCGCAATATCGAAGTAGCTGTCTCCGAGTGCTTTTACCAGTAGTTTCTGAATCCGGTAATCCTGAAACAATTCCGGATCTTTTTCATGGGTACTGCGTATAATTTCATATCTGCCGCTGCCGATTCCGCTTAAGGCTTCCATCAGTGGTGCCATCCGGCTGTACGGAACATTCTCCGCAATTCCGGTGTATCTTCTTTCAGGAAAAACTCTGTGATTCTGCAGAGCTCCGGAACTCTCCAAAACAGTATCTTTTTGACCATCTTCCGGTTCCGTACACAATTCCAGAATTTCCCCTTCTATCTCCATGGTACCCTGCGTACAGAGCACCGCATCCAGAAGCGCCAGCAGATCCAGCAGTAAACCCGCTCTGTCTGTACACTCCTCTGCAACTACCTTTTTTGCCAAAACCTCTATCTTCTGAAATACCGGCACTGCTTTTGCCAGGGGAGCAATCTGTTCCACGGCTCTCTGCAGGCGAAAATCATCCCGGATCAGATCAATCCCGGCTACAGCCGATGCTTCCAGCCGGTTTCTCAATTCATATACAGCATTCAAATTCATATTCCGCACCTGCCTTCCGCCAATTAAAATAACAACCGGATAATCCGGGATTTTGTGACAATACTGTATGCATGAATACAGATTCTGTGATCAGATGAATCATAAAATATCATTCCAAACAATACCTGCCGATGAAACACCTCCGGTTCCGGAAGCATGGCAAGCAGCTGACTGGTCGACTCCCAGCCGTCCCTGTCGCGAATCTCCAGACGTTTTCCCGAAGCATCCTCCGCCACCAGGATTTCTTTTTTCTGTCCGCCTTCCTCTTTTACCAGCTTCCCAATTCTCTCATAAGCCAGCAGCATTCCGACAAAATTATCTGATAAAATATTCTTAATATGACCTTTTGCCACTTTAACCGCTGCCGCAAAATCTGTCTGTGCCCTGCTCATAACCGTTTCCCGGATCACATCGGTAACCGGCTCAAACTCTGCCGCTTCCCAGCGGATACGCTGATTGACTTCTCCCGGATACAGGGAAAGCACAGGAACTTTTACCATGTCAAAACAGGAATCTTCCTGCTTCACATATTTCAGCGCTTTGAGCGGGCGATAATTCGACGTTGTAAAAATCTCTCCTGAATCCACATCTGCCCAGTATCCTCTGTCAATATACTCCCTGCCGGCTTCTTCATACATCACCTGAAACGACAACTGTACAAGGCGTGCGTCCTCCTTTTTAAGTCCCAGTGTATTGAGCTGCTCCAGTTTCCAGATTCCTCCCAGTTCCTCATATAAAATACTGTCATCTTCTTCCATGGAATCCGCTTCCAGTTTGCTCTGCAGATAAACCGATGCCTTTTTCTGAATTCCGCGCAGACGGATCAGAATCTCTACCGCTGTATGATAATGTTTTGGATCAGAATCCTTCTGATAAGCCTGAATCTCCAGAATCAGCCGGTTCAGCTGCAGAAGCGGTCCAGGCAGATAATAATCCCCCAGCTGTTTTGCCAGTTCCCGGTAATTCTTTAAAGATACGCCACCCATGGCTCCGAGTCCCGCAGCCATCAGTTCATCCATCATCCGTTTCAGCATATCCAGTCCTTCCAGCTGCTTTACGATCTTTTTTCTTCTGGCGGCAGAGGTACTTTTACTGATTCTCCCGCGGGACTTTTCAGGAGTATCACTTCCGGCCGCAACATCAGTCTCGCCCGCTTTCCCGGCTGCCTTTCTGACTTCTCTTGCTTCCCTCTTTGCCCTCTTCTCCAGAATATCAGGCGGAATCTCGCCCTGTATAAAGGTTTTGCCCTTCATCATCTCAAAAAGAAGAGCCAGACTGTGCTTGCACGGAAACTGCCTGCTCGGACAGCTGCATCGAAATACCGGCTGCCCTTCTTCCTTGAAATCAACTGAAACCACATAGTTTGATTTACCGCTTCCCCTGCACTCTCCCATATAAAACGTATCATCGGGAGAATACATGAGTGAAACAAAACCGCCCTCTTCCGAGATCTTTCTGGCATTCTTTACCGCATTGGCATTGGGTGCCAGCGCAATAATCTGCTGTTCTGTAACAGTCCTCATGTTCCTCTCATCCTTTCCTGACAAATCCGCCGGAATATTGCCGGATCATGTCATTGAATTGAATTTACTATAACACATCCGACTCCATCTTTCAATACTTTTTCAGAACATTTGTTTGCATTTTATCTCCATCTGTGCTATACTGCATTCAGACTCATTTTCAGGACTCTTTTCCGGTCATGAAATCTGCCCGTATCACGATGTCAGATTCGTCTGATATCTATCATCATTGGACTTATATCAGTCAGGAGGCTTATTTATTATGAAAAGCAATATCGATTTGAAAAATACACTTGTTTCCATCAATCGCAGAAGTTATCCCGCCTACAAAGATACAAAAGGCAGCTATCAGTTCGGCGATTATATTCTTAATATTGAACATGTACAGGGGGATCCGTTTGCTTCCCCTTCCCGGGTCAGCATTCTGGTTCCCGGCAGCAAAGCAGGTTTCCCGGCAGCACTGTATGACCTGCCCCATAAAAGAATTGCCCTGCAGGATCATCTGATCCGGCTTTTTCATCATGAAATTGAAAAGTACAATTTCAAAGCGAAGGGCTCGGGCAAAAGCGGGCTGATTGCTGTCAGCCGCCCAGGGCAGGAAGTTCTGGAAAGAAGCGCCTGCCGCATCTCACCGGAAAAGGGCGATGTTCTCGTCCGCATGGAGATTGGTTTTCCTGCCAACGGACGCACCATCAATTCACAGGAGCTAATTAAAATACTTTTTGATTTTCTTCCGGACTGTATCAGAAAGACACTGTACTGCAAAAGCCTCGAACAGAAACGTCTGCTTTCCGTCATTCATCTGGCGGAGGATCAGGAGTATATCCGCAGTCAGCTGAAAAAAAGGAATCTGGCGGCATTCGTTGCCAATGGCTCGGTTCTGCCCAGAGAAAGCGGTATTTCACAGCGCCCCATGAAAAGTGCGGTTCCTTTCGTATCTCCCGCTTCTCTGGAGATTGTCATGGAACTCCCTCATGCAGGAACTGTCAAAGGCATGGGCATCAGGAAAGGGATCACTTTGATCGTAGGCGGCGGCTACCACGGCAAGTCCACCCTTTTGAAAGCACTGGAGCTTGGCGTATACAATCATATTGCAGGCGATGGGCGCGAATTTGTTATCACAGATTCATCTGCTGTAAAGATCCGCGCCGAAGACGGACGCAGCATTCAGAACACGGATATTTCCATGTTTATCAGCAACCTTCCCAATGGAAAAGATACCTGCAGTTTCTGTACGGAGGATGCCAGCGGAAGTACCTCTCAGGCAGCCAATGTGGTGGAGGCCATGGAAGCCGGAACCTCCCTGTTCCTCATCGATGAAGACACCTGTGCCACCAATTTCATGATTCGTGATGAACTGATGCAGCAGGTGGTTCACCGTGATCAGGAGCCCATCACTCCGTTTATCGAACGGGTTCAGATGCTGTTTCAGACACAGGGGATTTCTTCCATTATGGTGGCCGGAAGCTCCGGTTCCTACTTCCATGTGGCTGACTGTATCATCCAGATGGACCGCTACGTTCCGAAAGAAATCACATCATTAGCAAAGGAGGAAGCTTCCCGTTTTCCTGCCCTGAAGCTTCCGGATACGATTGTATCCATGCCCGCTTTCAGCCGGATTCCCCGTGCTGCAAAGGGTTTTCACGGCAGTGACCGGATTAAGATGAAGACGCTTGGCAGGGATGCTTTCTCCATTAATCGTGATACTGTGGACCTGCGCTATGTGGAACAGCTGGCAGACAGTGAGCAGACTGCAGCCCTTTCTTTCATGCTGAAATATGCCCAGATGCATTACTGTGACGGCAAAAGAAATCTGCGTGAAATTGTCAGTGAACTGATGAAACTGGTTCAGAGTAAGGGGCTGGAGGCACTGGCCGATGGTTCCTGGCTTGGTTCCGATCTGGCCATGCCCCGCCCTCAGGAAGTGTTTGCCTGCTTCAACCGCTACCGCGGACAGGTCTGGAGATAGATCAGTTCTGAAACTGACTGTAATACAGTTCTCTGTAGAATCCGCCTCCTGCGAGAAGCTCTTCATGACTGCCCTGCTCGATGATGTGCCCGTCTTTCATGACAAGAATTACATCTGCATTCTGGATGGTGGAAAGCCGGTGTGCCACGATAAAGCTGGTGCGGCCTTTCATCATCCGGGCAAATGTTTCCTGGATCTTCAGTTCCGTACGGGTATCGATGGATGAGGTTGCTTCATCCAGAATCAGCATGGGCGGCAGGCAGAGCATAACACGGGTGATGCACAGAAGCTGTTTCTGGCCCTGCGACAGCATACCGCCGTCTTCGCTGATGACCGTATCGTATCCCTGAGGAAGACGTCTGATGAAAGAATGGGCATGGGAAGCTTTTGCCGCCGCGATGATTTCTTCTTCCGTCGCATCGGGTTTTCCCATGATGATATTGTCACGGATTGTTCCGGCCTTCAGCCAGGTTTCCTGCAATACCATACCGTAATTGGTGCGCAGGCTTTTTCTGGTATAATCCCGGATATCGGTTCCGTCCACCCGGATTCCGCCTGCATCCACATCATAGAAGCGCATGAGCAGATTGATGATGGTGGTTTTTCCGCATCCGGTGGGACCTACCAGCGCCACACGCTGACCGGGCTTTACGGACAGATTCAGATTTTCGATCAGCGGCTTATCCTGTACATAGGAGAAGTCCACATGATCCAGTTCCACATTGCCCTTTGCGTTTTCCAGCACGCTGGCATCTCCGGGCTCCGGTATCTGCGGTTCTTCTTCAATGAGACTGAAGATTCTGGCCGCACATGCCAGCGCATTCTGCAGTTCCGTGATGACACCGGAGATTTCGTTAAACGGCTTTGTATACTGGTTCGCATAGCTTAAAAAGCTGGACAGATTACCCACAGTCATCCCGCCGGACAGTACGGTCAAAGCACCGGCAAGAGCCACTGCCGCATATACCACATTATTGACAAACCGGGTGGCCGGATTGGTCAGGGATGAGAAAAATGTTGCTTTCAGAGAGCAGTTTTCCAAACGGTTATTGATTTCATCGAAACGCTCCAGGGCACGGTCTCCGTATCCGAACGCCTGCACCACCTTTTCATTACCGATCATTTCGTCAATCAGTGCAGTCTGCTCCCCTCTCGTTACCGACTGCTGCTGAAACATGGAGTACGTATTTTTTGCTACGAAATTGGCAATGACAAAGGACAGAGGCGTCAGCAGAACCACGATGAACGTGATCTGCACATGGATCGTCAGCATGAAGATCAGTGTTCCGCCGATTGTTACAATACCTGTGAAAAACTGGGTAAAGCCCATGAGCAGACCGTCCGCGAACTGATCCACATCCGCAATGACGCGGCTGACGATTTCACCATACGCATGGGCGTCCAGGTATTTCAGCGGAAGAACCTGTATCTTCTGGAATGCTTCCTCGCGGATATCATGAACCACATGATATGTGATATGATTGTTCATGATATTCATGATCCACTGGCAGATGCCGGTTACTGCCACAGCGGCTCCGACTTTGATAAGGATTCTTCCCACAGCTGCAAAATCAACTCTTCCTGCGGCAATGATATGATCGATGGCACGTCCGATCAGAATTGGAACATACAGGGTCAGTACTACCGTGACAACCGCCAGAATCAGAGATACTGCAAGAAATCCCCAGTAGCGCCGGATATAATGCAGAACCTTCCCTACGGTACCTTTCCGGCTGGTCTTTTGCCCGGAATCTGTTTTTCTGTTTTTCTCTTCTGCCATTATGCCTGCACCTCCTTCTGATACTGCGAATAATAGATTTCCTGATAAACCTGGCATGATTTCAGCAGTTCCTCGTGAGTGCCTTTTCCGGCCATCCGGCCGTCATCCAGTACAATGATCTGATCTGCCTGGCGGATGGATGCCGCTCTCTGGGATACGATAAAGACAGAGGGCGCATCGGGCAGCTCCCGGATAGATTTCCTCAATGCAGCATCCGTTGCATAATCAAGAGCCGATGCACTGTCATCCAGAATCAGTATTTGCGGTTTTGATACCAGTGCTCTGGCAATGGTCAGACGCTGTCGCTGGCCTCCGGAAAGATTCCGGCCGCCCTGCTCGATCATGGCATCGAGACCGCCCTTCTTTTCCACCACATCAAGAGCCTGAGCTGTTTTGATTGCCTCCATAATCTGTTCATCCGATGCCTCTTCACATCCAAAGCGCATATTATCCCGAATGGTCCCGTGAAACAGCACCGCTTTCTGGGGAACAACAGCAATCCCTTTTCTCAATGCCTCATAGCGGTATTCCCGGACATCCCGTCCATTTACCTGCACGGCACCTGCCGTTGCCTCATAAAACCTGGGAATCAGATTGACCAAAGACGTTTTTCCGGAACCGGTACCGCCGATGATTCCTGTTACGCTGCCCCGGGGCACCTCAAAATCAATGTCCTCCAGCGACGTATCCTGACTTCCCTGATACGTCAGACTGACATGGTCAAAACGAACTGCAGGTACTGATTTCCCGTTTTCTTTCAGTACATTTACATTTTCTCCCTGCGCATTCACGATTCCATCCAGTGCATTCACCGTTCCTTCTTCCATGCTGCTGTTCACATCAAATACAGCCGCAATCCGGTTTCCGCAGGCGATGGCTTTGTTGATTGTTACCAGCAGGTTGGCAAACTTGATCAGTTCCACCAGAATCTGTGACATATAATTATAGAGAGCCACCACCTGCCCCTGAGTCAGAATGCCCAGATTGACCTGAACGGCTCCTGTCCAGATCAGCCAGATTACAGCAGCGTTGATAACCACATAAGTCAGCGGATTCATCAGTGCGGACACTTTCCCCGCTTTTTTCTGGACTGATGTAAACAGGCTGTTTCTCTGTTCAAACTCCGCTGCTTCATGCTCTTCCTGACCAAATGCCCGAATCACACGCACACCTGTCAGATTTTCCCGGGTGATTCCCAGAATGGAATCCAGCCGCTGCTGTACCTGACGCATCAGCGGCACGGAAATCCTCATCAGTATAAATACAATCAGAGACAGCAGAGCAATCGCTGCCACAAAAATCAGAGCAGAGCGGAAATCAATGGTAAAGGCCATGACCATTGCGCCAAATACAATAAACGGGGACCTCAGGAACAGACGAAGCGTCATATTCACACCGCTCTGTGCCTGATTCACATCACTGGTCATCCGCGTAATCATGGTGGAAGTTCCCAGACGGTCGATTTCCGTATAGGACAGGCTCTGCAAATGTTCAAACAGGGCATGACGCAGCCTGCTGGCAAAGCCTACGGCTGCTCTTGCCGAAAAATACTGAGCTGTGATGGAACATGTCACGCCGATCAGACCCAGCGCCACCAGAACAAGACACATCCGTATAATATAACCCGTATCCCGGGACGCAATACCTGTATCGATGATTGCAGCAATAACCAGCGGCACAAACAATTCAAATGTGGCCTCCAGCATTTTAAACAGCGGAGCACAGATACATTCTTTTTTATACGGTTTCAAATAAACAAATAACCTTTTCATACATCCGTTTCCTCTCAATAGGTTTTCTTTCATATAGACCTGTTATCCAGCCGTGTTTTCCCCGGCTGCGGTTCTACACATGAAGTTTGCATTCCACCAGATCGTCTCCCACATAATGAAGCTTCAGGGAAAAAAACGGACTGTCTTCCATCAGAAGTTTCAGAAAAATCCGATCTCCCTCCCACAGTTTAAGATCCGGGATTTTTTCCTTTTCAATCCAGCGCAGTTCGCCTTCATTACAGTTATCCCTGAGTTCTCCTACAAATCCGTCTGCTGTATACAGACACATATATTCCACCGGCCATCCATCCGCACAAAAGGTAACCATCCCGCGAAATTGGTAGCTGGTCAGAGTCAGACCGGTCTCTTCATATACTTCCCGGAGCAGACATTCATCCGGACTTTCTCCCTCTTCAAAATGCCCTCCGATCCCGATCCATTTGCCTTCATTTACATCATTTTCCTTTTTGTTTCGGTAAAGCATCAGATACTTTCCGTCTTTTTCCATATAACACAACGTCGTTAACGGACTTTTCATGAATTTCCTCCTCGTGTGATAAGTTTTCGTCAGCAATCAGCATGTTCCTGTCAGTTCAATGAAATCGGTTTCCGATCCTTCAGTGCCGGAAACTGTCCGCGCCATTCTGCAGACAGCAGAGGATCCAGATCACACCATACAATCTCTTCCTGCTCCGATGCTTCCGCCAGAATATTCCCCATGGGATCCGTAATCATGCTGTGCCCGGCTCCGGTGACACCACACTGGGTTCCGGCTGCATTGCATGAAATCACATAACACTGATTTTCCACAGCCCGCACCTGATTGAACAGTCTCCAGTGTTCCAGCCTCGCTGCCGGCCAGGCCGCAGTGATAAGAAATATTCCGGGAACCGTTTCCTTCTGCAGCCGAAACTGCTCCGGAAACCGCAGATCATAGCAGGTTGCCATACCGATTCTTCCAAACTCTGTTTCCACCTCCGTGACAGACTGGCCCGCTGTCAGGATTTTCTGTTCCATGGACTCAAAACCGAACAGATGGATTTTCCGGTAAATGCCTTTTTCGCATCCTTCCCTGTCAAAGAGAATGGAAGTGTTATATCTTTGCACCCCCCGTTTTTCCACAAAGCTGCCGCTGTGAATATAGCAGTGCAACCGTTTTGCCCAGCGGCTCATAAACTGCCATGTTTCTCCGCGAAGTTCCTCAGACACATCCTTATAACCGGCAAAATTCTGAAATCCGCATTTCCAGAGCTCCGGAAACAGGATCAGATCCGGCTTCTCCGATGTTTCTTCTATCTGTTTCAGATAAGTATCGGCTTTTTCCATACGCACAGAGCCGCTTTCCCCATCTGTTACAGCCATCTGCATCAGTACTATCCTCACTATTATTTCCTCCTGTACTCAGGTTTGTTCCAGAAAAAGGAAAGCACCACGCTTTCCTTTTCCTTCCACAGTATATATGATTTTAAAGAAAATTACAATGACCTGAGCGCTGCCATTCGCTGTAAATCCACCTGCATTTCCGGAATAAAACGGGAAATGCAGCAATCCAGCTTCTGCTGAATAATTACCAGGAAATAAAAAATACCCGGAAGCTGTTTTTCCGGGCAAAATCCTGAGACTTTGTCCGGAAAAGCAACTTCCGGGTATATACTTTACTTTATTCATTTACGGCAGGAGCAGTCGCCGCAAACGACCAACGATTCAGAAAAACTATCCGTTTTCCCTGGGATAACTGATGACCACTGCATTGAGATGGTCGCCTTCCAGACAGATCTGAATCACATCGCCTTCGCTGATATCGCCGCCAAGGATAATTCTTGCCGCCAGCGTCTCCACATATTTCTGCAGATAACGCTTCAGAGGACGGGCACCGTAAACGGGATCATAACCGTTATCAGCAATATAATGCTTTGCTTCCTCTGTCAGTTCCACAGACAGCTGGCGCTCCTGCAGACGGCGGTTCAGATCCTTCATCATCAGATCGATAATGCCGCCGATGTTATCGCGGGTCAGAGGCTTGAACATAATCGTCTCATCAATACGGTTCAGGAATTCCGGTCTGAAATGGGACCGCAGCTCCTGCGTTACCATATTTCTGGCGTCCTCATTGATCTCACCGTTTTCATCAATGCCTTCCAGCAGATAAGAGGAACCGATGTTGGAGGTCATAATCAGAATCGTATTCTTGAAATCCACCGTCCGACCCTGGGAATCGGTGATCCGGCCGTCATCCAGAACCTGAAGCAGCACATTGAACACATCAGGATGTGCTTTCTCAATTTCATCAAACAGGACAACAGAATACGGCTTTCTGCGGACAGCTTCCGTCAGCTGGCCACCTTCATCGTAACCCACATATCCGGGCGGTGCTCCGATCAGTCTCGATACGGAGAACTTCTCCATATATTCACTCATATCGATACGCACCATGTTGTTCTCATCATCAAACAGACTTTCTGCCAGTGCTTTTGCCAGCTCTGTCTTGCCCACACCGGTGGGGCCCAGGAAGAGGAAAGAACCAATGGGCTTATCGGGATCCTTGATACCGGCTTTGGAACGGATAATGGCTTCCGTTACCTTCTGGACACCTTCATCCTGGCCGATGACACGCTTGTGAAGTTCTTCATCCAGATGCAGTGTTTTGTTCTTCTCACTCTCTGTCAGTTTGGATACCGGGATGCCGGTCCATCTGGAAACGATCCGGGAGATCTCTTCATCCGTTACAGCCTCATGAACGAGAGACAGATCTTTCTTTTTAACAGCTTCTTCTTCCGCTTCCAGCTCCTTTTTCAGCTGAGGCAGCCTGCCGTACATCAGCTCTGCCGCCTTATTCAGATCATAATTCTGCTGCGCAGTCTGGATATCATTGTTAACCGTGTCGATTTCCTCACGCAGCTTCTTCAGTTTCTCCACAGATGCTTTTTCACTGTCCAGATTGGCCTTCATGGCTGAGAATTTCTCACGCAGCTCCGCCAGTTCCTTCTGGAGATCCTCCAGACGCTCCATACTCAGGCGGTCTGTCTCCTTTTTCAGAGCCGCCTCCTCAATCTCCAGCTGCATGATCTTCCGCTGCAGTTCATCCATCTCTGCAGGCATGGAATCCATCTCCGTCTTAACCAGTGCGCAGGCTTCATCCACCAGATCAATGGCCTTGTCAGGCAGGAAACGATCGGTGATATAGCGGTGGGATAATGTGGCCGCGCTGACCAGCGCCGCATCGGTGATTTTCACGCCGTGATAAACCTCGTAACGGTCTTTGATACCACGAAGAATGGAAATGGTATCCTCCACTGTAGGTTCATCCACCGTAACCGGCTGGAAACGCCGCTCCAGCGCTGCATCCTTCTCGATATACTTGCGGTACTCATCCAGTGTGGTTGCACCGATACAGTGCAGCTCACCTCTTGCCAGCATGGGTTTCAGCATATTGCCGGCATCCATGGCACCGTCACTCTTGCCGGCTCCCACAATCGTATGAAGTTCATCAATGAACAGAATAATCTTCCCTTCACTCTTGCGAACCTCATCCAGCACAGCTTTCAGACGTTCTTCAAACTCACCGCGATACTTGGCGCCTGCAACAAGAGCACCCATATCCAGTGAGAATATGGTCTTGTTCTTCAGTGTTTCAGGGACATCACCCCGTACAATACGCTGTGCCAGACCTTCCGCCACTGCAGTTTTACCGACACCGGGTTCCCCGATCAGAACAGGGTTGTTCTTCGTCTTGCGGGACAGGATCCGGATCACATTGCGGATCTCACTGTCTCTGCCGATGACGGGATCCAGCTTCTGCTCGGAAGCACGCTGCACCAGATCCACACCATACTTGTTCAGTGTATCATAAGTCACTTCGGGATTGTCAGAGGTTACCCTTTGATTCCCCCGCACGGTAGACAGTGCCTTGAGAAAACGTTCCCTGGTAATTCCATACTCTTTGAACAGTCCCTTAATAGCCTGATTGGGATCCGCCAGCATGGCAAGAAACAGATGCTCAACGGAAACATACTCGTCTCCCATACGCTTTGCTTCATCTTCCGCATGAAGCAGAACCTGATTCAATGCCTGACTGATATATACTTTGCCACCGGATACCTTCACACGCTTTTCAATCAGCTGTCTGACCCGTCCGGTAAATTGTTCTCCATTAATCTCCATCTTCTCAATCATCCTGAGAATCAGGCTCTGATCCAGCTGCAGCAGGCTGTAAAGTAAATGCTCCTGGTCAATCTCCTGATTGCCAAAATCATATGCCAGCTTTTCACAGTTCTGAACCGCCTGCAGAGAATTCTGCGTAAACTTACTGATATTCATATGCACTCCTTCTGTCCTTTCCAGGACTGCAACCATATCTTTGTTGTTTTGTTCTATTACTACTATAACACTTATATCACATATGTCAAGCGTTTTTTTCGGAAATCTGTAAAATTTTATTCGTCAGAAGTTCAAGGGATTCCTCCCATTTTTTCTCCGGAACACTGCTGCAGGAAAGATAAATGCCATGATACGGCTCTTTTCCCCCGGAAAGAATCCCGATCCGTATCCCCTCATCAAGCATCTGATCCGCCAGCTGCCGGACAGGGCATGACTCCGGAAGCTCGATTTTTGCTATCATGCCCGATTTTCCCTGTGTCATACGCAGCCGTATATTTTTCCTATCCAGGATCTCACCAAACAACTCCAGAAAATGTTCACTTTTCTCTTCATACATTTTTCTGGTTTTCCTGATCTGTGACTGCAGATGCCCGTCACGGATATACTGACAAAGGGCAATCTGATCGGCTTTGGAAACGGTCTGATTATAAAGAGATTTTCTTTTTTCATAGTTTTCCAGCAGCTCATCGGGCAGTATCATAAAACTGATACGGATGGACGGCAGCAGCATCCTTGAAAAAGTACTGAGATAAATCACATTCCGTCCCCCGTCCAGTCCCTGCAGCGCCTGCGCAGGATGATTAATATACGCAAACTCACTGTCATAATCATCCTCAATCACCATGCTCCCTGATTCCGCAGCCTGCTGCAGCAGAAGAAAACGATCTTTCACCGGCATAATGTCTCCCCAGCGATTCAGGTGCGACGGTGTTGCATAGATCAGGTCAGCAGTTCCCATATCGCCGGGTTCATTATGAACAGAAAAACCGTAATCTTCAAACACTGCCTGTCCCTGTTTGAAATGGGGATCCAGAAAATGAATCGTTTTCCGTCCTCTGAGCAGCGGACACAAAATATGCAGTAAACTCTGAAATCCTGCACCGATTACAATATTCTCCGGACTGCAGACCACATTGCGGTTCTTTGTCAGATAATCGCTGATAACCCTGCGCAGATCTTCTTCACCCTGCGGATCACCATAAGTAATCAATCTGTCGCCCTGACGCAATGCGCTTTTTACATACCGCCTCCATAAATCCAGATTAAAACTTTCCTGCCCGCCTGAAGTAGAAGAGAAGTCGATTCCGACAGACTTAGAACATACGCGGACGGTTTTTCCTCCCGCTGTTTCCCTCACTGCGAAAACATCTTTCTTCTGCTCTTTTCTGCGGCTGTGCTCCTGCCACAAACCGGTAACATAATATCCGCTCTGGGGACGGGAAATAATATATCCGTCGGCAGCCAGCAGCATATAGGCCATCTCCGCAGTTGTCCGGCTGACCTGCAGCTGCGCCGCGCACTGCCTGATTGACGGAAGCTTCGCACCCTGCTTCATCTTCCCGCTCAGAATCAGTTCCTTATAATATTCATACAGCTGCATGTAAAGCAGCGAATCTCCATTCCGATTCAACATAAATCTTCCCTCCGGATACAGAAAAGACCATAACATCCTCTTCATGCTGTGCTATGGTCTTTCTTTTTATCCCCGATGCAGATCCGACACTTTTAGATCTGCGCGTTTTTTAATAAATCTGCTCAAATGTTTTATAATGGTCTCCTGTGTAGTAGATCAGACCGTCACTGGAATACAGAAGTCTTTCGGCGCCTCTGTAGCCGCCTTCATAATTGACATCACATTCATACCATCTGCGGCCTTCCTGATCCGGCAGAGCACCCTCGTAATTGCCGAATCGGCTTCCGCCGATACTCATACCATCGGCAACCTCCCACAGGTTGCCTTTTGAACTGTCCCAGCCCGCAGCCTCTGCTTCCTTCTTCGTTATGTAATTGGATGGCAGATGCCCATACAGATGAATGTACAGTGCAACCTGTTCCGGTGACGTATAAATTCCATCTTCTGTGACGGAGTCCTGATTGGAATCCCTGTCTGTTCCGGAAACATTCGCCTGCGTACTTTCCACCGTTTCGGCATCCATCTCCTGCCCCGTACGATCCTCACCCTGCCCGTACGCAGCATCCGTCTCTGAATACGCGGCATCAGTCACCGAATATGCTGCATCGGTTTCCCCGGAAGACCAGGATATCTGCAGGGAGCTTTCAGCACATCCGCTGAAAATACCGGTCAGTACACACAGAAGAACAAGGAGAACAGCCGTCAGAAAACGCCCTGCCTTTTTCCCTGCTTCTTTAACGCATCTCATCATCGTCCTCCATGTCATCCGCATCACCCATATAATAGGTGTCGCCATAGAACTCGCGGCCGACTACCCGATGTTTTGCTCTTGCTTCCTCGATCATGTCCGACAGAAGCTCTTTCACCTGCCGGGGATGTTTGATATTCTCCAGACGGATCTCCGGAGTAGCATCCACGCGGCACTTCAGAATCAATGTCCCGGTTCCATAGAGCTTCTGTGCAAGTGTCTGTCTCATGGTCAGATCAACCACCCGGTACAACAGCAGTTCATCGGAACTGGTACTGAAAAAACCGGTTTCCTCATATAAACGGTCATTTTTCAGTTCATAAGTCGTAAAACTGAAAGGAAACCACATAAAATGCTTGCGGTCCTTCCAGACGGTTTTATTCTTTCCAATATCGTGTTCAGCCATAATCAACCTCCGTAACTGTTTTCACAAATCCTCATGGAAACAGAAAGCATATGCGGCCTCTGTTTACCGTATCATACATCAGTATAGCCGAACTCCGATACCATCGCAAGTAAAACACAAAAAATTTTCCGTTCGTAAATTCCGTTGTCTATTTTGCTCCGTTTTTTACTATGAAAAATACTTTTTCCGTGATATTATACAAATATCAGGAACAACTGATTTACAAAAGAATTTTAAGAATCCGGTATCTGCGCGGGAGATATGGCAATGGGGTTATATCTGCAGATATCTTCAAACAGGAAACCGATTGACATTGCTTTTTCTGATATTTCTGTGAAAAAGCTTTCAATCGGTTTCGTTTTCTATGACTCTATTCCGCAAGAAACAGATTTTTCCATTCTCTGGGCGTGAATGTCTCACGATGATAATAATTCATGTCCTGACGTCCCACATTCTCAATTTTCTGATAAAGGCGGTCCTGTCTGACCATACTTACATAATTCTTCGGAGTAACACCGGTAAATTCCTTGAAATATTTTACAAAATGAGACTGATCATAATAGCCCAGTGCATTCGATACTTCTGTAATGTCCATGTCGCTGCGGCATCCCAGATATTCCAGAGATTTCTGGAATTTGATATATTTGCAGAGTGTCTTTGGGGACATGCCAAAGCCCGCTTTGACCATCTTGCTCATATAACGCTGAGAATAGCCCAGATGACGGCTCAGCTCATCAATGCGGATATCTCCGTTCGTTTTGCTGACCATAGCGTAGATAGACGGTACCTGAGAGTTCAGGTTATGTTCTGTACTGCTGCCGAGAAATTCCTCAAACACCCGCTGAAAAATCCTGCACCGCTGAGAAAAACCTTTTTCCTCCAGAAAATACCTGTGGATTTCTTCGGCGTATATGGACTGCTGCAGAAACTTCTGCACATAGCCCACAATCCCCGGGATAAAACGAATTCCAAAATATTCGGTTTCAGGTTTCAGTTTTACAAACATCGCTTCCACATCAGGTTCAAGTGTAATTATGGAAAACTCTGATTGGTCACATGATATTAAAGTCTGTATTCCCACATCCGGAACCATTCGAAAAGTAATATAACCGTCTTCATCTGCTTTTTCGGGGCCATACGTACAGAAACCAAAGAATTCCTGAATCCCGCGCTGATAAACCGGATACTTATAATATCTGGCCGTTGTCTGAAGCAGATATGGCTGAACCGGATCGATAAATGATAATGTGTAAGCTGACATTTATTTCTCCTTCCTTTTTGAAAACTGTTACGTTTTCCTGTTGCAGTTGCAGCTCCCGTCACACAGATACGGTTTTGTATATCAGGAAAAATCCGGATAATACAAAAAAGGCGGCAAGACATAATGTCTCACCGCCCTTGACGAAACTGTTGTATAGGAGTATAGAACATAATCTCCAAAATGTCAACCAAAGAATTGAAAATAAAATCAACCGTGTCATTCTGATTTATAATTCCATGTTTACAAAAACATCATAGATTGCACGGACAGCTGCTTCAAAATCCCTGCCTTCCACACCTACGATGATATTCATCTCGCTGGAGCCCTGATCGATCATCCTGATATTAATGCCGGAATGTGCCAGCGCTGCAAAAACTCTTGCTGCGATTCCCTTGTTCTTTTTCATGCCGCGCCCAACGACTGCAATCAGTGCCAGATCGGTTTCCAGCTCGATCACATCCGGTTCGCACAGACGGCGGATCTCAGAAAGGATCAGCTGCTCATGTTCCTCAAACTCATGCTGATTTACATATACGGTCATGGTATCAATGCCTGAAGGCATATGCTCAAAGGGAATCCCTGCCTTCTCAAATGCAGACAGAACTCTTCTCCCGAATCCGATCTCCGCATTCATCATATCCTTTTCAATGCTGATAGATGTGAATCCTTTGCGGCCCGCAATACCTGTAATCGCATATTTCGGCTTGTAACAGGTGTTGGCCACAATCATGGTTCCCTTATCCTGAGGTGCATTGGTATTGCGGATATTGATGGGAATACCTGCCTTTCTGACCGGGAAAATCGCATCTTCGTGCAGTACACTGGCTCCCATATAGGAAAGCTCACGAAGTTCCTGATACGTAATCGTCTCTATGATCTCCGGATCTTTCACAATGCGGGGATCCGTCAGCATAAAGCCCGATACATCGGTCCAGTTTTCGTAAATGTCCGCTTTACATGCCTTTGCCACAATGGAACCGGTCACATCGGAGCCGCCTCTGGAAAAGGTTTTAACACGCCCGTCGGAATACGCACCGTAAAAACCGGGAATAACCGCCTTATCCGTCTTCTCCAGACATGCGGACAGCTTTTCATTGGTTGCCATGTCGTCAAAACTGCCGTCTTCTTTAAATGTGATGTAGTCTGCCGCATCCAGGAACGTATATCCCAGATAGTCAGCCATCACAATGCCATTCAGGTATTCACCTCTGGAAGCCGCGTAATCAACGCCTGCTTTCTCTTTAAAATTTCTACGGATCGTAACGAACTCATCATCGAGAGACAGGTCAAGACCAAGACCGTCGATGATTTCATCATAACGTGATTTGATTTCCGCCAGAACTGCTTCAAAATCTTCGTCTGCTTCCGCCAGACTGTAGCAGCTATATAAAAGGTCTGTTACCTTGGTATCGCCGGAAAATCTTTTACCAGGAGCAGAAGGTACAACATAACGCCTTGCTTCTTCGCTGCGGATAATTGCGCCCACTTTTTTAAACTGCTCTGCACTTGCCAGGGAACTGCCGCCAAATTTTACTACTTTCTTCATTCTGTGTCTACCTCCAAAAAATCTGGTCCATATATATAAAGCCACAGATTCCGGATTTTATCAAGCTTTTTTTTCAATTTTCCCGCTTTTTTGACTTAATGCCGCGTTCCCTTAGTTTCCCGGCAGTCTTTTCCAGTATCGTTTCCATCTCCGACTCCGCTTCGCTCCCTGCTTCACCGGATGTCTGCAGTACATCAATACTCTCCTTTATCTCCGGATGCACAATTACATTTCTGGAAGGATCCGTAAATTCCATACTCTGTTTTGAACACTGCTGAAACATAATGCAGCAGACCCCCAATATGACTGCGGCTCCCGCACTCATCATCCACACCAGGCGGTGCCTTCTGCGCTGCTGTTCCGACTCAATCGCTGCTCTGACTCTTGTATTGAGTTCCCCCGGTATCTGAATCGCTTCATAAATCCGCTTTGCCTGTACAAACGATTCTGTATTGCGGTTCAGAAATAACCTCTTCTGATCCTCGTTCCACTCAGACATACTCCACCTGTCTGAGGAAGCACGATTTTCCTCTTCAAGATCGCTCAATCCGAATCCTCCTTTATGATTCCTTTCAGCTTT